>NZ_JBHVPG010000011.1:0-43266 GCF_042887545.1 Streptomyces sp. NPDC057939
AAGGTCAACGACACCTCGAACGTGGTCTGCGGCAACGTGAAGACCGCCAACGCCAACGTCTACATCGTCGACACCGTCCTCATGCCCAAGTAGCCACCGAAACGACACTGACGGAATCGTGTGGGCCGGACCTCTCCTGAGGTTCGGCCCACGGCCGTGTACCCACTTGCGCCCGCCAGGCCTCGTCGGGCGCGGTGTCATGCCTCAGCGGGTGGACGCAGTTCGCGTTCGAGGGCGGAGAGGGCGAAGGTGTGCGCGGAGGTGTGCTGCCAGCGGGACCGTCCGAACATCACGTCCTCGGAGAGACCGCTCAGCATGGCCACGGCCCGGATGGTGAACTCGGGAAGGTCGACGTCGGCGAACTGGCCCACGTCCCGACCCTCGCGAAGGATGGCTTCCAGCCGTTCGTCCCAGCCGTCCAGGAGCGCGGTGAGGATGTGGCGTCCCTCGGCGTCGTGGCGCTGGGCCAGCACCTGCGTCCACAGCGCGTAGCGTTCGTCGCCCTGGTGGCGGGGCAGGTAGTGGCGGACGAACACATCGAGCTTCTCGGCCGGGGACGCCGCCCGGTCGGCGGCCTCCTGGAATCGGGCCCAGAGGTCCGCCTGGCTCCAGGCGAGGACTTCGAGCAGGAGCCGGTCCTTCTTACCGAAGTGGTAGAGGATGTGCCCGGTGCTCATACCGGCCCGCTCGGCGATGTCCGACATCCGCATGCCGGCGGTTCCCTTCTCCGCGATGACGCTGATGGCGGCCCTCATCGCGCGCCCGCGCGCCTCGTCCCCACTGCGCTGACGCTTCCTGTCGGCCGTGAGTCGGGCGGCGGGCCGGGAAACGGCCTCCGCCTCGACATCCGCCGACCCGACCCCGTCGCGCGGTGGGATGAGGCGCTCGGGCAGCGCGGGCCCGGTCTGCGACGTAGCCATGAGCTCACTTTCGGTTACGGAAATCCAGGCTCCAAGTCTACTTCCGAGAATCTAGATTCCTAGTCTAGACTGAAAATCTAGTTAGCGTGGAGCGCGTGCCGTTTGTGCGAGCGGTGCGCCCCCAGCCGCCGCCTGTGCGAGCAACCCTCAGGGAGAGACCTTCATGACGCGCGGATTCGATGTTGTGGAAACCTGTATCGCCGACCTGCGCACGGCGCTGGAAGAAGGGCGGACCACCGCGGTCGCGCTGCTCGACGCCTACCTCGCGCGGATCGACACGTACGACCGGCCCGGCACGGCCACCGCCCTCAACGCGATGGTCGTGATGAACCCCGACGCCCACACGGAGGCGCGGGCCTCCGACGCGCGCCGGGCGCGCGGCGAGACGCTCGGCCCGCTGGACGGCATCCCCTACACCGCCAAGGACAGCTACCTCGCCAAGGGACTGACGGCCGCCGCCGGCTCGCCGGCGTTCGAGCACCTCGTCGCCCAGCACGACGCCTTCGCCATCGAGCGGCTGCGGGCGGGCGGAGCAGTTCTCATCGGACTGACCAACATGCCGCCCATGGCGAACGGCGGCATGCAGCGCGGCGTCTACGGCCGTGCGGAGAGCCCGTACAGCGCCGACTGGCTCACCAGCGCCTACGGCTCCGGCTCCTCCAACGGGTCCGGCACCGCGACGGCGGCGTCGTTCGGCGCGTTCGGCCTCGGCGAGGAAACCTGGTCCTCCGGCCGGGCACCCGCCTCCAACAACGCGCTGTGCGCCTACACACCCAGCCGCGGCGTCATTTCGGTCCGCGGCAACTGGCCGCTCGTCCCGACCATGGACGTCGTCGTCCCGCACACCCGCACCATGGCCGACCTCCTCGAACTCCTCGACGTGATCGTCGCCGACGACCCGCACACCCGCGGCGACCTGTGGCGCGCACAGCCGTGGGTGACGCTGCCCTCCCCCTCGCAGGTACGGCCCGCCTCGTATCCGGCCCTCGCACCCGTCGACGCCCCGGCCGCCCACGAGGCGCTCGCCGGCAAGCGCGTCGGGGTACCCAGGATGTACATCAACGCCGACCCCGACGCCGGAACGAACCCCGCCGGGGGCATCGGCGGTCAGACCGGACAGCCGGTCGACACCCGCCCCTCGGTCATCGCCCTGTGGGAAGCCGCACGCCGCGACCTGCAGGCCGCCGGCGCCGAGGTCGTGGAGGTCGACTTCCCCGTCGTGTCGAACTACGAGTCCGACCGGCCCGGCGCACCCTCACTGCTCACCCGCGGGCTGGTCGGCCGCGACTACCTCACCTTCGAGATCGAAGACCTCTCCGCCTGGGCCTGGGACGACTTCCTGCGCGCCAACGGCGACCCGGCGCTTCCCACCCTGGCGAATGTCGACGGCGACCGCATCTGGCCCAAGCAGGAAAGCGAACTGCCGGACCGCTACGAGGGCTTCGACGACACCATCGGTGACTACCCGCGCATCGTGCGCGAACGCCCGTACGAGTCCCTCACCGACATGCCGTACCTCCAGCAGGGGCTGCGGGGCCTTGAGGAAACCCGTCGGGTCGACCTGGAGGTGTGGATGGACGCACTGGGTCTGCATGCGGTGGTGTTCCCCGCGGTCGCCGACGTGGGGCCCGCCGACATGGACGTCTCCCCGGCGTCCGCCGACCTCGGCTGGCGCAACGGCGTCTGGGTCGCCAACGGCAACCTGGTCCCCCGCCACCTCGGCATCCCGACCGTGACCGTGCCCATGGGCACGATGACGGACACCGGCATGCCCGTCGGGCTGACCTTCGCCGGCCGCGCCTACGACGACAACACCCTCCTCACCCTCGCGGCGGCATTCGAGAAGACCGGCACCAGGCGCACGGAACCCGCGCGCACACCGCGCCTGCCCGCACAGTGACCCGCCACGGAACACCGGCAACACCCAACAGCCGCTGACGGAAGCGGCGGCCCGGCAAGGAGCCCCGCCGCCGCACCGTCGGGACCGCCGCGGCCGGCGACGCCCACCTGACGGCCGGCTCCCGGGTCAGGGATCTCCGGTACGCCGGCCGTCGATCGAACCGGCTATTCGGGCCGGTGACACACCGCTTCCACGTTGTTGCCATCCGGATCCCTGACGAACGCCCCGTAGTAGGCGAGGTGATACTCCGGCCACGCCCTCGGTTCGTGGAGAACCTCCGCGCCCGCCGCGACCGCCGCTTCGAAGAACGCGCGCACCTGGGCCCGGTCGGCCGCAGCGAACGCGACATGAAGCTCGCGCACCGCCCCCTGCGTAGTCACCGGGCCGATCCAAAATCGCGGCTGGGTGGCACCCCAGCCGATCACCTGGCCGAATTCCATCAGCCGCTTGCCACCGAGCGGTGCGAGGACACGGTCGTAGAAGGAAGCTGAGGCCGCCGGGTCCGCCGCCTGGAGCGAAATGTGATCGAGCATGCTCAGATCGTGGCACACCCGACCGCATGGCAAGGGCAGTTGCCGCCCGCGCGCACCGGTGCCTTTCGGCTGTCCCGGACCTCCACTCGCGCACCCGCAGGTTCTGGGTGGGCCGGCGCGCCTCGGCGAAGTCGGTCCCCTTGGTGAACTCGAACCGCAGGCCCGTGTCGTGGAGGAGTTTCTTCGACGAGCAGGGCGTCGCCGTCTTCGTCCTCCGCGAGGAGGTCGCGGCAATGCGGCTCTTCGATGCGGTACAGCGGCTCTTGACGGACGGGGTCGGGCGTCGCGGTCATCGCTGGGGCTCTGCGCCGGCGCGGGTCGCCTCGGGCATCGTGGGGGGCACGGCCCCCTGCGTCGCCGGCTCGGAGGCGAGGGTGAACGTGATACGGGTGCCGTCCCGGTGGTCGGGGTCGACTGCGATCTTCCCGCCATGGAATTCGACGATCTTCTTGCACATGGCGAGGCCGATTCCGCTGCCGGAGTACGCGTCCTTGGTGTGGAGCCGCTGGAAGATCACGAAGACCTTGTCGGCATACTCGGGGTCGATGCCGATGCCGTTGTCGGTGACCGTGAACCGCCACAGGTCACCTTCCCGAGCCGCAGTGACATGGATCCGCGGGGCCTGGTCCGGGCGGCGGAACTTGACGGCGTTGCCGATCAGGTTCTGCCAGAGCATGCCCATCTGGGTGGGGTCGGCCGCGATGATCGGCAGTGGGTCCGAGGTGACGCTCGCCCCCGACTCCTCGATGCTCACCTCCAGGGACGAGAGGGACC
This sequence comes from Streptomyces sp. NPDC057939, assembly GCF_042887545.1. Classification (NCBI taxonomy): domain Bacteria; kingdom Bacillati; phylum Actinomycetota; class Actinomycetes; order Kitasatosporales; family Streptomycetaceae; genus Streptomyces; species Streptomyces sp. NPDC057939. The sequence continues at coordinate 4,128 of NZ_JBHVPG010000011.1, forward strand.
GCGCGAACACCTTGTCCAACTCGACCTGCTGGAGCTGCTGGTGGACCCGGCCGACGCGGGAGAAGTCCAGGAGGTCGTTGATGAGGGTCTGCATCCGGTTGGCGCCGTCGACGGCGTAGTCGATGTACTGATCGGCCTTTGCGTCGAGCTGCCCCCCGTACCGTCGTCGGAGCAACTGGGTGAAGCTGGAGACCTTGCGCAGTGGTTCCTGGAGGTCGTGGGAGGCGACGTACGCGAACTGCTCCAGTTCGGCGTTGGAGCGCTGCAGGTCGGCGGCCTGGGCGTCGAGGCGCTGCCTGGCCTCCTCGGTGAATGCCAGTTCCCGCACGAGGCGTCGGCGCATGAAGTCGATCTCACCACTGAGATGCCGGAGGTCGGCGGGGCCGGTCGAGGTGATGGGGTGGTCGAAGTCGCCGCCGGCGATGGTCCGTGCGTCCGTCCCGAGCTGTTCCAGCGGGGTGGTGATGCCGCGGCGCAGCCCCTCGAAGACGAGGACGGCGAGGAGGACGATGACTGCGGCGATCGTCACGAACACCCAGTTGCGCAAGGTCATCATGGCCAACAGGTCTTCCCTGGCCTGGGCCCGGTCGGTGCGCAACCGGTCCTGCTGGGCGGTCATGGCCGCGCGCAGCGGGTCGAACGTCGTCTTGCCTTCCGCGGCCAGCTCCGAGGCCAGCGCGGAAGGCTGTCCCGCCGGTGAGGCGGCGATCGGCCGGGCGACCCGTTCCTGCCATACCGCGACCGCGTCCTGCACGGCTTTCAGGTCCGCGAGACCGGCACGGTCGCCGCGCAGCAGTTCCTGGAGCCGGGTGGTGAACTCCTTCTCCTCGGCGAGCCCCTTCTGATAGGGCTCCAGGAACTCGGTCGTGCCGGTGAGGCCGTAGCCGCGGATGCCGGTCTCCTGATTGAGGAGGGCCGATTCCAGGCGGAAGGAGGTGGTCAGTGCGGGAGACCGGGTGTCCACGAGCTCCTCGCTCAGGGAGGCGGTGCGCCCGAGCACCCAGGCCCCGGTCATGCCCAGCAGGGCCAGGATCACCAAGGCGGCGGACACGCCGACGCGCAGCCAGCGCCGGGTCGTCCAGTTGGCGAACCTTCGTGCGCGCGAACGTCCTTGATCGCCGGTCATCGTATGCACCCCTCCGAAGTAGAAGCCGTCCTCGTCGGGGGAGTGCGGCCCGCACACTCTAGAGGGCCGACGACAACTTGTGTTGTCCAGGGCCGGCCCGGGGGTCTACAGTGCCCGGTATGCCAGGCAACGATTTCGTATTGCGGACCGGTCCGCAGGAGACCGCCGCGGCCGCGGACGCGGCGGTCGGCAGCATCGCCCGGCGCCTCGCCCTCGACCTGCTGGAAAGCCCCGCCCATCCGGCCCCGGATGATCCGGCGCGGGCCCTGGCCGTGCTGCACCTGCTGGATCACCTCCGGCAGGCAACGGAACGGCTGCAGCGGGAGGCCGCGCAAGCGGCCGCCCGCGCGGGGGCCGGCTACCCACAGCTGGGCGCCGCCTGCGGCATGACCCGGCAAGGTGCTCGCCGGCGCTGGCCGGGACTTTTCAACCACACCGACGAAGCACCCACTCCCACGGAGCATCCGATGATGACCACCCCCGCCCGGCCGTTCGACGTACTCCTCGTCGAGGACGACATGGCCGATGCCCTGCTCATCGAGGAAGCCCTGTCCGAACGCGGAGCCCGCAACCTGGTCCAGGTCACCGACGGGATCGCCGCGCTGGAGCACCTGCGCACCCCGGGCAGCATCCGCCCCGACCTCATCGTCCTCGACCTCAACATGCCGCGCATGAACGGCCGCGAACTGCTCCGCGTCCTGAAGGCGGACGAGAACCTCCAGACCATCCCCGTGGTGGTCCTCACCACCTCCTCCGCCCCCGACGACGTCGCCGGCGCCTACAGCAGCCACGCCAACGCCTACGTGACCAAGCCCGTCAACCTGGACGAGTTCGAGCAGGCCGTGCAGAGCATCGACGCCTTCTACCTCGACACCGCGGCCCGCCCCCGCCCCTGATACAGCCCGGGATCACCCCGGGCCACGACAGGCCACCAGTATCGACGTACAGCCGTCGCCGGACTGGGTCCGGGCCGCCGGAGGACAGGCGAACCGGTCCTGGGCTCGGGGTGACTGCCCCTGCGCGCGACGGCGCGTTGCGACCTGGGGGTGGTGAGGGTGAGCGTGCGTCAGGAACCGGGCCGTCGGGCGCACGACGCCCACGTGATCCCGACGGGCTCGCGCGGCGTCGGTACTCAGCCGGTGGGGGTCGCCGGTCCCTTCTCAGGTCGCGCCTGCATCCCGGTCCGCGACGGACAGGATGCCGGCGAACCCGGTGTTCGGGAACGAATCTTCGCCGGCATCCTGCGCTACGGGCGCCGGCGCCCTCAGCATGGCGGGCAGGCATTCCCACGGGCGACTGGCCCAGGCTCCCCTGAGGCTCGCCCAGGCTGTCAGGCCCGCCGCTACTTCAGCAGGGTGCTGAACTCTTCGAAGTCGAGGACGCCGTCGTGGTTCGCGTCGGCCACCATGGCCTTCTTGACCTCTTCGGAGAGGTGTCCCTGGGCTCCCTCGGCCTTGAACCTCTCCGCCAGTTCGACGATGCTGATCCGCCCGTCACCGTCCGTGTCCATCTCGGCGAACAGCGTCCTGAGCTCGGCCTCGTTCATGGCATACCCCTTCTCACGTTCACGGGCCCCGAAGGGCCGCCTGCCCCACCACCCTGCCACACCATCAACGTCAGTTCGGCGGGCAGGCCTTGGACCTACCGCCACGCTCCGTCCGTAGTGGGCAACCCTGCCTCGCAGGTGCCTTGCCCAGGCACTTTGCCTTGCCCAGCCGCCAACTCCCTGAGTCGAGGGGTGCGCAGTCGGCACGACGTGGGTGCTCCCGTGGTGGGGGGGGCGGCAAGCCAGGGTCCGAAGGCGGTGAACGGCAGGGGGAAACGACTCAGGGGCTCCACTTCAAGGCTGGAGGGCCTCCGCGCCATCGTTACCGGGATCTTCGGTGTGCCGGACGCGGGATCCGTCTGTCCTGGACTTCACTGACTTCACTTACCTCTGGATCGTGCCCGGGTGCCACCATGACGGCGATCGCGTCGGCTCAAGCCCCAACCAGGGCAAGGCCCCTTACGACAGGCCTCCTATGGCGAACCCCAGCCCCAACGCGACGAACAGCGCGCCCAGTACGGTGAACAGCCACCAGAAGGCGGTGCCCTCGGCCGGGAGGATCCAGCGTGACGGGTCCGCCTCGTCGTAGCGGACCTCGACGCGAGCACCGACGCGAAGGGTCCGGTCCTTGGGCCGAGCGATGTTCGTCCTGGTTTCCATTGCGCGGCCGTCGCCCGTGCTCCACGCGATGACCGGGTAGTACACGGTGGTTCCGACGCTCCGGCTGGTGCCACCGCTATCCGAGGCCGGCGCGATCCGGGTCTCCTCGAGACGGGTCACCACGCCCCGCGCGGTACTGCCCTCCCTCAGCAGGAACCGGACGCGTCGGATCTTGAGGGAGGCGACGACCCCGACGACCGATCCCGCGACGGTGAAGATCGATGCGAAGAGCAAGAGGGTTTGGGGAGTGGACACAGGGCTGCCTCGATTCTGGAGCCGAAGAACTCCTGACAGCATGCCAGTGCGGGCGATCTCCCCCTGCGGCAGGGCGTGCGGCCGGTAGGGCCCCCAGCGCGGCCCCGCAGACGGTCTCCTCCCGAAGGAGGAGACCGGACCGGGCCGCAGGTCCCGGGCCAGGGGGTGGACGGGACCGGGGTCCTCGTGCCCTTGGGTGATGTGCCGTACAGGGGCGGGTTCCTAGCCTCGGGGCATGCGATCACACCAAGCGGACGATGCTCAAGAAGGCCGATTGGCCACTGTCAGCCCCACCGCACGCCGAGCCTTGGCCGTGGGCCTCACTCTCGCCGCCTGCCTCACGTCCTCCCCCGTACTGGCCACGGCCGCCGAGACCCCCGCCCAGGGCAGCCCCGGGGACGGACTGGATCGGTACTACCGTCAGCACCTCGGCTGGGGCAGCTGCACCAAGGGCCCCGACGACACCACGGGCCGTGATCTGGACCAGGCGGGCGTGCAATGCGCTGACGTCACCGTGCCCCTGGACTACGCCGACCCCAGGGGGCGCACGATCACCATGGCGATCTCCCGGCTCAAGGCCACCGACTCCCGCAACCGCATCGGCGCGATCCTCCTCAACAACGGCGGTCCGGGCGGTCCCGGACTCCAGTCCCCGCCGCAGGCCCGCGCGTCGATGAAGGAGGTCGGCGCGCGCTACGACATCGTCGGCTTCGACCCGCGCTTCATCGGACGCAGTACCGCGCTGGACTGCGGCTTGCCCGTGGGCATGACCTGGCTGTCCGCCGGCGCCGGCCGGGCGGGCTTCGACCGCCAGGTCACCCTGCAGAAGAGCCTGGCCGACAAGTGCCGGGCCACCGACGCCGCGGTGCTCCCCCACATCACCACGCGCAACACGGCCCGCGACATGGACGTCATCCGCGGCACGCTCGGCGAGCGGAGGATTTCCTTCCTGGGCTACTCGTACGGCACCTACCTGGGCACGGTCTACACGCAGATGTTCCCCGGCCGACACGACCGGATGGTGCTGGACGGGGCGATCGACCCGAGCGACTACCGCCCCCGGCTGTTGAAGGGCACCGAGCACGCGAACGAGAAGGCGCTGTCCGACTGGGCCGCCTGGGCGGCGGAGCACCACGACACCTACGGCCTCGGTCGCAGCCGTGCCGAGGTGCTCGCCGCCGTCGACCGCGTCGTCGCGGCGGCCGCGCGCGGGCCGCTGACCATCGGCGCCGGCGCCGATGCCTTCCGGATCGACGACAGCCAAGTGCCACTGCTCCTCTTCTCGGGCATCGCGGACGACACCGCCCCGGCGCGGGCATCGTTCGGCGAGCTGGTCTCCGTACTGGCCGAAGCCGCGGAGGGCCAGCCGACGGCGGTGCCGCCGATGCTCGTCCCGGAGCTCCGCTACGTGCTGCGCGGTGAGGGCGAGCCCACCGGCGCGCAGTCCGCCGTCATCTGCGGGGACGTGGCCGCGCCGCGCGATCCCGAGCTCTACTGGCGGGACATCGAGCGCAATCGCAGCGCGCACCCGTTGTTCGGCGCTCTGACCAACAACATCAACCCGTGCGCCTTCTGGGACTCGCCGCGCGAAGAACCCACCCGGGTGCGGCGTGATGCCCCTGCACTGATCGTCGCCGCCACCGGTGACCCGCGTACGACGTACAAGGGAAGCGTCGAGCTGCGCAAGCAGCTGCCGAGCTCCAGGCTGGTCACCCTGGAGGGCGCCAACCGGCACGCCCTCTTCGGGCGCTACGGCAACGCGTGCGTGGACGACCAGGTCAACCGGTACCTGGCCACCGGCAAGCTGCCGGCGAGGGACCGGACCTGCGTCAAGGAGGCGGGGTAGCGACCCACGATCCGCGGTTCGCCTTCCGCGCGCGCGGGCCGGCAGCACGATCCAGCAGGTCACCGCAGACGCTGACGGCCCGTGCGCATCGCACGTGCGGCCCGTCGCCATATCGAGGAGGCGCCTACCGGGCTCCGCTGCCGGGGGTGCCGTCCCGCCCGAGCGTGGCCCGCGGGCTCTCGTGAAAGGCCGGGCGCGAATCCGACTCAGGCACGGGACGGCATTCCCGTGTACGACGTTGCGGGCATCGACCCGCCGGCGGCCGGCTCCGGAGGTCACGACGTCGGCGAACGGCGGCACAAGCGGCCGGGCCTTGGGCCATGACGGGGGCGTCGCCCGGCGCGTTGCCCTGCGCGTGCTCCCTCACCTCCGGGACGGTCCGGAGCTCGATGACGTAGGCCGTGCCACCCGTAGTCAGGCCGACTGATCGAAGCCTGCCCCTCCCCTTCCGCTTTGCGACGGTCACTGCCGACCGGGCGGCCACGACCACCGATCCCGCGCCTGGGACCGGTAGGGGTTCACCATCCAATCCGTTGGCACGTGGGCCACGAATCATCGATGCGAGAGAGTTTCCTGAGGTGAGTGCGATGACCGACGAAGAGTTCGAGCGGCTCATGTCCCAAGCGCGGGCCGAAGCGCGCCGAATAGTGTTCTCGGCCCCGGCATCGGACGACGACGCGGAATACGCCTTCCATACGCAGCACGCGGAGTTCGGTGCACCCGCACACTGAGTAGCGAGGCTGTCGCCCTGGACCACCCGGCCCTCGCGCTCCCTGCTCGGTGAACCATCAGCTCCTGGCATCCCCCAGGCGTCGGAACGGCCGGACCCGCGAGCACGGAGGGCCCTTCCGGTCAGACCTCGTCGGAGTGGGCACCGGCGCCGACCGGGGTAGGTCCGGCGGCCGGCCGGGATCGGTCGGGGCCTGCAGGCGTGGCCGTGTCCACGGTGAGGTGGAGGCGGGTGCCACCGTCGGGGCCGGGATAGCTGCGCTGTTCCGCTCCGGCAAAGCAGTGGCGCAGCGCCTGCGCTACCGCTCGGGCGGCTTCGGGCGTCCGCGCGATGATCCGGACCTCGGCGTGCCCGAGCGACGACGAGGGCTGGGTCTGGATGTGGTTCACGTGAGCGGGTTCCCTTTCGGAGTGGGAGGGGAGACGACGGGGCCGGACGCTGTGGCGCCCCGTCCGTTGCCCCTGGTCGGAGGTAGGTCCGTCCGTTGGATGCCTAGGTCACCGGATGGTGTTCGTGCGGTGGGTTTCGCTACCGGTGTCGTGCGGCAGGCCGGGAGGTCTCGGCAGGGGGTCGCTGAAGCGGTAGGCCTCGATCCGTGCGTCGTGCTGGGCGTTGAGGAGGTGGATCAGGCGCATGCCGATGCCGATCACGAGGATGATCACGGCGATGAGGACGAGGGTCTCCACTGAGCTCAACTCCATTCGATCCCGGGCAGCGACGGGCTTCTTCGCTCCATCGGAATCCCGATGGGGGACATGCAGGCCCCGCCCTCGCCCTCCCAGCCGGCTTCCTGGCGCTGGGCATCGCGGACACCGCGTCCGATGGCGGCTTCGTTGGCCATGAGGACGCCTGCGGTCAGGACGCTCCCCGGGACCGCGGCGGCGGACATCAGCCGGGCCGCGGCAGTGGGCTCGGTCTCGGGCGGTATGACGAGGAGGTCCCAGCGTCCGACGCGGTAGGACAGCAGGATCAGTTTGTCGGGGTCCTGTTCGGTGAACCAGCCCACGTGCAGCGTGCGCCCGTCGACGGCGACGGTGTGCGGTACGACGGGCCAGCGGCTGGGGTTCACGGTGACGCGCGTGACGCGGCCCCAGGATTCCTCCAGGGCGGCGGCGAGCGCTGGAAGCTCAGCTACGAGGTCACGGGAGCGGGGCCACCAGGCCCCGTCCAGCCGACCGGCGAGCATGGTTTTCGGGGTGAGGGACAAGCGTGCCGGGAGCTCTGTGGCGAGGTCGCGGGGCGCGGTCCGGTCAACGGTGGTGGTCATGATGCGGACCTGCCCCCGGGCTGCCCGTCAGCAGCCCGGTCTTTAGGCGATCGCCGGAAACGACACCCGCGTGAAAGCCGGTGTGCGAAGTGCTTCCGGTCATTTCACTGTACGCCCGCTCGACGGGCTTTGGACGGTATGACGAGTACCATCCGGCGTTCCTGCCTGCATCCGGGTGGGGCGTATCCGGAGTCCTCCGCTGTCGTGCGTGGCCGACGCGCTCCTCGTCTCTCCCGCTGCCCAGCTGATCGCGGTGGCGCGGCACCCGGACCACTGCTGCGGCACGAAAACCTCGCCGCCCGGGACCTGCGCTCACCGGGCTCAGGCTTCCGCATCCCGCTCATGTCCACCCGGCCACTCCCCCGGTCAGCGGCGGCGATACTCCTTCAACCAGTCGGTCCCGCCGTCGGCGTGGCCCGGGCGATCAGTAGGGCCACGTCGTCGTGGTCTCCCGGGTGGCGCAAGGTTTGCAGAAGTTGATCGCAAGTGGCGTCCAATGAACGGTGTGGGTCGTTGAGGGCGGTGAGGAGGACCGCAAGGCGGGCGTCGATCGGCTCGTCGCGGGTCTCGACCAGACCGTCTGTGTAGAGGACCAGCTGTTCGCCGGCTCCGAAGGCGAGGCTGCTGGAGTGGAAGGCAACGCCGCAACCGCCCAGCGGCGCGCCGGTGGGCAGGTCGAGGAACTCGCGGCTGCCGTCCGGGTGGGAGAGAACCGGAGGCAGGTGCCCGGCGAGGGCAAGGTGAATCTGCGCGGTTCGGGGGTCATAGACCGCGAAAACACAGGTCGCGATGGTGTCCAGGCCCTCGGTGACGTGGTCGAGGTGATGCAGGACCTGCGCAGGGTCGAGATCGAGATCGGCCAGTGTTCGGGTGGCGGTGCGCAGCTGGCCCATGGTGGCTGCGGCTGCGACTCCGCTCCCCATGACGTCGCCGACGACGAGAGCGGTCCTGTCGCCGCTGAGGGGGATCACGTCGAACCAGTCGCCGCCGATCTCCATGGTGGCCTGGGCGGGCCGGTAGCGTGTGGCGACCTCCAGGCCCGGACGCCACGGTGGTGTGTGCGGCAGCAGGCTGTGCTGGAGGGTGAGGGCGGTGTGGCGTTGTTCTTCGACCGCGCGGTGACGCTCGGTGACATCCACGCTGGAGGTGGCCACGCCCAGCACATTTCCGTTCGGGGCTTCCAGTCGGTAGAACGAGATCGACCAGGCATGGTCGTGATCCGGGTCGGCAGGAGTACGGCCGACGGTGTACTGATCCACGATGGGAATGCCCGTGGCCAGGACTTCGCGCATCGCCGCTTCGAAGGACGCGTCCACGGCGGGCAGCACCTCATGGACGTACCGCCCGATGTGCTCGGCGGCCGGCACCCCGTTGAGTCGCTCCTCCGCGGGATTGACCGAGACGTAGCGCAGGTCGGTGTCCAGTACGCCCAGTCCGATCGGCGACTGGGCCACCAGCCGAGCGGATAGGGCCAGGTCGCGTTCGACCTGCCGTACCGTCGCCTGGTCCGCGGCCAGTCCCAGGGCGTAGTAATCCTCCTGGGAGTCCAGCAGCCGCATGTTGCGGAACTCGACCATGCGCGTGCTGCCGTCCTTGTGCCGGATGGGGAAAGTGCCGACCCAGTTGCCCCTGCCCTCCATGACCTGCGCGAACATGTCCAGGACGAGCGCCAGGTGCTCTTCATGGATCAGCAGGCGGCCCGCGAATTCGCCGAGCGCCTCTTCGGCGGTGTAACCGAACAGGTCCTCGGCCTGCGGGCTCCACAGGTCGATGCGGCCTTCGGCATCGAGGAGAACGGCCGCCACACCCAGCACATCGAGCAGGCCGCCCGCCCCGGACTCGGCGGTCCGCACCCGGTCGGTATCGCCGCGCAGTGGCTCGGTGGCATCCATGCTCCGGACTCCTTCCGGCCTCCTACGGCCGCAGCCTCCTGCGAGGCCGGGCCGTGGACCGGCTCCTGCGTTCGTTCCCATCCCATCGTCCCCCTCCACCGGCCGTACGTGCGCGCCATGCTGTTGAGGGGCATGTCGAGGTCACCCACGCTCGCGTCGCCGCTTGTACCGCCTGCCCGACAGGTTCCCCGGGGCACAGCGACGGCGCGCCCGGCCCGGACCACGGCCGCCGTGACCGCGCCGCTGCCCGTCGCATTCAACGGTTCAACGGGTACCGGACGTATTCAGGCGGGGCCGCACCGACCTCGATGCGGTTCTCATCGAGACCATTGACGATCCGCAGACGGCCTCCGCCGAAGACGAACTCCACAGCCACCGATCCGGCCGCCAGGTCGGCGGCTGCCGGGCACCATTCGAGCAGCGCGACCTCGTACAGCTCTTGGCCGACGAACGGCTCGATGAGCTCATGACGGCTTGACCACCGGGGCGTGAGCTCGAACCACTCCCATCCGGTGACGGCCACCGTGGTGTCGATCGTGTCCCAGCCGATCGAGAGTTCGTCGAACTTCGAGTGGCACACCTCCAGCTGCACGTCGTCGAAGTCCAGCAGCACCGGGCAGTCGGCATACCAGTCATCGTCCTCGGCGAAGCGCACCAGCGCGAACCGCGTGAGTCTGCGGCCGGCAAGCTCCGCCAGCCGTGGCCCGTGCGCGTGCCGAACCAGTTCGGTGCCGACCAGAAACGACGGCTTGAAACCAGAGATCCCCATGTCCACAGGGCCCGAGTCTCCCCGGTTTCAGCCCGATCGGCCAGCACGTGCGGCGGAAGAGCATTCGACCGCTGCCTGTTCCTCGTCGCTGACGGCGCGATCCGGGAGACGTCGGAGACGGTGCGCGCCGAGCGGTGGCCGGCCCGGGCTGGGTGAGCCGTACCCGTACCGCCGCCCGGCCGTCCGTGATGCGCCGACGGGCCGATCCGGCCGGTCGACAGGCGTTCGGAATCTTCGTGATCGGTCAGAACCCAGTGACGGTCTTTCGTGCCGTCCGTGTAGGGCACCAGACCGACGGCAGTGCGCAGATCGAGATCCTGCACCGCGTACGACGACCGGGTGAACCGGGCCGGACCCTCAAGGCGAGAGTGTGCGTTTCGATAGCGGGGCTGCGCCGGCGCCTGCGTCCCGTCGGTGCCGGCTGAACAGGACCGAGGCCTGTCCCGCCGCGTCCGCAGCGACTTGAGCCGGTGGTCCCAACCCGGCTCATCCGCCGCCGGACCCCGGCGGAGCTTGGTCTGTTCCGCTCCGCGGGCCTGCTGATCTCCGACGAGCCGGCGGGCCGCTGTCAGCAGCGGCGGGTCTGGTACGGCACCGGGGTGGGGAGCGGTTCTGTGGGGGTCGGGCATCGGGTCACGGCCACGAGGAACGTCAGGGCGATTCCGCCGGCCACGACGAAGAGCGTGTTGCTGATTCCCTCGGCGGTGGCGATGCGCAACTGTTCGCCCGAGAGGCCGTCGAGATCCGCCGTCGCCACCAGGACGAGGAGGGCGAGTCCCACGGCTGCGCCCGTGCCCGAGCCGGTGGAGGCGATGCCCGAGGCGATGCCTTGCTGTCGGTCGGGGATCGCGGTGGCGGCGGCGATGAACATGGCGGTGAAGACCACCCCGTCGCCGACGCTGAGCACCACGAGGCCGGGGACGAGTTCGGCATACGTGCCGTCGGGCGAAATCGCGAGGCCGAGTGCGACCGCGCCGAGCGCACCGACGGCCAGGGCTCCGGCCAGTGTGCGCCTGAGGCCGAAGCGCGTCACCAGACGGCCCGCGATGGTCGAACCGGCCACCACCACTGCTGTGGGGATGAGGAAGCCGGCGCCGGTCTGCAAGGCGTCGTAGCCCAGCACCTCCTGGAAGTGGATGGACAGGAAGTAGAGCACGGAGCCGAAGGTCGCCATGAACATGAAAGCGATGACCACGCCGGTCACCAGGTTGGGGTTGGAGAGCAGCCGGGGCGGCATGAGCGGGTCGGAGCTACGCCGCTCGATGACGACGAAGGCTCCGATCAGCAGGAGACCTGCTGTCGCGCTCCCCAGGATGCCCGGCGAGAACCAGCCCCATCCAGGACCCTGGACGAGGGCGAACACGATGAGGGTGACGCCGAGGGAAATGCTGAGTGCGCCGGGCAGGTCGAACTTGCGTCCCTTCTCGCGTTCGCCGTCCCGAGGGATCACCACGAAGGCGAGCAGCAATGCGGGGCCGGCCAGCGCGACGTTGACGAAGAAGACCGCTTCCCAGCCGAAGGCCTGCGTCAGGAGGCCGCCGAGAAGTACACCGATGACGAGTCCCGCCGCGCCCGCCCCTCCCCAGATCCCCAATGCGCGGTTGCGGGAGCGGCCTTCGGCAAACGTGGTGTTGATGAGGGCCAGGGTGGTGGGGAAGACGAGGGCGCCGCCGAGGCCTTGGACCGCGCGGGCGACGAGCAGTGTTCCGGGGCCCGTCGCGAGTCCTCCCACGAATGCCGCCCCGGCGTAGAGCGCGAGGCCGGCGACAAGGACGCGGCGGCGGCCGAGCAGGTCCGCGGCACGTCCGCCGAGCAGGAGGAACCCGGCCGAGGCCACGGCGTAGGCGCTGATGACCGACTGGAGCGTCCGGGCGGAGTAGCCGAGGTCGCGCGCGATGTCGGGTAGCGCCACGACCACGATGTACTGGTCGAGCGAGACGATCAGCATGGCGAACGACAGGAGCACCAGCGTCGCCGTCCCAGGACTACGACCGGGTTCGCCCGGCACGGACGGATTCTCCACGGGGGCCATGGCAGCACTCCTGACGGCCGGTCCAGTCTGCGCCGGTTCCGAGTTTCCCTGCCGGTCTTCGGCCCGTGCGCAGGCCCAGGCGCAGGCGCAGGCCCAGGCGGGAAAAGACTAGGGGCCCTCAGCATGTCGACCTGCGGGGCACGCCGGCTCCGGGTGATTTCGATTGCCACCTCGCGCTTCTCCCTCCACGTCGGCTCCAGCTCCTGGCGCGGCGGGACCGCGAAGCGCCGGCGCCGACCGGACGGTGCGGCCGGACCCGATCGGCCAGGCGTCACCGAACAAGCTGAAATCAACGCCGTCGGGTGAGGACTTGGGCCATGGCCAGGGTCTTCGGCGGCCTGTCCCTGGTCGTCTCACAAGTGGCGGGCTCAGTGGGTCAGTCGTTGAACGCCGCGGCCACGGCATCTCCGAGCTGGTTCAAGACGTCCCGTGAGAGCTGCACCGACCCGGTGAACGAGAAGAAGGCGTGGGTGGCACCCTTGATCGGAAGGTGTATGACCGGCACGTCGGCGTCGGCGAGCTTCCGCGCGTACCGGTCGCCCTGGTCCCGCAGCGGATCGTGTTCGGCGGTGACGATGACGGCGGGAGGAAGCCCGGCCGGCTCGTCGGAGCGCGCCGGCGAGACGCGCGGGTCGGCGCCTTCGTCGGGAGTGTTGAGGTAGAGGCCCCAGAACCACTCGAGCCAGCTGCGGCTGAGCAGCGGGCCGGCCATGTTCTCGTACATGGAGGGGCTGTCGTCGAACCGGTCGACCGCCGGGTACGCCAGTACCTGCAGTGCGATCCGAGGTCCCCCGCGCCGCTGGGCTTCCTGCACGAGGACCGCGGCGAGGTTGCCGCCGGCGCTCTCGCCGAACACCGCGATGTTGTTCCCGTCCCCGCCGAAACTTTCGGCGTTGGCCGCCACCCATGTCAGGGCGGCGTACGCGTCTTCGATCGCCGCCGGGAAGCGGTGTTCGGGCGCGAGCCGGTAGTCGACGGAGACCACGATCGTGCCGGAGCGGTTGGCCGTGATGCGGGCGATGTGGTCCTGGCTGTCCAGGTCTCCGAGTACCCATCCGCCGCCGTGGAAGAAGACCGTCACGGGCAGCGGCCCGGAGCGCCGGACGGTGGCGGGGGCGTAGATGCGGACGGGGACTTCGAGGCCTTCGGCGGTGGCCACCGCGTCGTGCACGCTGCCGACCGGTTCGACGTCGCCCGCGAGGGTGGCGAGGCTGCTCGCGAGGTCGCGGTTCTCCTGGACCGTTCGACTCTCCGGCGCCGGTTCGCCTCCTGCGGCCAACTTTGCGAGCAGGACATCGATTTGGGGGTCGAGGGACATGATGAGGACCTTCCTGGAGCGGCCGGGACGACACGGATTGGAATGACTGCTCCAAGTTCTACAAGTCGCAGGATTGGAATGGCAATTCCAATGCCGGTACGGTGCAGGTATGAACTCGCCAGCGGACGTCAAAGGGCCTGAGGGGCGCCGACTCACCAAGCCCGGCCGGAAGACCCGTGACCGCATCATCGAGGCCGCCGCGGAACTGATGTTCCACCGCGGCGTCGGGGGTACGAGCATCCCGGACGTCCAGTCGGCCGCCGGGGTCAGCGCGTCGCAGATCTACCACTACTTCGGTGACAAACAGGGCTTGGTCCTGGCCGTCGTTGATTTTCAGACGGACACCAAACTCGACCAGCAGCGCCCCCTGCTGGACAACCTGGACAGCATCGACGCGCTGCGGGCCTGGTGCGCCGGCGCGGCGGACCGGCAGGACGCCATGGGGTGGGTGGGCGGCTGCGAGATCGGCTCGCTCGCCAGCGAACTCGCCGAGACCAACCCCTCGGCCCGCACCGATCTCGCCGCGTCCTTCGACCGGTGGGAAGGACCCATCAGGTCGGGGCTGGCCCGCATGCGGGATCGCGGCGAGCTGAGCGAGGGCGCCGACGTCACCGCACTGGCCACCGCCCTGCTGGCCGCCGTCCAGGGGGGCATGCTGCTGTCCCAGGTCCGCCGGTCGAGCACCGCATACCGACATGCCGTGTCGGCGGTGATCGACCACATCGAGAGCTACGTCCCTCGGTAACCGCTCGGGCCCCGCCGCTGCTCTCGACCCCCGGACCGCCGAGGCGACGGGCCATCCGTCCCCGGCGCCCACTGAGTCGTTCCGACAAGGAATCGCCCCGTGGATCCGTGGCCCCACCGCGCTCCGGTGGTCTGCGCCATGGGCACCTCGGGGGGGGCGGCGTGATGGCAGTCGCCCTGCTCGCACGATGTATCGCTCGTCGCAACGGCGCCCACCTGTCCGGGCGGCCTCCCGAAGGTCGCCCGCACGGCGAACGGTCCCCCGTACGGGCGGCTCGACGGGCACCCGACTGCGGGCGGCCGGAGGATCAGTGCGGGGAAACTCGACGGGAGCCAAACACGGATGCCGAACACCACCGGTCGCTCGAAGAGGGCGCGCATCGTCCTGTCCGCTGCGCTGCTCCTCGCCGGGGTCGTCTCGACCGGGTGCGGCGGCGAGGTCCACGACGCCGGGCAGGGGCCCGGAGCAGGGCCCCGCCCCGAGGTGGCGCGCTCCGGCAAAGTCACCGTCGTCTACGAGCCCCGAACGGTCGAACCGGAGGACCGTGAGGCCGTGGCACTGATCCGGAACTCCCGCGTACTGGAGCGTACGGCCGACTGGGTGAACAGATCACTCACCCTGCCGCACGACCTGGTCGTGCGGGTCACCGCCGCCGTGCCACCCGGCGTCACCGACGCCGTCACCCAGCCCGACGGGAGGACGATCTTCGTCCCGCCGCCGTTCCTGACCGAGATCGAGAAGGCCCTCGCCGACGTCGTGAAGACCGTCGAGCGGCCTGCCCCGTTCCCTGCGTCCGAGTACAACACCGACGGCCTGACCATTTTGTCGACCGAGTTCATCTTCGGCCACGAGATGGGCCATGCCCTGCAGCGCCAGCTCCTCCTGGCCAACCTCGGTCTCGAAGAGGACGCGGCGGACGGCTTCGCGTCCTTCTACACCGTCAACGAGGTCGGGCCGGGCCCGTCGCTGGCCGCCGCGATCCTCTTCGACGAGATCGCACGCAAGGAAGGCACGCCGACCCTGGAGGGCATGTCGAGCGACCACCCCGTCACCCAGCAGAGGGCGTTCAACTTCCTGTGCTACCTGGAGGGCAGCGATCCGGAGAAGTACCAGCGGTCCCTGGTCGACAGCGGGTATCTCCCGAAGACCCGCGCCCCCCTCTGCCCGCAGGCGTGGGCAATGCTGGACTACGGCTGGTGGACCCAGCTCCAACCCCACTTCAGCGAGGGGTTCAGGGCCCGGGGTGCCGAGGAGCAGAAGAAGGCTCACGGGCAGCTGATCGCGGAGACACAGGCTCTGGCGCAGCACATCGACGAGATCCGCACCGGTCAGTGACGTGAAAAACGCGGACCCCGTCGGTCTCGTACGTGTAGGAGTGCGGCTGGGTTCCGGGGACCATCGCGGGATCGGCGCCGAGGCGGTGTCCAAAGCTCCACACCACGAGCCCGGAGAGGCTCAGTGGGTCGGGCGCCGTGGGGCGCTCGCCACCCCTGATTCCCGGCCGCTCAGTGTGGCGTCCAGCGTCTCCTGGGCCATGCGCATCGCCTCGGCGTACTTCGGCTCGGACATGCGCTCCCATGCGCGGTCCGGTTCGACGTCCTCGACCCGGCTCACCACCCACCAGAAGTTGCCGAACGGATCCCGCACGCGGCCGCCACGATCCCCCCACGCGCTGTCAGCGACCTCGGTGATCACCTGCGCCCCGTGCGCAACAGCAGCGGCCATGGCGGCGTCCGCGTCCGGGACGTAGACCCGCAACAGCGAGGGCATCACCGGCCAGTCGGGCCGTCGGTCGAAGGCCAGCACCACCGTGTCGCCGACACGGATCTCACCATGACCGATGGAGCCGTCCTCGACCGGAACCCGTGCGATCTCCTCGCCACCGAACGCGGCAGTGATGAAGTCGAGCAGCGCACCGGTGTCATCGGTGACGAGCCACGGTGCAACGCTGGTGTACCCCTCGGGCGCGGTGTGCCTCATCAGCCTCGTCCTCTCATACGGTCCCTCACGATGCGACCACCCTAGGACCCGATCAGGACAACTTCGGACCTGGATCGGGCGCGAGAGCAGCACCATCCTCATCGGCTCTCAGGCCGTGGTCCTCCCGCGAATCCCGTGCCGAGGCGGCAAAGGCCCACTGATCGTCTCCGGGTACCGAACTGCGGGTTCGCGCGCTCCGCCATGGCGGTGCATGCACGGACGCCCGTACCACTCGCGGAGCCTCCGTTGCAGCGCTACCCGGACAACCGCCACTGTCCGAGCCGTCGTCGCCCCGAAACCCGCCGACTGATCAGGATGGAAATGGCTCCGTGCAGTGAACGCGCGAACTCTCCGGTGCGACGCGCCGTCTCACAGCCGTCGGGGGCCGACCCCGTCCCCGGCGAGCGTGTCTCCCGGATTCAGCAGAGCGCACGCCCTCATCGAGAGACATCCGCATCCGATGCATCCGGTGAGCTCGGCCTCAAGCCGCTCGATGGTCTTGCGACGCTCCTCCAGTCGACGCTTCCAGCTCCGCGAGGCACGCTGCCACTCCTGGTGACTCGGCGGACGGTCGAGCGGTACGTCAGCGAACGCCTCTCGAAGGTCCTGCAACGGGATGCCGATCCGTTTGGCCACCGAGACCAACGCGACACGACGCAGCATGTGCCGAGGGTAGCGACGCTGGTTGCGATCGTCGCGTTCGGACGCGATCAGGCCGAGCTCTTCGTAGAACCGCAGGGCGGAGACGGCCGCCCCGGTGCGGGCGCTCACCTCGCCGATGCTCAGCCAGTCGTCCGGGGTGGCCCGGACGGCGCCGGAACGATTGCTCGTCATGAAAGGCCTCCTGTTGACCTCAAGGCTACTTGAGGCCATACGGTCGGCTGCGTTGGAACGGCAAGCAGGAACCACCTGAGAGGACGGCAGTTCGATGACGTTTGTGATCGCTTTGCCCTGTGTGGATGTCAAGGACAAGGCATGCATCGATGAGTGCCCCCTCGACTGCATATACGAGGGTGAGCGCATGCTCTACATCCAGCCGGACGAGTGCATCGACTGCGGAGCTTGCGAGCCGGTGTGCCCGGTCGAGGCGATCTTCTTCGAGGAGGACACGCCTCAGGAGTGGCAGCACTTCAACACCGTCAACGCCGAGTTCTTCTCCGATCTCGGCGCCCCTGGCAGCAGCGCGAAGCTCGGTCCGATCGAACGGGACCATCCGATCGTGGCAGCGCTCCCGACTCCGGGGGCCGCCGTCCCTCCGGTCCTCGCGATCCCGCCCAATGCTTGAACGGCCGTGGGCCTCCCGCCCGTGAAAGGACGGCTCACCTCCTACCAGGACGTGCTTGCCCATCCGAACGCAGACTTGGGATCCACCACGTGCCAAGGCCATCGGACGGACACATGACGGGTTCCGACTCCGGCGGCGATCTCGACCGGACCGGTCCAGCTCACGAACCAAGCCTCTCCCCACCTCCTGCCCAGGACCGCGGCGGGCTTGCCCATGCCCTCGGTGGGAGGTTTGGGGTGGTCCTTGGCCTTTGAGGTGCCGCCGGTGCTGCTCGGTGGAACGAATTGTGATGCGAACCGGCAGCGGGGCCGGTCAAACTCTCAGGCATGACTGCGAAGATCACGCGTATCAACCCCGAGCAGCTGCACGAGACGCCCGGCTATCACCACATCACCGTGGTGGAGAGCGGTCGTACGGCCTACCTTGCGGGGCAGTGCCCTCTCGATCGGAGTGGCTCCCTGGTCGGTGCCGGATCGCTCGAGCCGCAAGTCGACCAGGTTGTCGCGAACGCGCTCGCTGCCCTGGCTTCGGTTGGTGCCGAGCCGAATCACGTGGTGCGCTCGGTGATCTACGTGCGGAGCGACGACAGGGACGATCTGGGCGCCGCTTGGCGGCGGCTCACCGACTCGGCTCTCGGGCCGGCGTTCACCACCGCCAGCACGCTGTTGGGTGTTGCGCAACTCGGCTTCACGGGGCAGCTCATCGAAGTGGACCTCACCGTGGCGCTGCCCGACTGATCCTCGTCGCCTCCACGTATCGAAACCAGGGCGTGTTTTGGAAGTCCCGCCTGGCCCGAACCGCTCAACTCGGCCGCGCACACGAAGCGATGTCAGTTCGGGGTGATGCCGGTGAGGACCGCGAGGACAGCGAGGCGGATGCGGTTGTCCCGGCCCGTTTTCGCCATCAGGCTGGCCACGTGCGTCTTCACGGTGGTGACCCCGAGGTGCAGTCGGTCGGCGATCTCCTTGTTGGACAGGCCCACCCCGAGCAGTCCGAGCACCTCCCGTTCGCGCGGGGTGATGGCCGGCGCCGGCGTGTCCGTCGCCGTCGGAGTGTCCGAGGAGGAACGGGTGTGGAGGGCGCGGGCGACGAGGCGGTCGAGGACGTCCCGGCTGAAGGGCGCCTCCCCGTTGGCGGCCCGGCGTACGGCCTCCAGGAGTTCGGCCGGTGGGGTGTCCTTGACGAGGAAACCGCACGCTCCGGCCGCGAGCACCGGATACAGGTGGTCGTCGTCGTCGAATGTGGTGAGGGCGACGATCCGGGTGGCGGGGCGTGCGGACAGGATGCGGCGGGTGGCGGTGATGCCGTCCATGCCGGGCATTCTCAGGTCCATGAGGACGACGTCGGGGGTCAGGCGTTCCGCCAGTCGTACGGCCTCCGCGCCGTTGTCCGCCTCGCCCAGGATCTCGATGTCCCGCGCCTGCTCGAAGAGCATGCGCAGTCCCATGCGGACGAGCTGCTGGTCGTCGACGACGAGGATGCGGATCACAGGTGGGGCTCCATGTCGGATGCGAGGGAAGGAAGTTCGGCCGTGAGCCGCCAGCCCTGGGCGGCGGGGCCCGCGTCGAGTCGGCCGCCGAGCAGGTCCACCCGTTCGCGCATGCCGATCAAGCCGTGTCCGGAAGGGCCGGGGGCCGGTGGCCGGGCCCTGCCGGCGCCGTCGTCGTGGATCGTCACGTGAACGGCGTCATCGGCCACCCGTACGGCCAGCTCGGCGTGTGCGCCGGGTCCGCCGTGCTTGGCCGCGTTGGCCAGGCCCTCCTGGGCCAGGCGCAGGACCGCGAGGCCACGTACCGCGTCGAGCCGTGCGAGGCGGGGATCGACGGAGGCGGTTACCGTCAGGCCCGTCCGGCGGCTGTGTTCCACGACCGACTCCAAAGCCGCGGGTAGCGCTCCGGGCTCGACCAGGGGGCCGGTGCCGGGACCGGACCGGTCCGGGGCCCGCAGTACGGCGACCAGGCGCCGCAGGTCGGTCAGTGCCGCGCCGGCGCTGGCGTGCAGGTCGTCGAGGACCTCGGTGATCCGCGGGTCGGTGGGAGTGCCGGTGGCCGCGGTGACGTGCCGGGCCACCCCGACGCGCAGCACCATGGAGGAGACGTGGTGGGCGACGAGGTCGTGCAACTCGCGCGCGATGGTGGTGCGCTCCGCCGCGCGGGCGGCCAGCAGCTGTTGTTCGGCACGGAGCTCCTGCTGCCGCGCGTGTTGACGGGCGTGCGCCGCCGCGTCGCGGGTCACGCGTACGTACGCGCCCAGGAGCAGCGGCAGACCCGCGACGATCCCCATCTTGTAGAGCACAGGCAGGAGTTCGCCGGGCAGGTCCTCGAAGCGGTTCACGGCGACGGCGAGTGCCAGTGCCGTCGCCGCGACGGCGAGGCGGCGTCCCGACTGCCGTACCGCGAGCTCGAAGAGGGTGACGGCGGCCAGCACCTTCAACGAGGCGACGGTGCTCGCGCCCAGCGCGTGTGCGGCGACGAGCAGGACGGACTGCGCCAGGAGCGCGCCGAACAGCCATTTCCCCGCGGCCAGGCACAGTGCGAGACCGACTGCGGCGAGGGCCCGGTCCCCTGTCCCGGACGGCCGCTGCAGTAGGAGTACGTAGCCGACCATGACACCGGCGAGCACCAGGATGCGCGGACCGGCGAACCTTCTGTCGAACGCGGGCTCGATCCAAGCTCTGTTCACTCCCCCACGATAGGCGGACGCCGGTGCGTCCGGGTCCTGCCGTGGGAGGAGGCCGACTCCTCCCACCGGCCGGGATGTTCGGCCCGTGGAGGGAGTCGGGGCCCCTGGTCGGAAGGCGAGAGTGATCGGCATGGATACCAATGCGCATACCTCCACGAGCTCCGACGCCGACGCGGAATCCCCTGCCAGGGGGCGGCGGTCCGTCCTCGGTGGTGCGGCCGCTCTGGGGCTGGGGATCGCGGCGTTCGGCACCACCGCCCACGCGGCCGGCGACCCGTCGAGGTCCCGTGACAAGGCCGGCCGCTTCCACGGGAAGTCCGTGCTCATCACGGGTGCCACTTCGGGCATAGGCAGGGCGGCGGCGAGGGCGTTCGCCCTGGAGGGCGCCCACGTCGGGTTCTGCGGCAGGCGAGCCGAGTTGGGGCGCCAGGTGGAACGCGAGATCCGGGACGCTGGAGGCGAAGCCGCGTACATCGAGGCCGATGTACGCGTGGAGGACCAGGTTCGCGGCTTCGTGGACCGGGTCGCGAGCCGTTACGGCGGCATCGACGTCGCCTTCAACAACGCCGGCATCGGCGGCGGCAAGCTGCCCCACGAGATGAGCGTCGAGGAGTGGGACGACGTCCAGGCCACCAACGCCCGGGGAGTGTTCCTCGCGATCAAGCACGAGATTCCGCACATGCTCAGGGCGCAGCGCGGCGTCATCATCTGCACCTCGTCATCCGCGGCCGAACAGGCGCGGCCGAACAGCGCCGCGTACACCGCGAGCAAGAGGGCGGTGCAGGGTCTGGTGAAGTCCGCGGCCCTCGCGTACGGACCCAAGGGGATCAGGATCAACGCCCTGCTGCCCGGTACCACCGACACCCCCTTCGTCCGCCCGCCGGGCATTCCGGACGCGGATTGGTTGAAGTACAAGCAGGCTTGGGGGCCGCTCAACGTCGACGGTTTCGAGCGGATGGCCGAAGCGGAGGAGATCGCGCGGGCCGTGCTCGGGCTCGCGTCCGACGACTTCCCGTACATGACGGGTGCGTCGATCAGCGTGGACGGCGGAAGCACCGCGGGCCGGAAGATGATCCAGCCGAGCAGGACGTGAGGGCGGGCCCGCCCGGGGACGGCTCCTGCTCCTGGGGGAACCGCCGTTCATGCCTGCTCGATGGCATGTGAGGTACGGCGCTTGAGCGGGGTGTCGGATTCTCGTGACCCCTGTTTGTGGCTGCGCCCGCGGCCCGAGCCAAGGAGGGGGCCACCAGCCGAAGGCGGTGGCCCCCTCCTTCATCTCCGCGACCGTTGTGTCGGAGTCCCCGCTCGGAATCGGATCCGGTGTGAGGACGGCAAGGGCACCGGGATACTCTGCGAGTGGTCCTCGGATTCTGCGTGGGTCGCAGGTCCACCTCCGCTTCTGCGTGAGTCGCAGGTCCACTTCCGCAAGATCTCCTCGAAAGTGCAGCAGCCCATGTCCGTCACCTTCCTGTCGCGGCGGCCTTCGCCGGCCGGCGGAGTGGTGCGCGGTCTGCGGGCCGGCGCCCTGGCGGCATTGTGCGTACTGCTGCCGTGGGCGGGCCACCTTCTCGCGCAGGGACACTTGCCGCGCTGGGCCTTGCTGCTGGGCATGGCCGCGATCGCGGTGCCCGGCGCGGTGTTGCTGACCCGGCACAAGCTCTCCGACACCCAACTCATGGCGGCCCTGACCGGCGCTCAGCTGGCGTACCACGCGGCGTACTCGCTGCCGGGTGCCTGTGCGGCGGTGGCCGGTTCTCGGGGGCCCCTGGCCGTGATCGAGCATGCTTCGGCGGCCGGTGTTCCGCCGGAGGCCTTCTTCGCCGGACACCTGGTCATGCTGGTCCTGACCGCGCGTCTGTTCGGGCTGACCGAGAGACTGCTGTGGCACGGCGAGCCCGTCCTCGATGCGCTGCGCGCCCTGCTGATGTTCGTGTGGCCGCTGCTGCCCGCGGGCATCGGGCCGAAGGCGGCCCTGCGGGATCTGGAGCCGGGCGCGATGCCGCCGTCGGCGATCGTGGTCCGGCTGCGCGCCGGACGCGCTCCACCGCGGGCCGGGCGCGCCGTGTCGTGGCGTGCCCCTCTCCCGACGACCGGGCTGTCGTCCGGCGGAGGTTTCCGCGTGGCCTAGCGGCCGGGTGGAGGGGCCGTCCGCGGGCGGTGGCGTGTCCTGCTCCGGCTGGTCCGGGCAAGCACAGAGAGACCTCTCCTTTTCATGCATGCCTTTTCCCGGCGTGCCGCCCGTGTGGCGGCACGCACCCTCGTCGTACCCCTGAGCGCGGCGTTGCTCTGGGTCGGGGCTCCGGCCGCGTCCGCGCACACCGACCTCACTGCCAGTACTCCGGCCGACGGCGAGACGCTGGAGGCGTTGCCTCCGAGCATCGGGCTGACCTTCAGCGACCCGATGACGCAGGAGTACGCCAAGGTGGCCCTGACCACTGCGGACGGATCGCCGGCGGGCGCCGGGGAGCCGCAGGTCGACGGCAGGAACGCGGTGTTGGTGGTCAAGGCGGGTCTGCCTGCGGGCAGGTACACCGTCGGCTACCGGGTGGTCTCGGCCGACGGTCATCCCGTGTCCGGTTCCTACAGCTTCACCGTGCGGTCCGCGGTCCCGGCCGCACCGAGCTCCACGCAGTCTTCGCGGACGCCTTCGCGGACGCCTTCGCGGACGCCTTCGCCGATGCCTTCCCCGACGCCCGGTGCTTCGGCCGCGAGTGCGTCGGCGGCGACGCCCGGTGCCCGGTCCTCGTCGTACGGCTTCAACGCACTGTTCCTCCGGGTGCTGCTCGTAGCGGGTGTCTGTGCCGGTGGCGTCCTTCTCGTGGTGCGCCGGGGATCCGCTGGCCGCCTACAACGCGTACCTGGCGAGCCTGCACGCCCGCGACCGCCGTCCGCACGGGCGGGCAGGCCGGCCTGCCGGCTATCGAGCCCACCCGGCCGAAGACCGAACCGAGTAGAGGAATCATGACGAGACTCAAGAAGAACCTGCTGGCCGTCGTTGCCGTCGTGGTGGTCCTGGCTGCCGCCTTCGGGACGTTCCTGCTGGTCAAGCCGGACGACTCGACCACGGCGGCTCCACCCCTGCCCTCCGCGGGTGAGGCGCGGGTCGTGCGTGAGGACAGCCATCGGCTGACCACTCCGCGGAGCAGTGAGATGACCCTGGTGGAGTTCCTGGACTTCGAGTGCGAGGCGTGCGGAGCCGTCCATCCGACGGTCGAGAGGCTCCGCGCGGAGTACGGCGACCGCATCACCTTCGTGGCCCGCTACTTCCCGATGCCCGGCCACCGCAACAGCCGGACCGCGGCCGTCGCCGTCGAGGCCGCGGCGCGGCAGGGCAGGTTCGAGGACATGTACGGGAAGATGTTCGCCACGCAGAAGGAATGGGGCGAGCTCCAGGACTCCCGGGCGGACCTCTTCCGTACCTTCGCGGAGCAACTCGGTCTGGACATGAACGCCTACGACACCGATGTGCAGGACCCGGCCACCGAGGAACGCGTCAAGGCCGACCAGAGGGACGGCATGGGCCTGAACGTGCAGGGAACCCCCACCTTCTTCCTCGACGGCGAGCGCATCCGCACGCCCCGCACCTACGAGGCGTTCAAGGCGTTGATCGACGAACGGCTCGCCGAGTGAGCGGGGCCGGGCCCGCCGACCCACCGACCACCGCCTTCCCGCACGAGCAAGGACCCGCCCCCATGACCTCGCCCATGACCTCACCCGTGCCGCTCACCTACGACGAACGGCTCACCGCGCCACGCACCTGGTGGCTGATCGCGGTGGCGGTCGGCTTCGCCACGGCCCTCATCGTCATGCCGTACGGGGGCCTCGCCGCCCTCGGCGGATTCGCCGTCGGCACCCTCATCTCCTGCCTGTGGGTCAGCGCCCAGGGCTCCTCCCGCATCCGGGTCACCGGCGGACTGCTGGTCGCCGACGACGCACGGATCCCGCTCGGCGCGCTGGGCGAGGTGCACGTCATGGAGGGCGAGGAAGCACGGGCCTGGCGGACGTACAAGGCGGACCTGCGCGCCCACATGCTGATGCGCAGCTTCGTCACAGGGGCGGTCCGCATCGAGAACAGCGACCCGGCCGACCCGACCCCGTACGTCTACCTGTCGACCCGCACCCCGCAGGCGCTGGCCGACGCTTTGCGGACGGCCAGGACGCTGTGAGTTCCCGTTCGCCGCGGCGCTGACCGTTCGGCCTGCGCAAGGCTCGCCCGGTCCCGTGGAGCAACGTGGGGAAGCCGGGGCGGCTCCCCCGGCCGGCCGCTTGGCGATCGGGGTCGGTCGAAGAGGGCGACGACTCCGTTCACCCAGATCGCGAGGAACGCGAGGACCCCCACCAGGAAGCCGCCGACGGCCAGCACGCCGCCGACCGTCCACGGCTCGGAGGGGGCCTCCTCGTACTTCTCCTCCAGGCCGTCCAGGTAGGAGGCGGGGTCGTCCCAGTCGACGGGGTGCCCCAGCTCCTCGGCGCAGGCGGTCCGCGCTGCGACCAGCTGCTTCTCCGCGAAGGAGGTGGCAGCCATCGCCTCGGGGCCGCGCCAGGCGAGGGCCTTCATCCGCCACCACGGAGCCCCGTACCGCGCTTCGAAGGCGACGGTCTCGTCGACGTCGCGGTCCTCTTCGAGGTACATCCAGCGTCCGGCCTGGGTGACATCGCCGTGGAGCCGGTACACCTCGCCCAGACGCCGACGGAGCGTCAGGTCGTGCGGGAAGGACGAGACGAGGCCGCGCAGACGCTGGCGCGCGACGGGAACCCGGCCGGCGGCCAGGTCCGCGTCCACTCGGGCAAGGGTCTCGTTCAGAGGCATGAACACATGATCGGATATCGCACCGATCCACGTCGACCTGGTTGTTCGCTCAGCACCGCTCGCTCTCGACGGCCCCCACCGCGAGGGAACACCCTCCCCTACGGGGACAGCCCTTGAGGGACGGCCGGCAGCTGATGGGTCCTACCGGAGGTCGAGTCGAGTCGCCTCCCGTGCGGTCGGTCGCGCGGCTGTGGAAGCCAGGTAGGTGATGCGGAGGGTGCCGGTGGTGGGCTCGCGGTCGACGAGCACGTCGACGCCGTAGACGGACCGGATCAGGTCCGGGGTCAGCACGTCCGCCGGTGCGCCCGCTGCCGCGACCCGGCCGTGGTCCAGGACGACGACGTGGTCGCAGTACCGGGCGGCGAGGTTGAGGTCGTGCAGGGCCACGACGCAGGTGGCGTCCAGGGTGGCCAGCAGGTCGAGGAGTTCGAGCTGGTGGCGTATGTCGAGGTGGTTGGTGGGTTCGTCGAGCAGGATCTCCCGGGGCTCCTGGGCCAGGGCGCGGGCGAGTTGCGTGCGCTGTTTCTCCCCTCCGGAAAGGGTGTGCCAGATCCGGTGCTGCTTGTCGGTGATGTCGGCGCGTCGCAACGCCGCGTCGACGATCCGCCGGTCGTGTTCGGTCAGGGCGTCGAAGCGGCCGCGGAAGGGGGTGCGGCCGAGTTCCACGACCTGTCGGACGTTGACGTGGTGGTGGGCGGACACGTCCTGTTCGACGACGGCGAGCCGTCGGGCCAGCATCCGGCGGCCGAGGTCGCCGAGGTCGGTGTCGTCGTATCGGATGGTGCCGGTGTCGGGGCGGCGCAGGCCGGCGAGCAGGCGCAGCAGTGTCGACTTGCCCGATCCGTTGGGGCCGAGGAGTCCTACGGTCTTCCCTTCGTGGGCTTCCATCTCGATGTCGTCGAGCAGTCGGTGGCCGTTGACCGACCATGAGAGTCGGGTGGTGGTGATGCGGCCCATCAGGACTCCAGACGCTTCAGGACCAGCGCGAAGGCGGGTGCGCCGAGGAGCGCGGTGATGACCCCGGCGGGCAGTTCGTGGGGCGAGAACGCTGTCCTTGCGAACACGTCCACCCAGATGAGGAAGATGGCGCCGACGATCGCGGACATGGGGAGCAGGGAGCGGTGCATCGGACCTGCCAGGATGCGGACGGCATGAGGGATGAGCAGCCCGATGAAGCCGATCGCGCCGGAGGCCGCCACGGCGGCCGCCGTGATGACCGAGGTCAGCACCATCAGCCAGATGCGGGCCGCCGTGACGTTGATGCCGAGGGCGGCGGCGGAGTCCCATCCGAAGGTGAAGGCATCCAGGGCGGGAGCGAAGAACTGCACGGCCGCCACCCCGATCAGGATGATCACGACGGTTACGGTCACCCCTTCCCACCGGGCGCCCCCGAGCGTGCCGAGCAGCCAGTAGGTGAAGCCGCGGGTGGAGTTCGCGTCTCCGCCGACCATGAGGACGACCGAGGTGACCGCGGCGAAGAACTGGGATACGAGCACGCCGGTGAGCACCACGCGGGAAGGGCCGGCGACGCGTCCTCCGCCGAGCAGGACCATCAGCAGTCCGAAGGAGACCAGGCCGCCGACGAAGGCTCCGGTGGAGAGGGAGATACTGCCGCCGATGCCCAGCAGGAGTACGGCGACCGCGCCGGTGGAGGCGCCGGAAGAGACCCCGAGCAGGTAGGGGTCGGCCAGGGGGTTCCTCGTGACCGCTTGCAGGACCGCGCCCGAGACCGCCAGGGCCATGCCGACGGCAGCGGCCAGCAGCACCCTGGGGAAGCGCGACTCCCAGATCAGTGCGTCCAGCAGCCCCGGTAGTGGTGGGTTCGGGGCGATGCCGCCCAGACCGACGTGCCGCAGAATCGTGGAGACGACATCGAGGGGCCCGATGTCGGCGCTCCCGAACAGCGACGCGGCGACGACCGACACCAGCAACCCGAGCCCGGCGAAGAAGAAGAGGGCGGCCGTCGTGGCGCGTCGCCGGCGCACCGGCGCCTTTTCACGGCCGGTGATCGGACTGCCGGCGGTCCGGGTCGTCATGTCTTCTGAGTTCGTCGTCATGGTGGTCACCGCTCAGCCGAGTTTGTTGAGGCTGTCGACCAGCGCGGGAACGACGGACGCGCTGCCGTAGCCGGGGTCCATGTGGGTGCCGGGGATGGAGATGAACCGGTCGCCCTTGACCGCGGCGAGGTTGCTGGTGAGGGGGTCCTTCTTGAGCAGGTCGATCTTCTCCTTGGCGGTGTCGTTGGGTTCGCCTCGGGTCAGGTCGGCCAGGATGATGACATCGGGGTTCCTGGCGGCGACCTCGTCCCAGCTGACTTCGGCCCACTTGGTCTTCGCGTCGGCGAAGACGTTCTGGACACCGACGAGTTCCGAGATGTGCTGTGGCAGACCGCCGGGTCCCGCTGCCCAGGGAGTGCCCTCGTAGGTGGAGTAGAACCACATCACCTTCAGCGGAGTGTCCCGCTTCTTGACGGCGCCCAGTGCCTTGTCCACCACGGCCCGCTGTTCGGTGGCCAGTTTCTCTCCGGCGGCGGGCACGCCCATGATCCTGCCGAGCCGGCGGTACTCCTCGTACATCATGTCGAAGTTCGCGCCGGTCACGCTCTCGTGGGACGAGCAGTCGAACTCGGTCAGGTAGGTGGGGACTCCCAGGTCGTGCAGTTGCTCCCGGTCGCCGGTCTGCTCCGCGGTGAACATGCTCGCGAAGGAGCCGTAGACGAAGTCCGGCTGTGCTTCCAGCAGCTTCTCGTGCTTGATCTCCTGCCCGGGCGCGGACAGCAGGGGAATCTTCTTGTACTGCTCGGCGATCGCGTCCGGTGTCTTTTCGATCTGGTAGCCCGATCCGGCGATTCGGTCGGCCACCCCCAGATGGATGAGGATCTCGGCGGCGGTCTGGTTCAGGGTGACGACCTTCTTCGGGGCGGCCTTGTAGGTCACGTCGATCCCGCAGTTCTTGATGGTGAGCGGGTAGGTCGTCGCGCGCGTCCCCGCCGCCTTCGACTGCTCGCCGGCGTCGGTGGCCGGGTCCGACGTGCACCCGGCGATCGCGAGCGCAGCCACGACCGTAACGGTTATGGACATCATTTTCGTTTTCATTGCAGGGAGGTACCCATTCGTGGTCGGGGCGGAAGGGTGCCGGCAGGTCGGGCGGACCGCCCGGCGGGGCCGGTCGAGGAACACGTCACAGGAGGGACGGGCCGTCGGGGCGGGAGTCAGCGCAACATCGCGGCGAGCCGGTGGACGACCTGCTCGTCGAACAGGCCGTTGGCCGCCATCCAGTCGTCGTTGAACACGGTGTCGAGGTACTTGTCGCCGCCGTCGCAGACCAGTACGACGATGGTGGCCTCGGGCCCGGCGCTCCGCGCCTGCTCCAAAGCCTTGTAGACCACGCCTCCCGCCGAACCGCCGATCAGGATGCCGAAGTTCCTGGCCAGGTAGCGGCAGGTTTCGAAGGCCTCCGAGTCGCCGGCCTTGATCCCGCTGTCGATCACTTCGTAGTCGACGACGCCGCCGATCTCCGAGCCTTCGGGCGTACCGGTGCCGGACTGGTGGTAGGGAGCGCCCTTGCCGCCGAAGACCACCGAGCCGACGGGCTCCACGCCGATGACCCGCAGGTTCGGGATGCGTTCGCGCAGGGCGCGGCCGGTGCCGCAGAGCGAACCGCCGGTGCCGACGGCCCCGTACAGGTAGTCGATGCCGTCACCGAGGTCGTCGTGCAGTTCGCGGGCGAGCGGCCGGTAGCCGTTGGGGTTCCCTTGATTGCGGTGCTGCGCGGTCCAGTACGCGCCGTGATCGGCGGCGAGTCGCTCGGCGACGGTGTCGCGTTCCGCGGTGGCGAGGCCCCCCTCGTCCCCGGCGACGTTGAGGATGTCGGCGCCGTACGCGCGCATGCCGCGCAGCTTGTCCGTGCTGGAGTGGTTGTCCACCACGGCGGTGAACTTGTAGCCGCGTTCGGCGGCTATGAGCGCCAGGCCGAGCCCGGTGTTGCCGGAGGTGGATTCGACCAGCCACCCGCCGGGGGTGAGCAGACCCGCCGCCTCCGCCTCGTCCACCATGTTCCTGGCCATCCGGATCTTGGCGGTGCCGGTGGGGTTGTACTGCTCCAATTTCAGCAGGACGGTTGCCGAGCCGTCCGGAACCGACAGCTTCAGCAGGGGTGTTCGCCCGATCAGATCGGACACCTTGCTCTTGATCATGAGGTGCCTTTCGCGCAGATTTCCGTCAGACAGCGCACGAAGACGTCGTTGTCCCCGCGGGTCGACAGAGAGGCTCGGATGTAGTTCTCGTATCCCGGTTCGCGCCACGCCTTGACGATGATTCCGGCGCGATGCAGCTCTTGGGCCACCCGCTCGGAGCGAAGTCCGGTGTCGATGAAAAGGAAGTTGGTCGAGGACGGGACCACACGCAGTCCCGCGCCGCGCAACCGCTCGGTGACCCTGTCGATCTCCAGACCGGTACGGCGGACGGTGTCGGCCAGGTGCGCGTGGTCCCCCAGCGCAGCGACGGCGGCTTCCTGGGCGGGATGGTTGACGTTGTAGGGGGTCCGGACCCGGTCCAGGGCCTGGACCAGGGCGGCGTCCGAGGCGATCCCGTATCCCACCCGCAGGCCGGCCAGGCCGTAGGCCTTGGAGAAGGTGCGCAGCACGATCCAGGGCCGGTCCAGTGCGCGCAGGACCTCCAGCCCGTCGGGGTAGTCCGGGTCGGTACGGGCGAACTCCCCGTACGCTTCGTCGAGCACCAGCAGGGCCGACTCCGGGGTGTCGGCCAGTACGCGCTCCAGTTGGCCGGCACGGAGCATCGCGCCGGTCGGGTTGCACGGGTTGGCGAGGAAGACGAGTTTGGGGCCTGCTGCCAGCGCGTCGCGCCAGGCGGCCGCGTCGAATCCGAATTCGGCCGTGACCGGGACCTTTTCGACCCGGGCGCCCATGACGCGGGGGAAGATCTCGTGCAGGCTGAACCCGGGTGCCTGGGTGACCACGAGGTCGCCCGGATCGAGTACGGCCTGGCACAGCAGCTCCAGGATGTTCTCCGAGCCGTTGCCGAGCACGACGTGCTCGGCGGGCACGTCCAGGCTCCTCCCGATGGCCTCGGCCAGTCTTTTCCCTGTGGGGTCCGGGTAGCGGGAGACTCCGTCGGCCAACCCCCGGCGGACGGCTTCGGCGACCGCCGGGGAGGTCCCGTACGGACTCTCGTTGTTGGAGAGTTTGATCACGCGGCGGCCGCCGCTGAGCACGGCCACCTCGTCCGCACCGGCGCCGGGATCGTAGCGGGGCAGGCCCGCCACCTCCCCGCGTATCAAGGAGGCGGATCCGGCGAGTCGCAGGGCTTGCTTCATGACGGCTCCGGTTCCTGGACGGATGGGGCGGACGTCTCTCGGTGGAGCCGGTCGACGCGACGCAGGAAGGCGGCCAACAGGATGGCGGCGGTGGCCGCGAGGCCGATGGTCTGGCCGATCCAGACGCCTTCGACCCCCTGGTCGGCGGTCACCCCGAGGAGGTAGCCCGCGGGCAGTCCGATCAGCCAGTAGCCGACGAGGGAGATCCGGAACGGCCCGACCGTGTCGCCGACGCCGCGCAGGATGCCGTTGCCGATGTTCTGCGCGGCGTCGAAGACCTGCATGAGGGCGGCGATCAGCAGTCCGGTGGCGGCCAGTGCGATGACGTCGGCGTTGCCGGCGTGTTCGGCCGGGAGGAACAGCGACACGATCGGGTCCGGAACCGTCAGGTACGCGACGGCGACCGCGAGCGTCGCGATCACTCCCCAGCCGGTGCCTAGGAGTCCCGTACGGCGTGCCGTCGTGTAGTCGCCGCCACCGGCGGCCTCGCTGATCTGGATCGACGCGGCGTGCGACAGCCCCGCCGAGACCATGAAGACGATGTAGACGATCTGGTTCAGCACCGTCTGCGCGGCCAGCGCGTCGACGCCGAGGGTGCCGATGATCAGGGTGAGCACGCTGAAGAATCCGGCCTCGGAGGCATAGGTGCCCGAGATCGGCAGGCCCAGGCGCCAGACGGAGCGGACCGCGTCCCCGTTCCAGCGCCGCGCGTCCGGCGAGGTGAGGAACGGGCGCAGGACGTCGTCGCGGAGGATCACCACGACGAAAGCCAGGAAGGACAGCAGGAACACCGTGACGGTGGCGATCGCGACGCCGGTGAATCCGAAGGCGGGTAGGCCCAATTTGCCGTGGATCAGTACGTAGTTCAGTCCGATGGTCACGCCGATGGAAGCCAGGGTGATGGCCAGGAGGGGCCCGGGGCGCTTGAGGCCGGTGGTGAAGTGCCGCAGGTTCTGGAACCACAGGCAGGGCAGCATGCCGGGCGCGAGGATCATCAGGAACTCGCCCGCCTTGTCGACCACCGCCGGGTCCTGGCCCAGCAGGACGAGCAGCGGGCCGGCCAGCAGGAGCGCCGCACAGAACACCAGCCCGCAGACGGTGGCCCAGAAGAACCCGGCGAACAGGAGCGCGCCGACGCGCTGCCGGTCGCCCTGCACCCGCGCTTGCACCACGAGGTTGCTCACCCCGGTGACCAGGCCGGTTCCGGTGGTGCGCAGTTGGTTGAACAATGCGATGGCCAGGCCGGCCGCGGCGATCTCGGCCGCACCGAGCCTGCCCAGCATGACGATGTCCACCGTCGTCAGCGCGACGTAGGCGAAATTGGTCAGGATAAGCGGGAGCGCGAGCTTGAGCAGTGGCCGCGAGTTGTGGACCCACCAGGCGGCGCCCGTCCGCGCGGTGTCGGGTGTACCGGTCGTGTCGGGTGTACCGGTCGTCCCCGGTGTACCAGTCGTGTCGGGTGTGCCGGTCGTGTCGGGTGTGGCGTGTGTGTCGGGTATATCGGGTGTGTCGGTGTTCACCAGAAGTTGACCTTTTCCCCGCGCCCGGCCGCCTGCGCAAGGTCGGCCATGTACCGGCCGAGTGCGGCGTCGGTGACCGCCATGCCGCTGTTGTAGGCGAAGACCACGTCGTCGGGGTGGCGGCGGGCGGGAGCCCGACCGAGCAGGATGTCCGGCAGTTGGGCGTCCACCGACGGCAGGCGGCCGTCGTCACCCCGGAGGTCTTCGCAGGTGGCGTGCATCTGGTTGGTGTCGGTGGCGATCCGGTAGTCCGCCCGGTGGCACACGTCGGCGTGTATCCCGTATCCGAGGAGGACCGCGACCGCGCCCGGCTTCATCCAGTCCCGGCGAACCTCCTGCGAGGCGGACAGGCCGGAGGCGCCGATGACGATGTCCGCTCCTCCCGTCGCCTCCCGTAGATCCCCGACGATCTCGACGTCACGGCCACCGGCGCTCTCCTGGACGGCACGCAGGCCCTCGCGGTAGGTGCCGAACACCTGCAGCCGTTCCAGCCCGGGCAGGGCCGCGAGCAGCATCGGCAGAGCCGCCTGCGCCTGTACGCCGGTGCCGACGACCAGGGCGCTGCGGGCGTCCGGGCGGGCCGCGCGGGCGAACAGCGCGGTGGTGGCCGAGGAACGGAGCGGGCCGAGCTTCACGACGTCCATCAGCGCGATGGGGGCTCCGGTGGTGTCGTCCACGAGGAAGACGAACGAGTGGAAGCTGTAGGCGTCGCGGCTTCGGCGCGGGTCGTGCTCGTGGACGGCCTTGAAGCAGACGGTCTCGCTACCGGCGTCCCTGGCCACCATCGAGTAGCTCAGTGAACGGTGATCGCCCCCGCCGATGACCGTCTTCACCGGGTTGTCCGAGCCGCCTTCCCGCAGGGCGCGGTAGGCCTGCTCGACCACCGTGATCAACTGCCGGCGGTCGAGGTCCAGGCCTTCCTGCTCGGACTGCGGCAGCAGCCACAACTGCCCGGGGGGTGCGTAGCTCCGTGTCATTCGGATTTCTCCTTCATCTGCTGTGTGGTGTGTGGTGTGTGCTGCTTGCTGTCTCAACAGCGGGCGTGACGTCGCATCAGATGCCGTCCAACCGCCAGCGTGGCGTGCCGTCACCGTCGCCGACCCTGAGTACGACCTTCCGCGGCAGGGCCACGTCGTGGAACGGCGATTCGTTGGAGTCCATCTGGTAGCCCGCGGTGTTGAGGTAGACCAGGCGGTCACCCCGGTGCACGGGCCGCGGGAAGCCGATCTTCCGCCAGGTCAGCAGGTCGCTCTCCAGACAGGTCGAGCCGGCGACGCATGCCGGGAACAGCTCGTCCGGGGCGGGCCGGGCGGACAGCAGCAGGGGGTCGGGCGCGTAGTCGCTGTTGAACCATTGCTCGGAGAGGCTGAAACTGCTGCCCGCGACGGTGACGATCCCGTACCCGTCGGTGTCGCGCCGGTCGTCCACCTGCTGCACGCGGTACATCGTGAATCCGGCCTGGTCCAGCAACGCCCGGCCGGGCTCCGCGAGGAACCGGACGCCGCTGCGCCGCGCCTTCGCCGCCAGGCTCTCGCTGCCGTCGACCGGGTGCGCCATGATCACCCGCACCGCCTGTGCCGCGGGCCGGCCGCCGTAGGGGTAGAAGCCCGCGAAGTCCTTGGCCGCGTGGTAGTGGGCCGGTTCGTTCTGCCGGAGGAATTCGTCCCAGAGCCGCGGTTCGACGTAGCGGACGGGCAGCCCGCCGCCGATGTCGACCAGGTCCGCGGAGGGCGAGCCCCGCCGTCTGGCGCCCAGGCAATGCTCGATCATCTCGTTCGCCGCGGTTGCGCGTTCGGCCGCGGAGTAGCCGTTCAGGTGGAAGGAGAAGCCGCGGAGGGCGATGTGGGGGGCGAGTTCCGCGCACAGGCCAACGGCGGTGTCACGCTCGGCTTGTGACAGGCCGAAGCGGCTCGCGGGTTGGCCGGCCGTCCGGGACCGCAGCAGCACATCGGCCTGCCGCCGGGCGAGACGCGCGGTCGCGGCGAGTCGACGGAGTTCACCGACCGAGTCGACGGCGACCAGGCAGCCGTGCTGCACGGCGAGGGCGTGCAGCACGTCGTCCTTCTCGGGGCCGGATATTCCGATGCGGTGTCCGGGAACCCCGCCGGCCAGAGCCTTTACCAGCTCGGGCGCGCTGGCGACGTCGACCCCGATGCCGAGGGCGGCGGCCGACGAGACGTAGCAGTCCGCCTTGTTCGCCTTCTTGGCGAACAGGATGTCGGCGGCGGCACCCGCGTCGGCGAACGCCTCCCGGAGCCTGACGACGTTCTCCTCGAAGACCTCGGGCAACACGATGTGCAGCGGTGACCCCAAGCCATCCAGGAGGTCGACCAACAGGTTGCGGTGGTCCTCCAGAAGAAGGGAGATCGATGGATGCCGGAGTGCGGTGAGCGCGAAGGGCCGCAATCCGGCCGCCCGGGGGCCCCGCACTTGTCTTGAGGTGAGCACTCCACATTCTTATATGATGATGACAGTCATTTTCAATAGTGGAGCGATGAACGGGTGCACCATCCAGGACAAAAGGGACAACACGCCGCCTGCGGCCTCCCGTCGAGCCTGAAAACAGCCCACGCTTGGAACGCAGCCCGGACAGAAATCCGCCGAAGCCCTGGCCTACGAGGACCTCAACCGAGGACCACGCTGCCCGTCGGGGCGCAGACGGACGACTTCGGCATCGATTTCGACTTCGGCATCGGCATCGGCATCGGCATCACGGAGCCCGCGCCGTAACGTGCTGCGCGGCGACCGGGCCATCGTCCGCGCAATCCGATGTCTACGGACAGCGGGTCCCCACACGGCCGAGCCGTACGAGCCGATCCGGACCACAAGCTCTCCGGACTGGCGGCTGCCGGTGTTCCAGCCTCTTGCACCCCGCCATGTGTCGGCGTACGACTCGATCCCGACC
Organism: Streptomyces sp. NPDC057939; assembly: GCF_042887545.1. Classification (NCBI taxonomy): domain Bacteria; kingdom Bacillati; phylum Actinomycetota; class Actinomycetes; order Kitasatosporales; family Streptomycetaceae; genus Streptomyces; species Streptomyces sp. NPDC057939. Next base: position 38,830 of record NZ_JBHVPG010000011.1, read on the forward strand.
GGCCCCGCACGAGTGACGAGAACGTGCTCAAGGCATGCTGGGCCTGGACCGACCGGCAGCCGGTCCAGCGCCCGGCCAACGATGTGACAGCCCTGGGGCTGCCGCGAGCGTCGACGTCACCTGCTACGCCTCGCCGAACGCCGGGCCGGCGTCCTGTTCACGGTGCTCGGCAAACGGCGCGTTCCACGACCCGCCACCGGCAGAGGCCGGGCGACGGATCAGTCCCGTCGGTCAGTCCTCCTCCGGCCGAAGCCGTCGACGAGCAGCCTCAAGCCGCTGGTCATAGTCGGGCGCGAACAGCCCGGGGAGTGACTTGTCGAGCGTCCCGGCGATGCGATGGATCGGCGCCCAGACCGCCGGGTCGCCAACGACCCGGCTCAGGTCAGTCATCTGGAGCTTCTCCAGCCAGTCCGACAACACCAGCGCCTCGTCACTCGTGAGATTGATCGTGACCTGGCCATCATCCATGCCCACTCCTACGACTCGGCCCTTCCAGAGCACACGAACCCGCTGCTCCTCGACCTTGACCGAACACGCCCTCGCCCGCCATGTTCCGTCCCGCGCGACCATGCTGACTGAGCGCCAGGGCGAGAAGCTATCGGGTTGACTCGATGCCGACCGACGGGACAGGTCCCCCCGGTCTCCACGCCCCCGCCGCAAGGTTGGAATGCGACCGCGATACGACCGGGATGCGGTGATCGCCAGTCTGAGCCTGCCCTGGAACTCGGTAGTCGTCGAGGGAAATTCCAACGACGAGACGCCGTGGGGATCGGGCCGGTTCGAATACAGGCCCGCCTGTTCAGATGCAGATCACGATCTTCCCTCGGGTGCGTCCGCGCTCGGCATGCGCGTGGGCATCGGCGATCCGCTCCAGGGAATAGGCCTGTTCGATACGGGGTGTGTAGCGGCCTTGCCCGCCCAGTTCCGCCGCCGCGGACAGGAGTGCGGAGTCGTTCACCGCGTCGGCCACATGCGTGCCCAGGCGCTGCCCGCCCGCGTGATCGGCCACCGTCGCGACGCGCTTCGGGTCGCCCGCGATCGCGACGAGGTCCTCCAGGGAGCCTGAGGCCGCGGTGTCGAGCACGATGTCCACACCGTGCGGAGCGAGGGCGGCGATCCGCTGCGCGAGACCGGGACCGTAGGTGGTGGGAACGGCACCGAGAGAGATGAGGAACTCGTGGTTGCGTTCGCTCGCCGTCCCGATGACGGTCCCGGCGCCTTGTGCCACGGCGAACTCGACCGCCGCGCTGCCCACGCCCCCGGAAGCGCCCTCGATGAGGAGGGTGCGCCCCGTGAGGGGGCCGAGCGCCTGAAGCCCACGCATCGCGGTCACCGACGCCAGGGCGGCACCGGCGGCCTGCTCGTCGTTCCACGTGGCGGGGGTGTGCGCCCAGGCCGAAAGGATGAGCAGCTCCGCGGTCGCGCCGGTGACGCCGCCCAGCCCGAAGACCCGGTCTCCGATGCTCACCCCCTGCACCCCGTCGCCGATCTCGTCGACCACACCGGCGCCGTCCCGCCCGGGAATCTTGGGCAGGTCCAGGGGGAAGATCTGGCGCAGAGCGCCGGAGCGCAGTTTCCAGTCGATGGGATTGACACTGGCCGCAGCGACGCGGACACGAATCTCACCGGGGCCGGGGTGCGGGTCGGGGGCCTGCTCGATCACCAGGTTCTCCGCTCCGCCGTATTCGTGGAACCGGGCTGCGCGCATGATGGTCTGCCTTACTTCGATGGGCCGGAATGACGTGTTCATCCGACGCCGGTCACTCTAAAACCTGACGTTGACGTGAGGTGCAAGCCCCATGTGCCGCCCGATCGGAGGAGGGCAGGCACGGATGGGTGTGGTGGCCGAGCGGGTGGGAGTGAGCATGGGGCGTGCGCCACCAGGAGGGATCCCGCCGCCCGCCACGGTCGACGTTCAAGTGTCCTCGGGCCGGCTCGGGCTCCCGGCAGGATGCGAGGACTGACGTGCGTACGTGAACCGCGTGAATGCTCTTGGGTCCACCAACGCGGCATGATCAATCCCGGCGCCGCAACGGTTCGCTTGGCTCCAAGGGCTGTTCCCGGAGCCAGTCTTGCTAGCCTGAACCTGACGTGAACGTGAGGTATGCGAGCGGGAAGGGAATGGCCTACGTCATGCGCATCGGACAGCTTGCGAGGCGGTCAGGGGTCAGCGTGCGGGCCCTGCGTTACTACGAGGAGCAGCGGCTCCTGGAATCGGCGCGAACTCCTGGTGGGCAACGTGAGTATCCCGAAGAAGCCCTGGAGCGGGTCCAGCTCATCCAGGACCTCTATGCGGCCGGCCTGTCCAGTCGTACCGTCATCGAACTCCTGCCGTGCGTGAGCACCGGCGTCGCGACCCCCGCCATGCTCGACCAACTCGTCATCGAACACGACCGCATCGCCACGCGCATCGAGGACTTGACCCGGGCCAAGACCAAACTCGGCCGCGTGATCGAGAACGTGACCGCGGCGAAGAGGGAACAGGACTGATCACGTCGTCCCGAGGGACGGTGCCTCGACTCATCCCAGAGGCGCGATGACCGCGAGCCCTGCGCAAAGAGCCCGCGTCGAGCCGAACGGTGGCACGCCGTCTGGCGTACTTCGAAGCCTTTGCAGCCATCACCGCGAGTGTGGAGGCAACTCCGTGTACTGACACTGCGGAGTGTCTCGGAGCCAGACGTGGACGTAACCTGACAGGCCGTCTCGTGAGACCGGACCGGGGACCAGCTCTTAGGGTGTGCAGCAGGAAAGTCTGCTGATCAGCTCGGAGATGCCGATGTCCTTGCGAATGAAGTTGAGCGCGATAACGCTCGATTGCCCCGATCCCCTCGTGCTGGCCGCGTTCTACCAGCAGGCCACCGGCCTCACACCCCACCCGAAGTCGGACGCCGACTTCGCCGGTCTCAACCGTGAGGATGGGCTCCTCATCGGTTTTCAACGAGTCGACGACCACCAGCCGCCGACCTGGCCTGATCGGGGCGTTCCCCAGCAGCTTCACCTTTGCTTCGACGTCGTGGACCTGGACGAGGCCGAGGCCCGGCTGCTGGAGCTCGGCGCAGGCAAGCCGGACCACCAACCCCATGCAGACAGGTGGCGGGTCCTCACCGATCCGGCCGGGCATCCCTTCTGCATCGTCACGGTCTGACGAGGGGCAGGAGGGTCTCAAGCACATCGAAGCGGTGCTCAGCTTCGTCACGCGCCGGGCCAGCAACCGCCATCTGGCGGCGGGCATCCTTGTCGCCGCGATGGGATCGGCCGACGACTACCGTCCCTCTCGGGGGGCTCCGTGGCGCAGCACACCCGTGGGCAAGCTCGCGAGAGCGACGCGATGGCACGGCTCAGTGGTCGCCGCCTGCTGGACGACGGGGACATCGCCGCCCTGGAAACACGCAACGACGCGGAACCGACCGTACACGCGCCACGCCCCCGGCCTGTTCCGCCGGGGGCGTGTAGTCGGTGGGTGCCCGCTCGCGGATCAACCTCGGCGGGTCTTACGCCAGCCGAAGGGGCCGGGCAGGTCGATCGAGGTGGTTCGGCGTCCGGTACTGCTGTGGGTCCGGCGGGGGCCGTGCTTGCCTCCGCCGGTGGTGATCGACCACGACTTGCGGTTGATGTTGAGCCGGACACCGGGCAGGATCCTGAAACTCTTGCGGAATGTCAGCGGCATGTCGTCCCACTTCCTCGGTGTACGTACGGGCTGGCTACTGAACTGTGTCTGCATTTGAACTGGGCCTGGATGCTTACGGGTTGACGTACCGACCGTATGTCCGGCGATTGCCGTTCCATGCACCCGCTGTGTTCGGAGCTCGCCTTGAGAGGGGCTTCGCCGAGGTGGCCGAGTAGATCTGGTGGGCTCGATTTGCTCCACCACCACGCTGAGAGCGCAAGAGCCGGTCCGCGGAGAAGCCGGTGCCTCGGTCGGTGACGAAAAGCTCCGCCTCACGTCGTCACTCACGGTTTGGGGCCTCCAACCTCGCGAGAGAGAGGTCGACTTCCACCTCCGGAGGCCGCCGGCCGGATGACCAGGGGGCACCGGCAGAGCGCACAACGCGCCCGGGGCTACCGCGCCAAGAACACCCCTGGCCCGGATACCTTGCCGCCACAGGCCTCGGGGCTGAAGGAATTTGTAAGACACTGACAAGGCAGCTCTCGATTGGGATGCCTGCCCGTATGAAGGACAGGGGGCACAGCGTCCATCGGATCGAGGAGTGTCCATGTCCCGAAAGCGGACTATGAGTTCCAAGAAGAAGCTCGTGCTCACTTTGGTCGCGGGAGCTCTGGCGACAGGCGGATTGGTCGCCACGATGGCACCCGGCAATGCCGCGGTCCCCGAGGCCGTTTGCCCGGGGTCGACGGTGACGTTCTCGGCGGAGGCGGGTCCGCCGGCAGCAACCAGCGGAACATTCCCCACAGGAACAAAACTGAAAGTAACGAACC
>NZ_JBHVPG010000011.1:43365-155086 GCF_042887545.1 Streptomyces sp. NPDC057939
CTCGACAACGGCCAAGCCACCACCGTCACAGTGACAGGCCCCTCAGGCAGCTGCGTCCTACTGAACAACGCAGCCTTCGACAAAGTACGAGAACCGGGCAAAAACCTGATCCGACGCGCACGCATCGAGCGCTTGGGCAGTAGCGCTCCCGGCGCTCCCGCGCCCAAGGCGCCTGCCGGCGTTCAGGGTGCTCCTGCCGTGACGAACGTCGTTTGCCCGGGGTCCACGGTGACGTTCTCGGCGGAGGCGGGTCCGCCGGCAGCAACCAGCGGAACATTCCCCACAGGAACAAAACTGAAAGTAACGAACCTCGACAACGGCCAAGCCACCACCGTCACAGTGACAGGCCCCTCAGGCAGCTGCGTCCTACTGAACAACGCAGCCTTCGACAAAGTACGAGAACCAGGCAAAAACCTGATCCGACGCGCACGCATCGAGCGCGTCAGCTAGCAACCAGTTCCCCCTCCAAGGCCACCACTGTCATTCGAGGAATTTCCCCAGGAACAGACCGCCCCTCTGGTGCGGCCGAACAGCGGGCGCCGATGAGCCATTTCTCATCGGCGCCGGCGGCGAAGACCTCCTTGTCGGGCGCAACACACGGGCAGCCACCCCTCGGGGTTCGACCCTCGGCGCGGCACTCCGACTGCTCTACGGAGTCATGCGCACGGATCGGCAGGCTCGCGCCGCCGACGCGTCACGCTGCGCGAGCGCACTCTCCACTCGGCGCTCACCTGTTCTCTCTCGCCGTCAGTCACGCGGCCGACCTTCTGCCGTGGATGCGGGGGCCTGTACACGTGACAGGGCAATACAACGGTGCGTGAGATCGACTTCGATGATCTTCACAGAGAGGATGTCGCCGACCTCGACGACGTTTTCAGATGGTTCGTCCGGCTCCCCGTCGTGCACGAGCCCCTGGAAGCCGTCCTCCCGATCCTCGATGCGGACGAACACCCCGAACGGCATGATCCTGGTGACCGGACCGACGACCACCTCTCCGATCCTTTGCGCCAGCCGCCGCAACGGGTCTTCGTTCAGCGCTCGAAGGGACAGCGGCACCCGTTCCCGACGCATGTCCACGTCGAGGATCTCAGCTGTGACCTCCTGGCCGACGCTGACGACGTCGGACGGGTAGTCGATCGGACGCCAGGACAGCTCCGGAATGTTGATCATCGCGGTGAAGTCGCCGATGTCCACGAAGGTGACGCCGAAGTCGGCGATGGTCGTCACTGTGCCGGTGACGATCTGGCCGCGCCGCAGGGTCTTCAGGAAGGCCCAGTTCCGGTCGCTGGGCGTCGGCTCCGTCTGCCAGCGTGCGCGGAGAACGCCGTCGCTGTCGGGCAGTACGGCGGTGAACAGCGGGTGCCGCTCATCAGCGGTCAGGGGTACGACGCCGGCAGCACACGCACCTGCGAGCCGGGCGACCACTGCCTCGAACTGGGTCTCGTCCGCGATGGTGGCGGCGACACGCCCGTCCTTGTCCTCCCAGACGATTTCCACCCGGTCCTCGTCGGGCAGGGAGGCAACGGCCTCGGCGACATCGGTGAGCAGATCCGGCCAGACCGCCAGCTGCGCGCGGGGCGCCAGCCGGGAGCGCACCACCTCGATGTTCTCGCGTGTGACACGGTGCCACCGGGAGACGTTCGAGGCGTAGGTTTCCTCCAGGTACGTGGCCCGGTGGGAGCTGACCGTCCAGCTCAGGCGGGCCCAGAAGTCGGCGTCGGCCGGGCGCTGTACGTACTGTGGGTCGTCGGGGACGAAGTCGTACGGCGACGCCTCCAGGCGCTCCGGAAACAGCCCGAGCGCGCGGATGCGGGCCAGTGCCGTTTCGCAGGGGCGGATGCTGCCCACATAGACGTACTGGTCCCATCCGACGTGCACGGCGAAGGTGCCCTCCGCTTCCAGACGGCACCAGGCGCTGCTGTCGCGGAGCATGACCCGAACCAGTTCCAGGCCGACGGCGATCGGTACCAGCGCTCCGTCGTGGAACCCGGCGAGGCCGACGGGGAACAGGTCGGCCAGTCCGTGGCCGTCGGCCGGTGGCTCCAGGCCGAAGTGGGCGAAGCCTCCGATCTGCGGCTCGCGGACGGCCAGCCGGTCGATGCCGGTTTCCTCCGCGAGTACGGCAACGGCTCGTAGGTAGGCGGCTTCGACCGGTCCGTGGTCGCTGGTCGCGGGCTCGGCGCCGGTGTAGTGGCCGTACTGGTTGCGGTCGGCGGGGTCGTACTTGGTGACCCGGTAGACGTAGGGCAGCACGTCACTGACCGCCGGAGATCGAAGGCGCGGATGTCTCCCGGTGGGGTTCAAGAGGCCGGTGGGCGGTGGCTCGGCTCGCGCCGGCGCGAGTACGCATGCGGAGGAGGTCCGCCGCGAAGTCGGCGAAGGTGGCAGGGAGGTCGAACAACGTCTTGCCCATCGGGTCGGCGGGGTGGTGGTTCTGGGCGCCGCACGGGGGGAGCTCTTGGCTGCTGCGGGCGGTGAGCGCGTCGCCGCTGTACCGGGCGTCGGCCGCCGAGCGTGCGGGGCGGTGAGGCTTCGGGAAGGCGAGGGTACCGTCGGCGCGCACTGCCGCGAGGGTCCGGGGCAGGTCGGGCCGGTCACGGATGGCTCCGGTGAGTCCGTGGTCGAGGTGGTTCCGGTCCTCCCGGACGTTCGGACTGAGCAGGATCTCGCGCCGGCCGGTGCGGTCTTCCTCGTCCGAACCGCATATGCCGTAGCCGACGCGTTCGCTCATGTCCGGAGCGTACGGGAGGCCCCCAGCCAGCTCACGAGTCTCACTGGACACCCTGAAGGGGCTCAGCCGTCTCCTTCGCTCGAATCACCGCTGCGGTTCTCCTCGGCCAGGGCGAGCGCGGCCTCGCGCATGACGGCGACGGTTCCGGTGAGCCAGCGGCCGACGGCCGCCAGTTCCGACTCGTCGAGGCCTTGCACCACTTCGGCCATCCCTGCCGTCATCCGGGCCATGGCCGCACCCAGGACGCGGCGGTGCGCGGCGGTGGCGGTCAGGGTGAACCGGCGGCGGTCGCCGGGGTCCTTGGCGCGTTCGACGTATCCGAGAGCGGCCAGCCGGTCGATGATCTTGGTGATGGCGGCGTTGCTGAGGCCTGTTTCGCCGACGAGCCGACCGGGATTGGTGCCGGGGGTGCGGGCGATGATGCCGAGCACCTTGTGGGGGGTGTGCGCGGCGACCACGTGGTACGCCTGCCGGTTGCGGCAGTTGCTGGAGGACTGATCCGCCGGAAGCGACCGCAGAGGGCCTGGTGTTGTACGACAGATCCGCGCACACCCATCGATCCGTGCCGCAAGCGTCTCTCGCCACCTCACGGGACAAGAGATCGCACGTCCGTGGGCAGCATCGATCACCACACCGGCGTGACCCTACGCACCACCCCCTGGACCGGTGATGTCGGTGCCGCCTGGAACACTCCTGAGGCACCCCACCTCAAGGAGACCCATGGGCACCTGGGACGTCGGCCCCTTCGACAACGACACCGCCGCGGACTTCAGCAGCTCGCTCGACGAGACCGTTGAGGCCGGCCGGCCCGGCCTCATGCGGGACGCGCTCGTCCACGTCCTCGACGCCGACGACCCTCTCGACCAACACTTGGCGGTCGAAGCGGTGGCCGCCGTAGCCCTGGTGGCCGCCCAGTGCCCCGGGGGCCGACCCGTCACCAGCCCGTACGGGCCCGACCTGCCGGTCCCCGCGCTTCCTGCCGACCTCCGCGAAATGGCCCTGCGCGTCCTGGACCGGGTCGAAGCCGAACCATCCGAGCTGCGGGCGCTTTGGGCGGAGACCGACAAGTACCCCCACTGGCTGCGCAACCTGCAGCTCCTGCGCAGGGTGCTCGCCTTCCCCACGCCTCAGCCGGTGGCCCGCTCCTGGGCCAGAATCGACGCCTGGATGCGGCAACACACCCCCACCTCCTACGCGCTACTCGCCCCACCTGCCGCCCCCGCCGACGTCGAGGCCGCACAGGAGACGATGGGGCTGCGCTTCCCCACCGACCTCGTGGAATCACTGGCCTGCCACAACGGGATCACCCAGTGGGCCAACCTGCTCCCCGACCAGCCACCCATGTCCGTCGCGGGAATGGTCGAACACTGGCAGATGTGCATCGAGATCGCCGGTGACGACCCCGACCTGACGCAACCCGACGGGGACGACGAGCCCTGGTGGCACGCGTTGTGGATCCCGTGGGCGCAGAGCGACGGCGACTCCCAGATCATCGACATGCGCGAGGGGCCCGGCCAGGGCCGCCTCGGCAGTGCGGCACACGACGACACCGGGCACTTCGACGACGGCTGGCCCAACCTCGCCACCTACCTGACAGCAGTTGCCGACGCCTTCGATCACGGCACCGGCGTCGACGGGAAGGCCCCCTTCCTGACCTCCACGGGCGACCTGTGGTGGGCCCGGTCCGGCTCGACCGAGCTGAACGGGACGCCTCTCACCCCCGCCCCCACAACACGAGCCCGGACCGCTCCACACCGCCCGTAACGCCTTCAGGAGCGATGAGCTCGGCAAGCGCCAACCGGGGAACGAGCGGCTGAGCCGGAACGCCTGGGAATCGCGCGGCAACCACCGACGCCCGCTTCGCCGAGCACCTCGCCGCCGCCCGCCTGCGCCCACTACGAGCCCCCACGCCACCCATGCGGAGCCGGAGTGTCAGTTCGAGGACTTACCCATCCGTGTCGGCAGAACAGATACCGTCACACGGCGGGGGGACATGGACCCGCGACTCCCCTGACCGTCCGGTCTCCTGCGTGCAGACTGCGGCTCACCCGAACCCATCGCGGGCACCGCCCTCCCTCAACAGCCCTGGCCCGGTACACAGTCGCGCGTCGGCGCACCCGAGATGGCCTGTGGACGCGGCGCGACCCTTTCCTTCCACCCCCGAAGGGACCCTCCCGCACTGCGGCCCGGACGCCGACCATGCGGTGCCACGAATCCACGCCCCATTCACCCTGCGTAGCCAATACGATGCGGTGCGTGAAACGTCGACGCTTATCACTGCTCTCCGTCGCAGCGGCCTGCGCAGTGCTCGCCGCCGCTCCTCCGTCGCCGGCCCACGCGGCGGATCCCCTCCCCTGTGTGAAGGGCGAGTCCGAGTCGAGAGACAGGTCGGCCGTCGACGACGGGGAGATCCGCTTCACCGACGAGACCGCCTACGACGACGCGCGCAGGTTCGCGATCTCGGCCTGGCAGTACGGCGGCGCGAGGATCAAGATCCTCGGCGACAGCGCCACGACCGTCAACGACCTGGAGTTCCGCGACGAGAACCTCGGCAGCGGCAAGGACGCGCCGGTCGGGGAGTACCGGTACCGCGCGGCGCCGGGCTTCACCGACTACATCGTGTTCAACAAGCAGCGGATGGGCAAGGACATCGACTACCAACGTCACGTCGCACTCCACGAGTTGGGCCACGCCCTGGGCCTGTGCCACAAACCGGAGGGCAAGGCCGCCACCCTGATGTGGAAAGAGATCACGATCTCGATGAACCGGCCGACGGACGCGGACAAGGCCAACCACAAGAAGCTCTGGGGGTGAGACGAAGGAGTACCTCTCTCCTCGGACGCCGCCGTGCCGGCCGAGCAGCCGACCTGGAGGCAGCCAGGGCCACCGTCGAGGGGCTGGATCGTCGGGCGCGTCGTCCGTCCTTGGCCTCGGCCTCCACCGCAATCGGGTGACGGCTGCGGAGATCACCCGTTCAGGCTTCGACGACGGCCAGCCAGACCTGCAGTTCGCGGTCGCCGTCGCCGATGAGCAGGAAGTACTGGAGGACCAGGTGACGGCCCTCCACCTCCCAGGTGGCCTGCCACTCACCGTCGCCGCCGCGCAGGCAGTGCACCAGCTCGGCCGACTGCGTACCGAACAGCTCGCACAGCCGCCGCTCGTACGTCTCCAGGATCTCGGTGAAGCAGTCCTGCACACCGTCCTCCAACCACGGGTACTCGGTGAGCCACTCCGCCGCCAGCCAGGTACTCGCCAGCACGAGCACGGCGCCCTGCTCCGTATCGGCCCGGTCGTAGTCGTCGAGGTCCGTGAGGTCGTACGGGTCCTGGTTCCCGTCGAAGATCAGGGACGTGGGGCGGAACTCGCGGGGCGGCAGGGCCATGAGGTCCCTCACCACTTCGCCCAGGTCGCCCTCCCAGGCGGTGGTGTGGTCGATGAACGCCCTGACGTCCTCGGCCAGGAAGGGGCGGTGGTGTTCGAACGTGCCGGGGGCGGCCGTGCCGCGCCACACCGTGGTGCCCGCGGCGTTCCGCAGGGCGATCGCGCTGCGGTCGGGGGCGTCGACTTCGACCCGGCACACGTCGCGGCCGTCCCGGCCGACGTGGACGAGGCCTCCGTCGGGGGTCAGGAAGGGCGCCGTACCGTGCCCACCGTCGAAACCGGTGATCCAGGACTCTGAGTCGGTGAGGGGTTCGGGGTGCGCGACGGGGGTGAAGGAGCCATCGCTGCGCAGCACCCCCCACACCGGCGGGTCGAGCGGCCTGGCGACGGCCGCGCCACCGGCATCGAAGCGGTCCGTCCACTCGTACTCGTCTTCGATCGCCCATGCGCCGGTCGCGTCGCGGAAGCCTCGCGAGTACTCGTCACCGACCTTCAGCAGACCACAGCGCAGGACGCTGTCCATCTCGCCCTCCTGGCGGACGACGACCTTCCCGTAGGGGTCGACGAACCCGATGTACATGTCCCCCGCGGTCCCGCCGACGGCGTAGGCCAGGCCGTTCTCGTCGAAGGCGTCGAGGCGACGGAAGCAGGGCTCGACGACCCACGCACCGGTGGCGTCGATCAGCCCCCACGCCTCCCCGAGCAGAACGGGCGCCGTGCCGGCCGCGTTGAAGGGCAGCGCCCGGTCGAAGCGGGCGGCGATCGCGAGACGGCCCTCGCGGTCGACGTAGCCGCACCGGCCGTCGACCGTCCGGACGCCGGCCAGGCCGTTCGGTCCGTACCGTCCGGCCGCACGGTGGACCGGGTCGGTCACGAACGTGCCGTTCGGATCGATGTGACCGGCTCCGCTCTCCCCGCGGACGGCGGCGAGGCCGTGGGTGAACGGACCGGCCTCCAGGAAGCGCGCGGCGAGCACCTCCGTCCCCGAGGGGTCGGCGTAGCCCCACAGCCCGCCGGTCATGAACCGCGAGAGGCCTTCGTCGAAGCCGGTGGCGTGCTGCAAGGTCGGTTCGGCCAGCCAACTGCCGTACCCGTCCATGTACCCCCACGTACCGGCCAGGTCTGCGGCGGGGGCTATGAAACCGCCACGACCGTCGGTGTGCCATGCCCCGACCTCGGTCAGATCCGGCGGGCGCACGAGTCCTCCGACCTCGTCGACGAGTGCGTAGCGAAGGCCGAACGGGGCGCACCCTTCCACGGGAACCGCGTGCGGCGCGAGGGGGACGGTGGGGCTGTTCATACCGGTGGCGCTCCTTCGGGGCCCGCTGTCCGAGGTGCGGGACGTCGAGCAGCGTAGCCACCCCCGAACGGCGGCCCCGCACCAGGCGGAGAGGAGCTGCTACCGGCTACTGGCCACCGGCTCGCGGCGAAACCCGCTCTGCTCCCTCGGCACCTCGCAGGCCGGTCCTGCGCTCTCTCCCATCGGGTCGAGTCCGCCCCAGGTCGGCCGTCGACATCCACAGGTCCTCGGCCTGCCATCGGTGGGCCACCGTCGTGTTCAGGACCCGACCGTCGGTGGCAGCGGCGCCGGCGACCGGACGGCATCCAGGCCGTCGACGCATACTCCGCGCAGCACTGCTCGTTCTGGGACCGCCAACCCCGGTGAGCCCCCGGCGCTCGCGAGCGGCGCGTCCCCGGAGCGGTCCGGTTTTGGGGGCTGACCTCGGGCCGGCCTCGACGTCCATGCCACGTGCGCGCCTGCGGAGCTGTCCGGGACGGAGGGCCGATTCCGGACCCTTGTCCTCAAGCAGGGCCTGGGCCTCCCCCGGCCTCCCGAAGCCGACGGGAGGCAGGGCTTCAGGAGCCGAACAGTCGCAGGACACGCAGGGCGCCGCGCAGGTTCTCGGGTGCCGAGGCGGTGCCGGTCAGGGGCATCAGGTGGTCGTTGCCGCATTCGCCGGGCTGCTGGTGGTCGATCTCCCAGTCCCGGTCGGCGTCGAGGGTGGTCGAGCTGGTGGCGTAGAGGGGCCGCCGGCACGAACTGCACCAGTAGAACGACAGGTCGCTCACGTCGCCTCCCGGACGGCGGTGGGTGGACGTCGGGCGACCGTATCCGGCGGGGGCCGGAGGGAACAGCCGGCACTGACGATCGACCGGCAGAAGGCCGGCTCCAGGAGGCGAGGTCGTTCGTTCACATCGGCTGAAACGATCCGGCACAACTCACGTCACTCGTCACCCTCGATTCACTTCACTTCGGCAAGAGTTCGTCCGGGAACCACCGCACGCCTCTCTCTCGGCGCTCGTCGACGCGGAACCGGAACGAAGAGTCCTTCCGCTGGGCCCGAAAGGACTACAACAACGTCTTCGAGGACCCTGCGCACCACGAGGTCCTGGATTTCAAGGTGATCGACCGGGCCGAGGACAGCGTCGAGATCGGTTCCTGGGTGCCGACCATCGAGGAGGTCCGGGCCCGTCAGATGCCGACCACCCTGGTGTTCGTGCCATTGGATCGTTGGTGCAGGCGTGTCGTTGGCCGACGCCCGGTGGGCACGCATCGAACGTTGTTGCCGGACCGGACTCCGCGGAGGGGTGGTCGGTGGCGTGATCGCGGCTAGTTGATCGACGCGATCGCGTTCAAGTGCCGCACCAGCACGCCTTGGATGGACCCGTCCGAGCACCTTGGCTCGTGGAAGGGTGCCCACAGCCGCCTTGCACATGTGGGGTGCGGACGGAACCTGGGCGAAGGTCACCACCGCTCTTCTGGCCCAGGCCGAGGCTGAGGCCGAAGGCGACCTCGACTGCGTCGTGTCCGCCGTCACCGCCGCCGGGGCTCGTCAACGGGGCCCGGCCGGCGAGCCGCCCAACCATGCCCGCCCCGCGGTCCCATCGCTCCGCGACCGGCTCGGGTCCCTCGACGAGCGGCCATTCGGGGCCGCCCCCAGAACTCGGACGAGTGACCTCACGGACCGGCGGCCGATTCCGATCGGAACTTTTGTGCGATGTTCGCCCACGGTTGCGAGACAGACGCAGAACCCGTCTTTTCCCCCCGATCCCAACCCGGCACACGATCGCGCCAGGCCAACGGTCTTCCTCCCCCACACAACCGTGAGCCGCCCCAGCATGGGCAGGCCCCCATTGACGACGGAGCACACATGCGAACACTTGCCTGGGCAGCACGAGGCGTGGCGGCCCTCTCCGGCGTCGCACTCGCCGGGACGCTCCTCGCGCCCGCCGCGTCGGCGTACCAGGGACCCGATCCCAAGGCCCCGAAGAAGCAGGCAGCGAAGAAGCAGCCCGCCACGAAGCCACCGGTCAAGCAGGCGCCCAAGCCGGCTCCGGCCCTGCCCGAGCCGGCCGCGGAGCAGGGTGCGGGCGAGCAGAGCACCGACAACAGCTGCCGCACCTCCCGTGACGTCAGCTCCGCGGTGGTGGACTACTCAGGCACCGGGCTCTTCGAGACGGTCTTCCGCTCCGCCACGGACAACCAGGGACACGCGTTCCTCAACGACAGTCGCAACCCCGGCGTCTGGATCAACCTCGCCCTCGTCCCCAACGCCCCCAGCTGTGTCTACGACACCACCCTCGCGGTCACGGAGGAAAGCCCGGGACACCTGTTCATCACCCTCCTCGCCGACGACGGCACCCTCCACCAGGCCACTTGCACCACCACCGACAACGTCCCCTTCACCCCCTCCAACCTGCGCACCGCCTGCGCCCCCGGTTTCACCAGCCTGCCCGACACCCCCGTATAAACCCCTCCACCACCGGCGAACGCGACTACGCCCGGTGCCGGCCCCAACCCGGCACCGGGCCCCGTGCCGCCGCTCGACGCTGTGGCTGCGGCGTGCTGAAGTCGCTTTCCGTGAGGGATGACGGGCGGGCGGCGCTGGTCCACGCGGCCCCGGCCCGGCGGCCGACCCCAGTGGCAGGATCCGGCTCGGCCCTTCGATCTCGGGCAGCACGCTTGCTGCCGGGTGATCCGGGCAAGTGGGGAGAGAACCACCCCGGGAGTGCTGCCGCCGTCTGTCCGTCCGCCGGGCGGGACACCCTAGACGTGCGCGGTGCCGTACCGCTCTGGAGGTTTCGCATGCCCGTCTCCGCTGGATCCAGCCCGCTCATCGGGCTGACCGCGGCCGATGGACCGGTCCGGCTCGACGGCCTGTCCGGGGAGCTTCTCGCGTGTGGAGGGCCGAAGAGGCGGATCGCGGACGAAACCGTCGTGGGGGCCACCGCGAATCCGACGTTCCGTTGCCATGGCCCGCGAGCTCTGGGGCGCGGTCGGTCGGCCGAACCCTTCCATCAAGATCCCGGCCGCCCACGAGGGGCTGGAGTACAGACGAACGGCTCTCCGCCGACGACCTGGACGGGATGCCGGCACGAACCGAACGGCAGAGCGCCACGCCGGCGGAGCTGCGCTCCGCCGCGGCAGCTCGGACGATGGGATTCCGGCCGCCGTCCGCGCGGTGACGACAACGAGGACATCAGCGTGTACCGACCGGCAGGGCCGCGAGGGTACATCCGCCGACGGGCGGCCCGCAGGGCCGGTCCGTCCGCTTGACGAAGGGACAGCGGCATGACCAGCGAGCAGTCCGATGCAGTAGGGGGTCACAGGTCCGTGGCGCCTCCGACAGCCGAGCGCGCGGGCTGGGACGCGGTGGACGTACGTGCGGTGGACACCGTGCGTCTGCTGGCCGCCGACGCGGTGCAGAAGGTCGGCAACGGCCACCCGGGAACAGCGATGAGCCTGGCCCCGCTGGCTTACCTGCTGTTCCAGAACGTCATGCGACACGATCCGGACGACGACCAGTGGCTCGGACGGGACCGGTTCGTGCTCTCCTGCGGCCACTCCAGCCTGACCCTCTACATCCAGCTGTACCTGGCCGGCTACGACCTGCGGCTCTCCGACCTGGAGGCTTACCGGACCTGGGCCTCGGCCACGCCCGGACACCCCGAGCACCGTCACACCCGCGGAGTGGAGATCACCACCGGCCCGCTGGGACAGGGGCTGGCCGGCGCGGTCGGCATGGCGATGGCCGCCCGCCGCGAACGCGGACTGCTGGACCCGGACGCCGAGCCGGGCAGCAGCCCCTTCGACCACCACATCTACGTCATCGCCTCGGACGGCGACCTGATGGAAGGCGTCACCGCGGAGGCCGCTTCGCTGGCGGGCCACCAGGAACTGGGCGACCTGACCGTCTTCTACGACTCGAACCACATCTCGATCGAGGACGACACCGATATCTCCTTCAGCGAGGACGTGCCCGCCCGCTTCGCCGCCTACGGCTGGCACGTGCAGACCGTCGATTGGACCGCCGGCGGCGAGTACGTCGAGGACGTCGACGCGCTGCTCGCCGCGACCCGCGCCGCCCGGGCCGAGACCGGACGTCCGTCGCTGATCATGCTGCGAACCCTGATCGGCTGGCCGGCCCCCACCAAGCAGAACACCGGCAAGGCGCACGGCTCGGCCCTGGGCGAGGACGAGATCGCCGCCACCAAGCAACTGCTGGGCTTCGACCCCGCGGCGCACTTCATCGTCGAGGACGAGGTCCTGGCCCGTACCCGGCAGGCCGCGGAGCGCGGCCGCGCGGCACACGCCGAATGGGACGAATCCTTCACGAGCTGGCGCAATGCGCAGCCCGAACGCGCCGCGCTGCTGGACCGGCTCCAAGGCCAACGGTTGCCGGAGGGCTGGACCGACGTCCTGCCCACCTTTCCCGCCGATGCCAAGGGGATGGCGACGCGAGCCGCCTCGGGTGCGGTCCTCACCGCGCTGGCCCCGGTACTGCCGGAACTGTGGGGCGGCTCGGCCGACCTCGCCGGGAGCAACAACACCACCATGGACGGCGAACCGTCGTTCATCCCGGCCGACCGGCAGACCAAGGACTGGAAGGGCGGGCCCTACGGACGCACGCTGCACTTCGGGATCCGCGAGCACGCCATGGGCGCCGTTCTCAACGGCATCGCGCTCCAGAGCCTCACCCGCCCCTACGGCGGCACCTTCCTGACCTTCTCCGACTACATGCGGCCGGCCGTGCGTCTCGCCGCGCTGATGCGACTGCCCGTCACCTACGTCTGGACGCACGACTCCATCGGTCTGGGTGAGGACGGCCCCACCCACCAGCCCGTCGAGCACCTCGCCGCGCTGCGCGCCGTTCCCGGCCTCGACGTGGTGCGGCCCGCCGACGCCAACGAGACCACCACCTGCTGGCAGACCATCCTGGAGCACAACGACCGACCCGCGGGTCTGATCCTGTCCCGCCAGAACCTGCCCGTCCTCGACCGCGGAACGTACGCCCCCGCCCAGGAGGCGGCCCGCGGCGGCTACACCCTCGCGGACGCGGCCGACGGCGCTGCGCCCCAGGTGATCCTGATCGCCAGCGGCTCCGAGGTCCACATCACCCTGGACGCCCGCGACCTGCTGGCCGCCGAGGGCCTGGCGGTGCGGGTGGTCTCGATGCCGTGCCGCGAATGGTTCGCCGCCCAACCCCGCGAATACCAGGACAACGTCCTACCACCGGCCGTGCGCGCACGGGTGAGTGTCGAGGCTGCCGTCGGCCAGGGCTGGCGCGACGTGGTCGGCGACGCCGGACGCATCATCAGCCTGGAGCACTACGGGGCCTCCGCCGACTACCAACGTCTCTACGACGAGTTCGGCATCACCCCCGAGGCAGTCGCCGCGGCTGCTCGCGACAGCATCCACGACACAACCCGGGCCCCGCGCCCCGGCGGACAGCAGCAGACCGCGGCCCCCTCGGAGGGCGGCACCGGTGACCGTCCCTAGCTTCGCCCGGTTGTTGGGCTGATCAGAGGGGTGTACCGCACGCCGGCGTGCGGTACACCCCTCTGATCTCGTCGGTGACCAAGCTCCGAGGTCGGCCGGGACCCTTCCCCCGGCGCGGTCTACCGTCCCTGATCCGACTCCGCACGGCAGAGGTCCGACCGGCGCGTGCCACGGCGCCGACTCACCTGCGTCCACTCGGCGAACCACCAGGCGCCGGTCACCACGACCGCCCACAACAGCCCGCTGGACACGGCCTTCGACCAGGACACGCCCTCGCCCCAGCGCTCGACGCCGGTCAACACCGTCCAACTGATCACAAGTACAACAACCGTTCGTACACGTCGATGCCTGAACATGCGTCCCGCCTACCCCACATACCGGCACCAAACGAACCCGTGCGCCGCGATCGGGTGCGAGGAGAAGAAGTCGGTGCCGATGTTCTGCATAGAGCCGGCGATATCGGCCAGGCGGGCAGTGAAGCAATCCGGCAATGTGAACGGAGGCACGACGATGGACTGGCGTCACCAGGCCGCCTGCCGACAGGCGGACCCGGACCTGTTCTTCCCCATCGGCAGCAGCGGACCGGCCCTCCTCCAGATCGAGGAGGCGAAGGCGATATGCCGAAACTGCCCGGTCCTGGACGAATGTCTCCAGTGGGCCCTCGAAGGGGGCCAGGACATGGGCGTGTGCGGCGGCCTGACCGAGGACGAACGGCGCGCACTCAAGCGGCGGACAGCCAGGGAGACCCGAGCCCGCCTGCAAGCCTGAGCCCCGTCCGTCACCTCACGACGAGCGGCCGACGTGGAAGCAGACGTGGAAGCACCGGCCGGCGACCGCGGGCCGATCGCCGTGGCGCTGCGGAGGCAACCGGGGTGCCGTGCGGGTCCCTGCGCACTGTTTCACCCCGGCACCCATCCGGGTGCCAGGAGCGGCATCCTCTGGGTCAGCCGCCCTCGAATTCGAGGACCTCGGCCAGTGCCGCTTCCCGCTCTGCCACGTCCCCGGCGCTTCTGGCCACCACCGCGTACCGCCAGGACCGTCCATCGGGCGGTGCGTCCGCGTAGAGAACCACGCCCTCGCCGTGATCCTGGTCGAACGCGAGGCGGGATGCGCGCAGCCGGGCAAGCGCTCCTGCGAAGTCCATGGGGCTGCGGCTCCAGCCCTTCGACACCGACCATGCCGGGCGCGGCTCGACCGATTCCGCAGTCAGCCGGGCGACCATGCTGTGGGGTGTCGTCGTGGCCGTACGCCGGATGTTGCTCTCGCTCGCGTACGCGACACCGTCCGTGTCCACCAGCGCGTCGAGCCCGAAGGGCCCGGCGTAGCCGTGGTCCGCCAAGTGGCGGCCCAGGAGCGTCCCCCATTGCTCCAGCTCGCCCGCCACGTGTCCGCAGGACGGCGGCAGCGGAGAAACGTAGCCCGTGAAGGAGCCCCGGACCGTACGCATCGCACCGCTGAAGAGCACCCGTGTTCCGGAGGCGGTCACGTCCAGCTGGACGCTGACCGACTCGGCCACATCGAGGCACTCCTCCACCACCCAAAGGCCTTCGGGCCCACCGACCGAATCGAGCCGCAGGCTCACCCCGCCCGAAAGGTCCTCGCGGGACACGAAGCGCATCCCGTGCCCTCCGGCCGAACGGTCCGGCTTCACCACGACGCGTTCGTGCTCCCGCAGCAGCTCGCGCGTCACGGCTTCGGTCTGTGCGCGCCGGCAGACCCGCCCTGCGGGCACCCGCATGCCCAGCCGTCCGGCCGCCTCCCGGAAGCCGGCCTTCGTATTGAGCAGCATGGTCGTCTTCAGGGCGGCCTCGGCGGCCTCGATCGTGGGGTACGGGTGCACCGCGAGACCGATGTCGCGGGCGAACGCGATCGCCGAGGCGTCCAGGGCCGTCGGCAACAGCGCCGCACCTCGGTCACCGGCAACCGCCCGGACCCGGTCCATGAGGCCGGCCTCGCGCACCGCCCGCGCCAGCGGAACGGCTCCGGCGGGCGGTACCTGGATGACGGTGACCGATCCCGCAGGGACTCCGGTCAGGTCGAACGCGTACCGCAAGAACTCCGGGCTCAGCGGGACCGGCGTGACGAGCGCATCGCCCGGCCGAAGCAGCCACACCTTGCGCGGTGCCTGTTGGGCCCACTGCGTCAGGATCTGCCCCTCGTCGAGATCCACCGCCAAGTCCGAGAGGAAGTTCGCGAACACGACAACCGGGCCTGTCTCCATCACCCCTGCGCTCCTCTGCTCGCCGCACGTCGTTGCCTTCAGTGTCCTGCGGGCTACCCGCCACCGCTGTTCGGCGTCTGAAGTTCCGCGGCTGACCGGATCGTCTGTTCCGCCTGCCGGGGAAACAGTCCGCTCTGCCCGCGCGCACGGCGATGCGGGATGACCAGGTCGGAGCCCAGTAGCGGCCGCGGCGCCTCCGGGTTGAGGGGAGGCAGCGGCTCCGGCCCCGGCCCAGACGTACGCCGGCGCTGTGGATCCGTGGCCTGCAAAAGTACGCCGACAGCATTTTTGCCGGCGGAATTGCCTGGGGCTGTGAGAGTCCACCGTGATCGACTGAGTCTGCCGCAGGGGCGCTGCCCTGCGCCGGCGGACAACCCCCAACCGCCGACGCACAGCGCCCCTTTCGCCTGGACCTCTTCCGCGGCCCAGGAGTGAAGAGCGGTAGATGTCGACCAGAGCGAAGGGCAAGAGCCAGTATGAAGAAGAGAATGATTGTGCTTGCCGGTGCCATGGCCGTGGCCGGTAGTGTCGCCATCGCGGCCCCGGCCACCAGCCAGGCGTCCACGGCGGACCACGGACGGCCTGCTTCCGTCCCCGCCCCGCAGGCCACCGTTGCCGCCGACCAGCAGCTGTCCGTGTCCGACAACGGCCTCGTCACGCCGTCCGGCGAGTGGGGCGTGGGCCGTCGGACGCCGCGCGCCTAGGAAACACCCCTCGGGTCACCTCGCCGACCAGCTGAAGACGGCGGCGGGGTGAAGCCCGGCCAAGGGGTGTCCGCAATCGGTCTTCGGGAGGGCCGGGACAAGACCTGCGGTGCGGGATGACCAGCGACCCTGTACCGGTAGTTCTTCACCTTCGTGGCAATGGCATGGCCCCGTGCAGGGACGAGGGTGCCATCGACGATCAGCACCGCATCCTCGACGAACCGCTTCCGTTGCTTCAGCGCGAGCAACAGGGCGACGTGGTCCGGGACGGTTCCGACGGCGTGATCACAGCACCCACGACGGCAAAGGCCCCACGGCGGCAGCGGGCACCCTGGGTTCCGTCACCCCCACTCAGACCTGTCGGCCAGACGGCGGTACCACCAGAACTGAGTCCGCCACTCGCGCCGACGCACGAACGGGTCCGGAAGAGTACGGCGCAAGAACTCCGCGTCCAAGGGCTTCACGAGCCGGCCCAGCTCGGCTCGGGGGCGTTCCGGGAGCCGCTCCATCACCTCCTCCAACACGTCACGTGCATGTCTGACGTCGTCGAAGGAGCACCAGGTGCACGAGCAGAACGACTCCCGCGGGTAGAGCGGACGTCGGCCCGGTGGGTGAAGGAACTCGCGGTACCGCCGCAACGCATGGTCGGTGGCACCTGGGTGGATGTAGAAGCTGTCGCTCGAATGCTCGGCCCGGTGCACGGCCAGGCTCGCCCTCGCGGAGAGGCCGTGGATCCGGAACGGTGGGGTCGGCCCCCAGACACGGGAGGCCGGTTGTTCGGCGCGCAGTGCGCGCGGCCGTCTACGCGGCATCGGCCTTTCGACGAATGATCACGTGATCCATGATGCCAGGCGCCCAAGACCTGCCCTATCCGGTTTCCGACGTCGATCGACGGCCAGGGGTGCCACCAGAAGGAGGCGCACCACCCCGGTCGACGATGCCGGCGGTGGCGTCTGTGCGGTTGCGGCCGTTCAGCGAGCGGTGCGCGAGGGCGGGCGGGGCGACCCGGTGCGTTCCATGTCGACGCCGACGGGCCCCCGAGGACGGCCTGAGGCCGTTCCCGGGCTCATATCCGTCCGCTCGGAGTCCACGCGATGCGGCGTTCGATCCGGCCCGAGCGGGCGGACTCGGGGCTCGCACAGGTGATGTTGGCCAGGACGGAGCTGCGTTCGTCCGCGCGGTCGTGGTCGGCCGTGCGGGACAGCGTCCGCCGGTGGGACGACGTGCTCCGCCCGACGGAGGACGCATTGCCGCGGCCTACACCGCGGTCCCGTGAGGTGTGGTCCCCGGTGTTCGGGACCGGCGTGGGAAGCTGCGCGCCGTAGTGGTTGGCGAGGCTCGTCACCAGCGGCGTTCGGGCGGTCGGACATCGACCGGCCTTGCCCGATGTGGGGGTTGAGATCGCCGATGTGGCTGTTCCGGCTCCGCGGCTCGACGGTCGTGGAGCTGTAGCTGTGGCAGCTCCTCGTCCTCATGGATGTGATGCTGCGGTCGCTGCCGTCGGTGCCGGCTCCTTCGTCCATGCCGGTGATGTTCCACAGGCTCGCGTTCCAAGGACGGCTGTTGTCCGCGTGGGCCGGCGTGCCTCCGATGCTCACCGGGGTGCAGGTCACGAGGAGGGCGAGGCACAGGGGGCCCAGGCGCCTGCCCGTTCGGCGGACGGCGGAAATCGGGTTCATCGCTGGCTTTTCCACGGGGTGTTCGGCGCGGAACGCGCGCAGGCGCGCGGGTGCCGCAGATCGGGGGGTGAGGGGTACCGGCGGTGTCCGGCGTCTTCGTCTGTGCCTCAAGACAACCCGATGGATCCGGGGCGGAACAGGAAGTTCAACCCGCAAAACTGTGTGCCGCATACTTTTGCAGGTGGGGTTCGGCGTTCGAGCAGAACCACGTCGAACAAGAGGGGACGTTCTCGGCATGGGTACGGGTGCACCGGCCACCGGCGGCTTCGGCGCGCTTCTGCACGGTCTACGGACGGGGGCCGGGCTGAGCCAGGAGGAGTTGGCGCAGAAGGCGGGGATCAGTGTGCGGGCCCTGTCCTACATGGAGCGGGGCCGCTCCCGGGGGCCGCAGCGCCGGACCGTGCAGGCTCTCGCCACGGCTCTGGGGCTGGACGCGGCAGGGGCCGGGGAACTGGAACGCCTCGCGAGCCTGGGCCGACCCCGCCCTTCGCCCACGGCGGACGTCACGTTGCCTGAGGTCGTAACGGCGGGCGGCGTGCCGGATCCCGTCGCGTCCAAGGACGCGCCCGATCTGCTGCCGCGTGCGCCGCGCGGCTTTCACGGGCGTACGGCGGAGCTGGCCGCCCTGTCACGGGCCGCCACGGGCGAGGCGCCCGTCTGTCTGGTCGTAGGGCCCGCCGGGGTGGGGAAGACGGCCCTCGTCCTGCATTGGGCCCACCACGTCCGTGCCGGATTCGTCGACGGGCTGCTCCATGCCGACCTGCGGGGCTTCGGCGATACGGGTGAGCCCGCGCTCATGGAGGTGCTGCGGGAGTTCCTGCTGGCGCTCGGTGTGCCCGATTCCCGGATGCCGGAGTCGGCGAACGGCGCGGCCGCGCTGTTCCGATCCCTCGCGGCCGACCGTCGGCTCCTGGTGGTGCTCGACAACGCGCGTGAATCCGAGCAGGTCAGGCAGCTGCTGCCGGGTGGGCGCGACTGCGTCACCGTCGTCACCAGCAGGCACCGGCTGCAGGGTCTGATCGTCACCGACACCGCCCGGCCCGTCGCCGTGGACGTCCTCGGCGCGCAGGACGCCACGATGCTCCTGGCCGGTGTGCTCGGTACGGAACGGGTGGGTGCGGAGCCGGCGGCCGCGCGACGGCTGGCCGAGCTGTGCGGCGGGCTGCCCCTCGCACTGCGGGTGACGGCCGCCCGCCTGGCCGGACAGCCCAACTGGTCGCTGGGCGCGATGGCGGACGAACTGTCCGACCACACGCGTCGGCTGAGCCTGTTGGACGTGGAGGACACCGGCGTACGAGCGGCCCTGCGCATGACGCTGCAACAGCTTCCGGCACAGGTCTCCCGCCTGTTCGCACATCTCGGCCGGCACCCCGGCACGCACGTCGACCGGTATGCGGCGGCGGCCCTGGCGGGCACGGACCCGGCATCCGCCGAGGTCTCCCTGGACCGGCTGGCCGTCGCGCACCTCGTCGCGGAGACGACGCCCGGCCGATGGACGATGCACGACCTCGTTCGGCTCTACGCACGGAGTCTGGACAGCGGTCCCGAAGCACTCAAGCGCGTCCTCGACCACTACATCGCCACGGCCCTGGCGGCCGTGGCGGCGGCCGAGCCCGGCAACGAGGACTGTTTTCCGCTGCCCTCCGACTACCAACCGCCCGCCGACGTACGCGAGTTCGGCGATCGGGCCGCCGCCGTGGCCTGGTACGCGGCCGAAAGGGACGACCTCACGCTCGCGGTGGCCGCGGCGCACGCCGCCGCGCTTCACGACAGGACCTGGCGGATCGTCCTGACGCTGTGGCCACTGATCGTGTGGCGCGTACGGGACGGCTGGGTCCCGCTGCTGCAAACGGCGCTCGCGGCGGCGCGGGCCGACGCCGACCCGCACGGCGAGTCGAGGGTGCTGAACGTCCTCGGCTGGGTGCTGACCGAGGAAGGTCGCATCCCGGAGGCGCTGACTCATCTGGAGGCCGCTTCCGCGCTCGCCTCGCGGGCAGGTGACGCGCTGGCCGAAGCGAACGCTCTGATCGTCCTGGCGGTGGCGCAGTCGGCGCTCGGCAACCTGGACCAGGCGGCGCGGGGGTCCGAGCGGGCGGTGAAGCTGGCGCGGCAGGCCGGCGACCGGACCATCGAGAGACTGGCCATGCAGCACCTCGCCCGGCACCGGGCCGACTCCGGGAAGTGGCACCAAGCCCTCGACACGGCCACCGAAGCCCTGGCCTTCGACGACAGGTCGGGCACGGCCGACGTGCCCCGCATCCTGCTGCTCATGGTGAGGGGAGAGGCGCTGCTGCGGCTCGGGAACGAGGCCGAGGGCATCGGGCAACTCGACCTGGCCGCCCGGGAGGCGGAGTCCTTCGGTTACGACGACGGTGCGGTTCGGGCGCTCCGCGTGCTGCTGCGGGTATCGGCGGACGCGGAACTCCGGCAGCGCTACGACGCGGCAGTCGCACGACTCACCACACGGGCCTGAATCCTGACGCACCCCCCGGCGGGCGGGGTCGCCGACGAGCCGGCATGCGGGCCGGTCGCCGATGAGCCGCTCTGCGGGCGGGCGTTCGGGCGCTGCCCGGAACCGCCGAGCACGGTGGCGACGGGTCGGCCCGGATCCGGTGCTTCACGCACGTCCGGGCGGCCTCCGGCGCCGTCAAGTGGTTTCGGACGCGCCCCAGGTGACCGTCCGGTACTCGCGGACGGCTTCCGCCAGGCGCGCGTCCCGGACGAACGGGTAGTCCGTGCCGAGCAGGACGCGGGGTCGGCCCACGTGTCGTCCGGCCAGTCCGAGGGCCGCCGGATTCCCCTGTGTGTGGCTGTCGAAGCACAGGGTGGACGTGACGACGTCCTGCACGGTGTCGGGGTCGAGCAGGAAGCAGGCGCCGCCGGCTCTGCTGACGATCGGCCGTATGTGGGGGAACCGGGCCGACATGTCCGCTGCCAGCCAGTCGAGTACGACGGTGGTCAGTTGCGCGATGGCGCCCACGGACCACGTCACTGCGACGGGGTCGCACAGCGACGGCCCGGCGGGGGTTCCGGCCGGGTGGTAGAGCAGCGCTGCCCGGGCGTGATCCAGTGCCGCGTACAGGGGTTCGTAGTGGGAGTCCAGAGTGGACGTGCCGTGAAGGGCCGGGGGGAGGACGATGCCTCGTGCGCCGAGCCGGTTCATGAGGTGGTCGAGCTCGTGCAGTGACTCCGTCACCAGAGGCAGGGGCAGGATGCCCAGGAAGGCGAGGCGGCCCGGGGCTGAGCGGACCACGTCGGCCATCGCCTCGTTGGCCAGTCGCGCCGCCCGGACGTTCCGCTCGGGTGGGGCGAGCCCGGGATAGAGGGCCGCGGCATTGAGAACCTGGCAGTCGATGCCGCTGTCGTCCATCTGTCGCAGGCGCCGGCTCAGCATCGCGGCGCTGTCGTCACCCGGCGTGAAGCCCCGCTGGTGGCTGGAGTCCTGGCCGTGTGCGGCGAGGAAGTCGCAATAGGCGCGGGGCCACAGGTGGGCGTGCCAGTCGGTGACCGTCATGCCGCGGACCGTCGTCCGCCGAGCTTGCGGATGCGCAGCCCGGCGTACTGCCGGGCACGTTCCGCACCCGTCGTGCCACTGTCCTCCTTGCTGGCTTCCATGCGCAGACTCACGTTGGTGTCGCCGCCGAAGCGACGGCACACATGGACATGTGCTGCGTAGAGCCGCTCCAGTGCGTCCTCGAACTTCCGGTAGGTCACTCCCCCGGCGACCGCCGGCAGCAGCCGTGTGCCGAGGCTGTCGAGGGACTGCACCAGGTAGTGGTGGTCACGGGTCTGCAGGCCGCTGAATCCCGACCCCACATGCGGTGGGGTCATGGTGGGCCGGATCGAGCGGACGTAGAGCTCGGGGGCGAAGTCCGCGGCGTGCCGCATGGCGAGTGCGGCGCTCGTGCAGAACAGCACGGTGTAGTCGAGGTAGGCGGCTTGTTCGGCGGCGGTGCGTGCGTTGACGGCGCACCCGCAGGTCACGGTGATGGCCTGGAGGTGCGCGAAGAAGAGGCGGTGTCCGGACGTCCAGCGCAGTTGTGCGGTGTGCTCGTCGGCAGGGGGCGCGACGAGGCCCTCGGGCGGGCGTACGAGTCCTGTGCCTCGGTGGTGGGCACGCCGCCGGCTCAGCAGGGCCGAGCCGGCGCCCACCAGCGCGGAGCGCTCGGCCGGGCTCAGCGAGGAGGCGGTGCGCGCGAGGTCGAGGGCGGTGTCGATCTCGGCGACGAGGAGGGCACGGAGGAACAGGTCGGCGGGGCCGTGGGCCCTGGCCACGCCGAAGAAGGTGTCGTGTTCGCTGAAGGCTTCCTCAAGTGAGGGCGTCTCATGAGGCCCGGCGGTGTCGTAGTGGTCCGGCGTCAGTACCTGCCGCAGTCGTCGCACGGAGTCGGTCGCCGATGGTGAGGCGTCGAGCTCTGCTACCAGTGCGTTCACCGCGGACGTTGCCGACCACAGTTCATCCCCGGTCGTGGGGAGGTCGCGCGCGTGGAGGAGGGGAAGCGGTTTCGTGGTCACGGCAGGGGTCCTGTGCGTCAGGGGCTACCACGTCAGCGGATAGTCCGGGTCCAGCATGGGCAGTGCATCGCGTCCGGGTTCGAGGCGCTCGTGTCCGTCGAGCAGCAGGGTCCACTCGGAGGTTTCCTGTTGGCCGCGCGTCGCCTCGGCGAGTCCTGGGGGCGGGCCGTGCGGGACGCCCGGCGGGAAGACGGTCACCGACCCTTGGCGCACGCCGCTCTCCGTACGGGAGCTGAAGTCGCCGTCGGCGAAGAGCAGGAGTTCGTCACCGCCGAGGTTGACGTGCTGGTAGGGCACTTTGACGGCGTGCGGGTGGTACTCCAACAGGCGCGGGGTGAAGAAGATCAGGTCGGCGCCCGGCATGGCGAAGATCTGGTGTACCGGCGGTGGCGCGTGCAGCCGTGCGCTCACCGGCTCGCAGTCCGCGATGTTGAGCACGTACGGATAGAGCGTCCCGGTCCAGCCGACGACGTCGAACGGATGGTGGCGGTAGGTGATCGCCGTTCCGCGGTGACCGTGCCGGGTCAGGACGGTCGTGCCGCGTGCGTCGACGGGTTGTGGCGGGTCGGGATGCCGCAGGTCGCGTTCGCAGTAGGGACTCCCTTCCAGGAGCAGTCCGTGCGGGGACAGGTACCGGGCCGGGGCGCTGATCCGGCCTGCCGACTCGAACAGGGTCAGGCGCAGAGGCGGCGCGGTATCGCGCGCCGCCGGTGGTGTGCGCCGGCCAGGGTCTGCCGGGGGGACCGCGTCCGGCCGTCCTGCCGTGGAGGGGTGCCATGCGTGCACCACTCCGGCCGGGATGACGACGAAGTCTCCCGGGCCGACCTCCATGCTGCCCATCGCGGTGTGCACGAGGGCCGTCCCCGCTTCGACGTAGGCGCACTCGTCGGCGCCGGCGTTGCGGTACAGGGGCGATGCGCCGGTGGCGACGGCGCGCCAGACACGAAGCGTGTCACCGCCCACCAGCATGACGCGGTGACGTACCGCGTCGGTCTCCGCACCGGGGGCAGGCGCCGGACGGCGAGGGAAGTGCATGGCGGCGTGCAGACCCGAGGAATCGGATTCCGTCGACGGTGGTTCCCACGGAGCACGCCCTTCGACGCCTGCCGGGTTGTGCAGGTGGTAGAGCAATGAGGATTCGCCGTCGAATCCGTCGTCACCGAGCAGTTCCTCCACCAGGGGCGATCCCTCCGGACCCTCCCAGTAGATGTGCCGTTTCGGCGGATAGCACCCCACATTCCTGTAGTGCGGCATCGAAATCCTCCCGTCATGGATGAGGTCCATCCTCATTGCTCCGATGCTCGTGCCGCTTCGTACGATCGGGCGTGGAACGGATGAATGCGGATCGTCCGGACCGTCCTCCTCCGCCGGCGAACACACGCACATAGCATGAGGAATCAGTACTGATCAGAAGGATGAAACATCGGGGCGCGGAGGTGCCTGTGAGTGTCGAACGAGTCAACCACGTGGTCCTCTGGGTACGTGACGTGAATCGATCCGCCGATTTCTACAGTTTCGTACTGGGCCTCTCGGTCATCGAGCAGCACGGTAACGAAAAGGCGTTTCTGCGCTCTCCCACGAGTCCCAATCACCATGATCTCGGACTATTTCAGGCCGAGGTCACACGAGAGGTGACCCCGGGAAGTCCGGGAATGTATCACACGGCTTGGCAGTGCGATTCGCTTTCCTCTTTGGTGGACATTCGAGAACGCCTGACATCCTTGGACTCATTCCTGGGAGGCACCGACCACGGCGCCACGAAGTCCTTGTACGCGAAGGACCCCGACGGGCTGGAATTCGAGGTCATGTGGCTCACCCCTCGGGAAACCTGGGTGGAGGGACGCCAGCCGTTCGGCCCGCTGGACCTGGAGGCCGAGCTGCACCGTGTCGAGAGCGGCAACGGCAAGGGGTAGGTCGCTTCAGATGCTGATGGCCGACGACCCGACGGGCCGACGGGCTCGACCGGAGCAGGTCGTGTTGACGGGCATGGGCCCACGAGCAGCCGGACGGCCGCGTGGGGTTGGAGCGCCGCGACCATGGATCCCGAACCTGGGGAGTCCACCAGGTTCGGAGTCCGGTGGACCAGTTCTTCCGGCTGATCAGCCAATGAAATTCAGCCATGCACAGCTGCTAGGTTCAGCCAGTCCGAGGCGACCCCTCGGCCCACACGCCCTGAGCCACTGCGGGTCTTGGGGCGTGAACGGCTTCAGGGGCGGGGAACCGGTGATCGCCGTGTTCGGTTCCCCGCCCCGGCTTCGAGGCCTGTCCGTGTCTGCTCCGGATCGAAGTCGGGCAACGGACCTCCTCCGCGTTCCGCACTCCCGTCCCGGCCGGATCGTCACCGTCTGCTCAGGGCCAGGAGGCCCAAGGGTCTTCCGACGGTTCGGGCTCTTCGGGGTGGAGCATGCAGCGAACGCAGCGCAGGAGTCCCGGTTCCCCGGATCCGCCTGCGGCTTCCATCCACGGCAGGGCCTCCATGGCGTGCGCGCGTTCGTCCGTGGCGAAGGCGTCGACGGTCCTGCGAAGGTCCTCGGGTACGAGTACGAGTACGGGTACGGGTACGGGTGCAGGTACGAGTCCGGGTACGGGTACGGGTTCGTCGGTGAGGCAGAGCCAACCGATCGCCGCCGCCAGGCGAACTTCGGGGGCCTCCCGCCGGTCTTGCCACCGCTCGCGCAACCACGATGCGGTCGGCGAGTGGGCGTGGGCCCGGGTGGTCTCGGCGACGGCGAAGAGCAGCGCGGCGCGGACCAGGGCCTCCTGTTCTGCGGAGAACCTGGTGGCGAGGGCGGTTCGGACCGTGTGATCGGGGTCGGCGGCAGTGGCCAGAACGTAGGTGGCGTCGATGCGGATGGTGGGGTCGGGGTCGTGGAGGAACGGCAGCAGGGCGGGTGCCTCGGCGGTGATCGCTGCGCGGGCGGCGGCCACCGACCAGCCTGCGGGGTAGCCCGTTACCTCGACGCCGTAGTCGTCGTAGTCTCCGGGGGCGTGGCGACGAGGATCGGTGCGGTGGAGAAGGAGTCCATCGCGGGAGGCGACGCCGTGGTGCCGGGCGCGGGCCGGGCCCGAGAGCAGGCTGAGGGCGGGGGCACGGTGCGGGTGGTCGGCATCGGTCGCGATGGGGATGAGGAACGGTACCGCCAAGGCGACGGCGGCCCGGCTGTCGTTGGCGCACAGGCCCCACAACCCGGCCGTCGCCCGGCCGGCGGGTCCCTCGCCGGTGTGCAGCCGTCGAACGTCCTCATGGACTTCCTCGCCGTGGGGGAAGTTCCCCCACGGGACGGCGTCCAGGCACGACCCGCGCCGGTCCCCGGGCTGCATGGCGATGGTGGCGGTCACCACAGCCCGCACGTCGAAGGCGCCTCCCACGAACGAAGCCGGATCCGCTCCGTCCACCAGCTCCCGGCACATCGCGAACGTCGGATCGGTCCGCCAGTCCCCCACACCACACCTCCAGCGTCGAATCCCCGGAGAGTCGATCATGCCTTGCCGTGCCGTCCCCTCCGGCCGGCCACCGGACACGTCGGACGAAGGAAGATCAACACACCATGGGCGTCAGGACCTCGACCGATCGGGGCCGGGTTGAGGCAGCTCAGCCCGTCGAGTCGCGGACGTCCTTCCCCTGCTCTGCGAACGCCTTGAAGTCCTGCATGTGCTGTCGCGACTGCTTGCGGAAAGCGCCGGGCATCAGAAGGCCCATCAGCTTCATCAGAAGGCTGCTGAAACGGTACTCGTTCTCGCTCTCCCAGAGCGTCGTCGCCGGGCCGGCTTCGGTCAGCCGGTCGCGCACGGCGCTCCACATGCCCTCGCCGACGATCTCGCGGTCGAAGTGAACAGTCCTCGTTTTCGCGACCTCGCGCAGGTCTGCCGGTTCCCGACGTGTAATGGTCTCCGTGCACTCGACCCTCCGCCCGCCCATCTCCATCACGACCCGTGACTTCGTGCCGAGCTGCCCGTGCTGCCCGCTCAGCGGCTCGTGGAGCACCAAACCCCGCAGCCAATTCGGCAGGTGCGCCGGGTCGGCGAGCAGTTGGACCGCCTTCTCCCGCGGCAGGGCGATCTCGATGGAGACGGTGTATTTCAGCGGGCGCATCATTCTTTTCCTTCCAGGCGTGGGACACCACATTTTTGTGCTGCGCCACCCTCCTCAGGACAGGACACCGCGTTCTTCACCCGCGATGTGAGGCCGTACGTGTGATCTGCGGCTGGTTGCGCGAACATCGAGGGCGCCGCCCCGGAACACCCCGCGGGACGCGGCGGGTGAGCCGGCACCCCTTGCGGTTTCGTCAGTTCCGCGTGGAGCCGTTCGGGGGCTGTGGCCGCTGCATTCGTTGCCGGGCGGCGGTTCTCGACCGGCGGCTCCGGTGCTCGGAGATGCCGTGGTCCGCCGGATCGCTCGCGAGCAGCACCACGGC
Organism: Streptomyces sp. NPDC057939; assembly: GCF_042887545.1. NCBI lineage: Bacteria > Bacillati > Actinomycetota > Actinomycetes > Kitasatosporales > Streptomycetaceae > Streptomyces > Streptomyces sp. NPDC057939. Next base: position 69,793 of record NZ_JBHVPG010000011.1, read on the forward strand.
CAGGCGTTGGATCTTTTGGTCCAGGACGACGGCGAGGCGTCGGCGTTGCTCGCTGCGGATCGCGGCGAGCGTGTGGGTGCTGGTGTTCAGCTCGACGGCCAGATAGCTGGTCGGCCATCCCCGTTCGGCGAGGTCCTGCAGTGCCGCGGCGGCCCTTTCCGCGTCAACCAGGCCCGGCAGACGGTGATCTCGCCTGAAGACGCTGTTCAAGGGGACGCCGAGAATGGCATCGGAGGTAGCGCGGTGAATACCGGTCGGCCTCTCCCCTGCCGGGCGGAGCAGGCGCCGCACGAGCGTGACGGCGACCCCGGAAATCGCCGCGATGTCCGCAGCCGACAGGCCCGTCTCCCGTAGCCGACAGGCATGGGCGGCCGCGCCCGTGGAGGAGACCCGAGCGGGTCTGCCCGCCTTCAGCTCCCTGGTACGCCGAGCACGGTCCCGGCGAGCCGCGGCTATGCACGCGGGACGCGTACAGCCGTAGTCGGCGCAGGAAGGGCTGCCGTGCCGGACCCGGGACCGGATCGGCTGCTTACGGCCCTTGCTTACAGCCCCTGCCACGGGAACCGGGACGGGGACGGGGCTGGTGGAGAGCGCTGTGGATGCTGCGGGAGGGGTTGCGTTCATACCGGTGCGATTCTGACTTACCTTCATGTCGGCATTGATCCGAGGGCCGTTCGACCGATGACTGTGCCACCCGTCTCATGCCTACGCCGGTTCCAACCCCGGGCCGCGGACAGGGTGCCGCTCACGATCGGGTCCTTCGGCAGTGAGAGCTCACCGACCGGCACGGCGATGTGTGCGGCCTCGTACTCGACGGTCGCGGCCAGGCGGTCGGCGCGCTCTTGCCGCGTCAGCCCGAGTGCGACCACCACGCGATAGCCCACGTGGCCCATGGGTCGAGGGGCAGCAAGCCAGGCTGTTCCGTCAGTCATGACCGCCATCCTGACCTGCACCTCTGACAACGCCCACATCGGTCACGCTCGTCGCGCCCGGCGAGGCCACGGTTCCGAAGCAAGCCCCGAGGCGTTCTCGGAACTCGGGGGCACCACCGTCAGCCCCGCGAGACCGTTCCCGTACTTGGGCTACAGCGTTCACGTGAGTTGCCATCAAAGCCCGTGCCAGGCAACGCCGGACCCGACCTCGGCCGCGATACTTCCATCAGCGGCCCTGACCCGGGACGCCGAGGTCGGGGTGTTGCTGCGGCCGACCCCATGGGGAGCGCACCGCAATGTCCAGGACGTCGCGGACCGTCTCCTTGGCCGGGTCGGGGAGGTCGGAGAGCGTCTTCGCGGCCTGCGGGGAAAGTCGCGCCGCCCACGGCCGAGCGGTCACCTGCGGCGATCGAGGACGTCGTCCAGATCGACGAAGTCGGACTCGTCACAACCGGAGCCCATGAAGGCATCCACAGCCGGAGCCGCGGCGACGCGCAACTGCCAGGTACGCACCACCTCGTGCAGCGGGGTGAGGCTGAAGGAGTCGCGGGCGTCCTCCAAGGCCTTGGCCCAGTCCCGCTCGAAAGCCGGCACCCACGTGTCCGCACGGCGATCGGCGCGCAGCAGGGCACGGAGTTCGGCTGGGGCCCCGGGCGCGGGGGCGTACGGCGGGACGGTTACGGGGTCTACGGGTTGAGCGCTCACGGGCTCCTCCAGGCAGGTGGTACCGCCACGGTAGCCGCCGTAGCGGCGGAGGGAGGAGGGGTTCCGCTCTCGCGGCCGGTGAAGGTGGCTCCGAACGCAGCGGGAAGGCGTGGGCTCGCGGAGGCGCCACAGCTCCGCAGGACGCCGCGAGGGCCGGGAAGGCCGCCGAGATCGCGCCTCTCGGGCCCGACGCGGTGGGGCGGCCGCGCTTCACGGGGGGCAGTGGGCGGAAGCCGCTGACCGCTCAGCGGCGTCCCGGACAGGCGTTCGGCGTGTGCGGATCACTCCGTCCCGTCCCGCTCAAGACTCGGGTCGTACAAGGCCATTGAGTCCGTGATCCTGTGATCCTGCGTTCGAATCCGCACCGACACCTCGGAGAACGGCGCGGTGCGGAGCGCTTCACGTGGCCACGTGGAACGAGCCTGCCCTGCGGCCGCGTTCGCGGATGAGCCGGACTACGGATGGGCTACCCGCCGGCCGATTCCCCTGCCCGACCGGGAAGCGTCCACCAGGCGATCAGCCGTGCCGCCATCGCATCCGGCCGCGACGTAGCGGCGTCGAGACCGAAGTGGTCCTCCAGTTCGTGCCGCAGGAACTCGGCGATCGCCACCCGGCCCGCGCCGCCGTGAAGCCGCCCGAGCAACGGGGCGAGCATGCAGTCGTACTCGTCCTGCACGGCGTCGGCGACACCGATCGGATCCCACTCGTTGAGCAGACGCCGCAGGTCGCGCTCGGTGGAGGTGCTCCAGGGTCTCATCACCCCAGATTGCCTCATCACGGGCCCGGCCGGGCCCGTGGTCGATGCGCATCACCGCTTCCAGGGTGCGTGCCACCCGTCCGGGACACGGGGCCCCGGGCCGGGGCGTGGGTCACGGGGCCCGGCGATCAGCGGCTCCGCTCCGTCGGTGCGAGTGGCCGGGAGCGTCGGCGCGGGCGAGAAAACAGAAACGAGGCGGCGCAAGGACCCTGGCGCCCCCGCCCCGTACCCGCCGATCCGGTGTGTCAGGCCACGGCGAGGCGGTCCACCAGCAGTTCCACCCTCGACTCGGCATCCTCGGGCATGAGGCGGCCCGCTCGGGTCAGGGTCGCCAGGCCGTGGAGCGAAGCCCAGAACACCTCGGTGAACAACCCCGGTGGGACGCCGTCGCCGGCGACGTCGGTGAGGTATTCGACCAGGGCGGCGAAGGCGTCCTTCAGCGGCTCGGGGGTGTCCTCCTGCGCGTACATCAGGCCGCCGTCGAGCTGGAACAAGGCGTCGTAGACAGCCGGATTGTGCTCGGCGAAGTCGAGGTAGGCGTGGGCGAGCGCGGCGACCCGCTCGCGCGGGCTGTTCTCGCCTGAGGCGGCGGCACGCACGGCCGCGGCGAGTTCGGCGGCGCCTTCCAGGGCGACTGCGCCGATGATCGCGCGCTTGCCTCGGAAGTGGCTGTAGAGGACGGGCTGGCTGTATTCGATGCGCTCGGCGAGCCGGCGGGTGGTGACGGCGTCCCAGCCCTGCTGCTCGGCGAGTTCACGGGCGGTCGCCACGATGAGGCGCTCGCGCTCCGCCCGTTCGCGCTCCTTGCGTTCTTTTACCGACATGAAGAAATCCTAGCACCGCTAGACAAGTGAGCGCTTGCAGTACTAGCGTTGCCTCATCACCTAGCAACGCTAGCTCGGGAGGGAACCTCATGTTCAACGCCCTGCAGGTCTTCACCACCGTCGTCGTCGGTCTGATGGTGGGGGTGGAGTTCTCCGTCCTCTTCATCATGAACCGGATCCTGGACGCGCTCCCCGAGGACAGCGGCCAGCTCGGTCACGCCCACGGCGGCCGGATGCTCGGCGCCCTGATGCCGTTCTGGTACATAGGCTCGGTGGTCCTCGCCGCGATCTGGGCCGCCGTCGGATGGCACGACGGCGGCGCGGGACTCGTCGTCACCGCAGCCGGACTGCTGATCCTCAGCGTGGTCATGTCGATCCTGCTGCTCGTCCCGATCAACAACCGGAACAAGACCTGGACCCCCGAGAACCGTCCCGCAGACTGGAAGGAGCAGCTGCAGAGCTGGCACCGCTACCACTACGCCCGCGTCGCCGTCATCATCGCCGCGTTCACCCTGCTGGTCACCGCCCTCGTCTGATACCGGCGCCGCCCGGCACCACAGGACGCGACGGCTCCACGAAGTTCACCAAGCCGAGGACGGCTCGCACGGCGACGAATAGTGTCGCCGAAGAGGGCGAACACCGTCCTGGTCGGCGCCGAGAGATCCAGGACCGTCCCGCGAGCCGAGACAGGTCCTGCGGCGCCGGCGGCCGTAGGGTCGAATCCGTCTCCGAGGAGGACTTCTGATGCGCAGCGTGACCTACTCCATGGGTGTCTCCCTTGACGGCTACATCGTCGGACCGGACGGCGGCTTCGACTGGACAACGCCCGACGACAACGTGTTCCGCTTCTGGATCGAAACGACCCGAAAGCTCAGCGTCCATCTGATGGGACGACGGCTCTACGAGACGATGCTCTACTGGGAGACCGTCGACCAGGATTCCTCGCTGGACGAGGCGACGCGCGAATGGGTGGAAGTCTGGAACCCGCTCCCCAAAGTGGTGTTCTCCAGCACGCTGACGACGGTGCAGGGCAATGCCCGACTGCTCTCCGGCGGCCTGGCGGAGGAGATCGAACGGTTGCGAGCCGAGCCCGGGGAGGGAGACATCGCGATCGGCGGCGCGGCCCTCGCCGCCGAGGCGGCCGCGGCGGACCTGATCGACGAGTACCAAGTCGTGGTCCACCCGGTACTGGTCGGCGGCGGCATCCCGTTCTTCGCCCGGGACGAGCGCCAGGTGGATCTGGAACTCGTAGAAACCCGCACCTTCAGCTCGAAATTCGTCTACCTCCGCTACCGCGTGGTGCGCCCGGCCGCTGTCTAGACGTTCGCGATGCGCGGCCGATGGCCCCCTTGGGCACCTTCCTGGCCGACGTGTCCGCGCAGAACTTCCCGGCCCCTGTGGTGGCTTCGCGCGAGCAGGCCACCGCGAGGACATGGCCGGTGCCGCGTTCTTCCGGCGCGACGAGTGGCGTCAGGGTCGCCGCCGTGGACCTCGTCTCCCGCGAACGTCTCCTGCCGGCGGGCAGGGTCTACGCTGTGGCCTGCGACCACCGCATGATCTTCAGTCTTTTCCCGTAACGATGTTCAACGGTGGCCGCGCTGTCTCCACGGCGCGTCAGGGTCGCGCCGTGTCTGCCTGCCGCCCTGTATCCGGAGGACTTGTGCGACGTGGTGAAGTCTGGTGGGCCCAGTTCGACGAGCGGATGCTGGTCGTACTGCTTTCGGGAGACGACACGTCCGGGATCCGGGTGATGCAGGTCGTCGCTCCGGCGGGCGTCGACATCAGCGGTCTGGGCATCGAAGTGACGGTCGGCGCCGGTGAAGGACTGCCGTTCGAAGGCGTGCTGCGACTCGCGTTCCCGCGTCCAGGCCTCACCCCGTGCACGTGGCTGACCACCGTGTCCCGGGACGACCTGATCGAGCGCGCGGCCGTCCTGTCCTCCGTGAAGCTCGGCGAGATTGACGACGCCCTCCAACTCGCTGAACAAGCGCAGGAGCAGACCCCGGCCACGACCGCGAGACTCGGCGAGATAAGGGATGCCCTCCGACTCGGTGAACTCGGTTAGACGAAGAAGGAGCCGAGGGAAGCATCCAGCCGGCGACGGATGCGGGGCTGGACCACATGCTCGAACGCCGGCGGAGCCGGGTGTGGCAGCATCATCGCCATGTCCTTGCTGACCTGGAACCACGACGGTGATCTGTTCTGCGCCCTCACCACCGAGACGGGTACGAGCGAGGGCCGGATCACACAGTACGAGCTCAGCGAGGCCCGCATGGTTCCGGCTGGAACCCCTTCCTCGCAAGCTTCACCCGCGCCAGGGCCGACGGCCGTGACGGTGGTTGTCCACGCGCCGGCGGAGGAGAAACCCGCCGAGGTCCACTTCGACGGAACTCAAACGCTGCCGTTCGCCGTCCTCCAGCACTTCATGGCGTTCGTCGCCCCACACCTGGCAGACACGGAACGGTAGGGCGGCTGCCTTTGCGTCACGTTGGGAGCGTGGACAGGAACGAGAGACGCAATCCGTTCCTCGATCACCCGACCAGGAGCCGGCCCCGCCTGTCGGCGCAGGGGTTCGGTGCGGAGTCCTGGGGATGGACGGCGTGATCCCGCGCGCCCGCCCGCCGTTCGCCGGGTGGGTGCGCGGGATCCTGGTCCGGGACCGGTCGGCCGTAGCAGGTCGAGCGTGGTGTGCGGGTGGGAGGGGCGGGGACGGAACGGGCGCGGTTCCGGGTGTCCCCTCAGGCTGAGCGCAAGGCGTCCGTCGGGGAGGCCCTGGCCGCGCGCAGCGCCGGGTGGAGTCCGGCGAGGGCGGCGACGATGACGGCGACGACGGGACCGGCGACGACCGTGTGGAAGGGGATCGAGGCCGGCCATCCCTGGGCCAGGGCGTAGCCGTAAACGGTGAGGGCGCCGACGATCAGTCCGCCGATGCCTCCGATACCGCCCATCAGGACGGCTTCCAGCAGGAACTGGGCGGCGATCTGTCCGCCCCTGGCGCCCAGTGCGCGGCGCAGTCCGATCTCGCCGCGGCGTTCCATGACACCGACGACCATGGTGTTGGCGATGCCGACGCCTCCGACGAGCAGGGCCACTCCGGCGAGGGAGAGGACGAGTCCGGTGAGGGCTCCCTTCGTCTCGTTCCGTGCCGTGAGGAGGTCGGAGGGGCGGCTGACGGCGACCTTGCTCGGATTGGCCGGGTTGGCGGTGGCGCCTGCAACGGCCTGTACGTCGGGGACGCGTTCGGGATGGGTGCGCAGGTAGACGGTGGCGGCCGTGCCGTCCGCGCCCAGGTGTGCCGTTGCCTGTGGCCAGCCGACCAGGGCGGACGTGGCCAGTTCGGGGGCCAGGTCGTTCGGAGCGAGGATGCCCGTGACGGCGTACCACTGGCCGCCGAGCCGGACCCGCTCGCCGGGTGCGGTCACGCCGAGGCGCTGCGCGGCCTGGTCGCCGAGGACGGTCACGGGGAGGTTCGCGCTCGCCTCGTCCAGCCACTTCCCGCGGAGCAGGGTGGCGTGCAGGACGTCCATCAGGTTCAGCCGGGTGGCCAACACCGCGATGCTGCCGGTCTGTTCCTTCGGTACCAGGTCGTTGCGGTAGACCTCGGCCTTGGTCGCACCGGTCGCGGTGACCTGTTGCACGGGGGCGATGTTGGCGAGCATCTTCTCTGCCGTGGGTGGCAGTGGTGCGGGTTGCTGGTCGGTGCCCCTGCCCGGTGTGACGGTGATCAGGTTGGAGCCGAGTCGGTCCAGGCGGGCCAGCAGGTGCGCCTGGTTGGAAGCGCTGATTCCGGTCACGGCGATGACTGCGGCGATGCCCAGGGAGATGCCGAGGGCGGACAGGGCGGTGCGCATCTTGCGCGTGCGTGGTCCGATCATGCCCAGGCGCAGCAGGTCCGTCGGTCGGAGCCGGGTCCGGCGCAGGGGGGACGGGGATGTCATCGGTCGACTCCTGCGGGGTGCGGGCGGCGTTCGTCGAAGTCGATGCGGCCGTCGTGGATGCCGATGCGTCGGGGGAAGGAGGAGGCGAGGTCGCGGTCGTGGGTGATGACGACGACGGTGGTGCCGTTGTCGTTGAGGGCGCGCAGGAGGTCGACGACGGCGGCGCCGGAGGCGCTGTCCAACGCTCCGGTGGGTTCGTCGGCGAGCAGCAGCGCGGGGCGGCCCACGAGGGCGCGGGCGATGGCGACGCGCTGCTTCTCCCCGCCGGAGAGTTGGTCGGGGCGGTGAGCGAGGCGGTGCCCCAGGCCGACTTCGCGCAGGGCTTCGACGGCCGCCCGGCGCCGCCGTGCGGCGGGGGCGCCGCCGTAGAGGATGCCGGTGGCGACGTTCTCGACCGTGGTGAGTCCGGGAAGCAGGAAGAACTGCTGGAAGACGAAGCCGATCCGGTGCGCGCGCAGGGCCGCCAGTTCGTGGTCGGAGAGGTCGGACAGGTCGCGCCCTTCGAAGCGCAGCTGCCCGGCGGTGGGCCGGTCGAGCGAGCCGAGGAGGGCGAGGAGCGTGGACTTGCCGGAGCCCGAGGGGCCGACGACGGCGAGGAGTTCACCGGCCTCCACGGTGAGGTCGATGCCGTGCAGGATGCGCAGCGGGGGTGATCCCGCAACCGGGTGTTCCTTGACGACGCCGGTCAGCTCCAGCACGGGTACTCGGCCCCGACGCGGTGGTGTGGTCACTTGGGGATCACCACCTGGTCGCCGCTCCGCACGTCACCGGTGATCTGCGCCTTGGCGTCGGCGACGAGTCCCAGCCGGACCTTGACCAGCCGGCTGGTGGCCCCGTCGACGACCTTGACGCCGTAGCCGCCGCCGTCCAGGGCGAGCAGCGCCGTGACCGGGACGATGAGGGCGTCGTCGGCGGTCTGCCCGACGACGTTGACCGTCACGGCGGAGGGTCCGGCCGACCGGGCCTCGTCCTGGCTGTCCAGCGCGATGGTGACGGAGGTCTTCTGCTGACCGCCGCCACCGCCGGACCCGCCCGCCCCGCCGTCCCCTCCCCCGGTATCGCCGCGGAGCAGGGAGCGGACGCGCCCTTCGACCGTGCCGCCGCCCGAGAGGTTGACCAGCACCTTCCCGTTGGGTTTGAACTGGGACAGCTGGTTCTCGGCCGGCTGGACGACCGCGACGAGGTCGGTGCCGCTCACGGTCATCACGGACCCCGCCCCGAGGGTGGAGCCGAGCTGCGCGCCGTGCTTCTGCACCTGCACCTCGGCCGGCGCCAGCATGACGACGCTGCCGGGGGTGACCGTCCCCGTCTCCTTGACGCCGAGGGCCTTCTGCCATCGTTTGACGGCGGTTGCGGTGGCGTCCGTGAACTTCTCGTCGACGGCCAGGCCGAGGCCGCCCGCGTGGCCGAGCTTGACCAGGTTGCTCTTGAGTTGTTTGACATCGGGCCCGTGTCCGACGCCTGGGCCCAGCTCGCGCCACATGGGCCGGTCCCCCGTCATGAGGACGACGGGTCGCCCGTCGACCTCGTAGAGCTTGCCGCCCGCCTTGACGACGGTGCCGACGGCCGGCAGGGCGGTGATCGTGCCCTGGCCGGTCCCGACCACGGAGGTGGGAGTGTCGTGGCTGAGGGCCCCGGCGACCTGGATGCCGCTGGACAGCGATCCCTTCTCCACCGCCACCGTCCCGTGGTCGACGGACGACTGCTCGGTGCCGGGCCCCTTGCCCTCCCAGGGGCGGGTCGCGCCCCACGCGGCGGTGCCCGCGAGCGCGGCTACGAGGACGAGGGGAACGACGGTCCTGCGACGCTTCTTCCGCCTGCTGCCCGGCACGTCGGTGGCCTCGGAGGCGGTGGCCGCGGGGTCGGTGAAGCCGACGGCATCGCCGGTTTCGACGGTCTCGGGCATGGTCACTCCCCGATCGAGTAGCTGGGCGCGGGCAGCTTGCTGCAGGCCGGCTGGACCGCGTCCCACTTGGCGGCGTCGAACTTCAGCCGCGGGATGAGGAGGACGCCGCTCTTCGGGTCGGGGTCCGGTATCTCCGAGTAGCCGTTCTTCCGCGCGCACGCGACCCACGCACGCGCCTCGTCCACGAACTTCTGATTGATCTTCGCTTTGGCCTGGTGGATGCCGGGAACCTTCTCGTCGCAGACCTTGACCGCCGCCTCGTACCCGGCGACGTCCACGTCGCCGCCGGTACCGGTCGCGGGGGTGAAGATGTTGCCGTCCTTGTCCTGCTGGACCTCGTTGCGCCCCTGTCCGTGCATGCAGGTCACCCAGGCCCGGCGGACCGCGTTGTCGTCCTGCGGCTTGCCCTTGCCCGATCCGTCGCCCCCGGCGACGTTGGGCGCGGCCTCCTGGGAGGAGCAACCGCTCATCACCAGTGCCGCGCTCACGGCGGCTGCCGCCATGAGGACCCGTCCGGTTCGACTGCGCATGTTGTGCTCCCTGATGTGGCTCGACGATGGCGTGACGCGACGTCCACCAGTTCTACGCAGCGCCCGGTTAGCCATCGGTGAGCTGCGCCTAACCGGTGGCTAACGTCGTCCGGGGGATCCTTGACCAGCGGATTCACACAGGACGGCGCACCGCGCAGGCACCTGGAGCAGGACGGACGACGGGACGGAAGACATGCGAGTGCTCATCGTCGAGGACGAGGTGGAGCTGGCCGAGATGCTGGCCGAGGGCCTGCGCGGGGAAGGCATGGTCTGCGACGTCGCGCACGACGGTGCCCGCGCGCTGGAGATGACGGCCGTCACCGCGTACGACGTACTGGTCCTGGACCGCGATCTGCCCCACCTGAGCGGGGACTCCGTCTGCCGGGCCCTGAACACGGCCGGCCATCCTGCCAGGATCCTGATGCTCACCGCCGCCGGCGGCCTCTCCGATCTGGTCGACGGCCTCGGTCAGGGCGCTGACGACTACATGGCCAAACCCTTCTCCTACCTGGAACTGGTCGCCCGACTGCGGGCCCTCGGCCGACGCGCCTCGCAGGGCAGCGCGGCCACCGTGCTGAGCCGCCACGGTGTCAGCGTGGACACCGTTCGAAGGGTCGCCGAACGCGACGGCCGCCCACTGAAGCTCACGCCCAGGGAGCTCGGTGTGCTGGAACTGCTGCTGGCGGCGGACGGCGCACCCGTCGATACGGAGGAGCTTCGGGACAGGTTGTGGGACGCGGCACTGAACCCGGCCACCACCGCCGTACGGGTCACCGTGCACTCCCTGCGCCGCAAGCTGGGCGACCCTCCGCTCGTCCACCACGATCCCGGCTTCGGATACCGGCTGTGAGCCGCGGCCACCGGGTCGGCACCCGGCCCGTCCCGTACCGGCTGCCGCTGCGCGGGCGGCTGACGCTGACGACCACCGCGCTCTTCGCGGTACTCGGCGCCGGCCTGCTCCTCCTGAACTGGCTGAGCTCGCGGCAGCTCATCGAGGACAACCGCTACCTCGTCATCCAGGCCGTCGATCTCCTCCCGGCAGCCGAGCCACCCGGCGTCCCGGACACCGGCCCTTCCGATCCGGTACGGAGCCCCGCCCCCCTGCCGCCGGGCACCTCCGAGGCCGTACCCACCACGCCCGCCGAGGCCTTCGAGGACTTCCAGCACAGCGTCCTCAACGAGTTGCTGGTCCGGTCCCTCGTGCTCCTCGTCCTCTTCACCGTCCTCGCGGCACTGCTCGCCCTGTGGTCCGGTCGCCGCTCACTGCACCGCCTCACCCAGGTCACCGCCGCCGCCCGGCGCATCAGCACCGGGAGCACCCTGGACGAACGGCTCGCCCTGACCGGACCGCACGACGAGGTCCGCGAACTCGGCGACACCTTCGACGCCATGCTCGACCGTCTCGACCGCAGCTTCACCGCACAACGCCACTTCACCGCCCACGCCTCGCACGAACTGCGCACCCCGCTCACCTTGCAACGCACCGCTCTGGAGATCCCCCTGGCCCAGGGCCGGGTCCCCGCCGACCTGCGACCCGCCCTGCACCGCGCCCTGGACGCCAATGCCCGCACCGAGCGTCTGATCGAGGCGTTGCTGACCCTGGCCCGAGGAGAGAGCGAGGCTCTGACACCGCAGCCGGTCGATCTCGCGGACACCGCCCGCTACGCCGTCACGGAGCTCGCCGAGGAGGCCCGGGCGAGCACGATCCGCATCAGCACACACCCCGCCCACGCGCCGGTCGCCGGCGACCCCTCCCTGCTCCAGCAGATCGCGCTGAACCTCCTGACCAACGCCGTACGGCACAACCACCAGGACGGCACGGCGACCATCACCACCGGTGTCACGGGTCGGCGGGCCTTCATCGAGGTCACCAACACCGGACCGGCCTTGGCCCCTGCGGAGATCCCGATCCTGTTCGAGCCGTTCCGACGCGGCCCGGAACGCCGGAGCAAGGGCTCGGGACTGGGCCTCGCCGTGGTACGCGCGATCACCCTCACCCACCACGGCAAGGTCACCGCGACCCCGCGCCCCGGCGGAGGACTCACGGTCCGCGTCGACCTGCCCCTCCGGGCCGGCGGCGAACCGTCCACGTCTACGCCCACCGCTACGCCCACGTGAGGTGATCGGACCTTCGGAGCTCGGAACTTCGGGGCTCGGAACTTCGGACCTCGGAGATCGGGGCTGCCGGCCCGTTGGGTGCCACCGACCTCGTCCCGTCCCTGCGGCCAACTTCAGGGCCCCTTTTCGGATGACCACCGGACGGGTCCCGCAGTCGGCTGCGAGCATGCGGGCATGGAGCAAATACTGAGTCGGCAGCAAGCGTCGGAGGCTGTCCACGACCACGGCTGGCGCTTCCTGCTGGGCACGTTGCGAACGTCGGTCCCGGTCGGGTCGTTGGCCCAGGCGATCGGTTTGGCGGCGGGCGCCATCGCGGTGTGCGGCAACAGTGCCGATCGGCACCTGCGGGTCGATGCGCGCCCCGAGCGGCTCGTGCTCACTCTGCAGTCGCTGGACCATGCGGCCGTGACCGAACGGGACGTCGAACTCGCCCGTCGGATCTCCACCGCCATCAACGAAACCGGGTTGCTGACGACGGAACCCGACATCGGAACGGAGGCACCGCGATCGGTCCAAGTCCTGGAGATCGCGATCGATGCGCTGAGCATCGCCGAGATCCGGCCGTTCTGGAAGGCGGTTCTGGGCTATGCCGACGAGGCGGGAGCCGAGGGGCCGACGGATGCACTTGTCGATCCCGTCGGACAGGGCCCGGCGGTCTGGTTCCAGCAGATGGATCGGGCGCGCCCGCAGCGCAATCGCATCCACTTCGACGTCTGCGTTCCCCATGACGAGGCACCCCGGCGGATCGAGGCCGCGCTGGCGGCTGGGGGCAGACTCGTATCCGCGACCCATGCCCCGGCGTTCTGGGTGCTCGCCGACGCGGAGGGAAACGAGGCCTGCGTGACCACATGGCAGGGCCGAGACGACTGAGGCCCGCTGCGAAGCCCCCTTCCGGGCCTGATCGCCGCCCTCTCCCCCCTCCCAGGGACCTGCCCGCCGGATCCGTTCGGATGTCGGCGGGCAGGCCCCTGGTTCAGCGGAGGAGTCAGCGCTTGAGCGTGAACGTGAAGTCGCCCGAGAGCTTGCCGCTCAGACGGACCGTCGACACGAGGTTCCCCGCGGTGAGCAGCCTCTCGACCTCGGCTCGCGAGTAGTCGAAGCCTTCGGCGATCAGTCGCACGGGCCGCACGGGTATCCGCGCCGCGAAGCGGACCCGGACCTCGATCGCCTCACCATCCGGCAGATCCGGAAGACCCGGCTCGCCACTGTCGAGACGCCAGGCGTTGTCCCAGTCCAGGGCTACGTGATTGCGGCGCAGCAGGATCGGGTCCTGGAGCAGTTCGGCTGCCAGGCCGGGGTCGTTGTCGTGCATCAGGTCCAGGAACTCGGGTCGTACGGAACGCACGTGCGTCCGTTCCAGCACGGTGAGTTTGGTGGTGTCCCCGCAGCCGGTGCACAGGGCCAGGAGCCAGGCGTCGAGGAGTTTGTGGTTCGCGTTGACGCGAAACTTGCCGTGCGTCCGGAAGCGCCCGGAAGGACACCTGTGGCAACGGCGGAGAACTGTCGGAGGGCAGGTGGGAACGACCACCCAGATTTGTGACATGCGAATACACCGGTTCCAGTGAGAAGACCGCAGCGAAAAGGAGCACGGCGCACGAGTGCGACGCGCGACGGTTCAGCGCTCGGGGGGTCTCACTTGGTGTACAACGGCATGTCCTTACCAGGGGCGACAGCGGGTGGCAGCACGTTAACGGCCAACGGGAGCAGGTCTCCACTGATTTTTCGGCGGGTGATGGTGACTCACGACACCGGCGTGCATGCGGCAGTTGGCCGGTGAGGTCGCCTCGAATCGGAACGGCGCGGTCGAAGGCGGCAGCAGCGGCAGCGAGAGGCCGTGGCCCCTGGTGTGTGCCGGTGACCTGTCCACGCATCCTGCCCCCCCGGTTCTGGGACAATGACGTGTGAGCAAGCAGATATGGGAAGCGCTGACCGAGTCGGAGCGGGCCTTCCTCATCAGTTCCTATGAGATCGACATCCTCCCCGGCGTCCGGGGCGATCTCGCAGAGGCCGATCAGTCGGCTCCGGTCGAGGAACTGGCGCAGATCCTGCTCGGACTCGTCGACCGCGGCTGGATCGAGGTGTGCAGGGTCGTGCCGTGGACCTCCCCTGCGGGGCGGGAGGGATTCCAGCCCGGCGAGCCCGTGCCTCGCGACCGACTTCAGGCGCTGCTCTGCGACCCGGCCAACTGGGAGTACCCCGACGACGATCGCTGGATCGGCGCGTTGACCCTGGTCGAAACCGCGGAAGGACAGAAGATCACTCGCCTGTCGCCCGGTGAGATCGCCGAATAGCACACCCCGCTCGTCTCTCGGTTGCCTCCCTCGGATCCCTTCCTCGGGCTACCGCCACCGGGCACCCCACCCGATTCCCACCGCGGATGCGGGCGCGGACCGCCACCGCGGTGGCGTTCCGTACCTGCCCCGCCGCTCAGTGTGATGGATCGCGGCCCGGCGTGAAACTCTCCGCCCGGCGGTCGGCTGCGCCGTGGACCAGGTGCCTCTTGACCTGCAACCTGCCTCTCGGCGGCTCCCGCGCCGGTACGAGCGCCGACGGAGGCTGCCGCCCGGGCCGGTCGGGCGCAGGATGAAAGGAGGGCTGACGCGCCGGTGAGGGACTGGAACGTCGGGTCCGGGGCCCACCGCAGTGGGTGAAGGAGGTCCGTCCATGGTCGCGTCCGATGCGTTCTGGGCCGAGCCCGGCCCCGTACGGGTGGTTCCCTCCGAGCCCGGAGGGCTGCTGGACGTGCTGAGCGTGGCCGCGGTGGTCCTGGACACCGGGGGACGCATCACGTTGTGGAGCCCCCAGGCGCAGGAACTGTTCGGTTGGTCGGCCGAGGAGGCGCTGGGCAGCTACGCGGTGAAGCTGTTGGTCGCCGATGAGTACGTCGACCTGGTCCTGGAGCTGTTCGCGAAGGTCATGGCCGGAGGGGGGACCTGGGCAGGGGTCTTCCCCGTACGGCACAAGGACGGCTCCACGCGGCTGGTGGAGTTCCGCAACATGCGGCTGCAGGACGAGGGCGGCGGCGTCTACGCCCTGGGGATCGCCTGCGACGAGGCCGTCCTGCGCGGCGTGGAGCGTGACCTGGCGCTGTCGGTGCCGCTCGTGGCGCAGTCCCCGCTCGGGCTGGCGGTGTTGGACACCGACCTGCGGTACGTCCTGGTCAACCCGATGCTGGTGCGGATCAACGGCCTGCCCGCCGAGGAACACCTGGGCCGTACGCCCCACGAGGCGCTGCCGTTCCTGGACACGGACGTGATCGAGGCCTCCATGCGCCAGGTCCTGGACACCGGCGTACCGCTGCTGGACCAGTACGGTGTCGGCCGCACTCCCGCGGACCCGGACCGGGAACATGCCTGGTCGGGCTCCTACTACCGGCTGGAGGACCCTCGCGGGCGGGTGATCGGGGTCGCCCTGGTGGTGGTGGACGTCACCGACAGCCACCGCGCTGCCCGGGAGGCCGCCGAGGCCCGAAGGCGGCTGGACCTCATCGCCCGGGCTTCGGTGACCGTAGGCACCACCCTCGACCTGGGGCGCACGGCCCGGGAACTCGCCGACCTCGTCGTGGCCGATCTCGCCGACCTCGCCTCGGTCGACATCCTCGACTCCGTGTTGGAAGGGGGTGCGACGGCCCCGCCCGGCCCCGGTGCGGGACAGGCCCTGTTCATGGCCCTGGCCGTAGCGGCGGCCTACGAGACGGACGTGGTCCGCGCCGCCGACCAGGTGGGCGCGCGCACCACCTATTCGGCCGAGCGGCTGGTCACCCACTGCGTGAGCACCGGGCATCCCGTCCTGGTGCGGCGCGCCACGCGCCCGGACCTGGGGCGCATCGCGCGCGACGACGCCTCCGCGGAGCTCCTCGCCCAGGAGGGCGCGCACTCCTACTTGGCCGTGCCGTTGACGGCCCGAGGACAGGTCCTCGGCGCCCTCGGGCTCCTGCGCACCCGCAACCCGCTGCCCTTCGACCACGACGACGTCACTCTGGCCGGTGAGCTCGCCACCCGCGCCGCGATCGCCATCGACAACGCCCGCTGGTACCAGCACGCCGCCGACACCGCCCTGACCCTCCAGCGCCACCTCCTCCCGCATCCCCCGCCCCGGACCGCCGGACTGCAGATCGCCTACCGCTACCAGCCCGCGGCGGCGGCCGGCGGGATCGGCGGAGACTGGTTCGACGCGATCCTCCAGCCCGAGGACAGGACCGCCCTCGTCGTCGGCGACGTCATGGGACACGGCGTCCACGCCGCCGCCACCATGGGACAACTGCGCACGGCCACCCGCACCCTCGCCGACCTCGGTCTCGACCCCGCCCAGGTCCTGCGCCACCTCGACCACATCACCACGGAACTGGACGGAACCATGGCGACCTGCGTCTACGCCACGTGGGACCCGCGCCGCTCCCGCTGCCGCGTCGCCCTCGCCGGCCACCCGCCCCCCATCGTGATCCGCTCGGGGCGGGCCCCCGAACTGCTCGACCTTCCCGTCGGTGTGCCGCTCGGCACGGGCGGACTCGGCGACTCCGACTTCGAGACCACCGCCCTCGACCTGTTCCCCGGCGACCGGCTCGTCCTGTACACCGACGGCCTCGTCGAGACTCGCGGCGACTCCCTCGACGACCGCCTCGACCTCCTCCTCAGCCTCCTCACCGACCCCGGCCTCTCCCCCGAGGCGACCTGTGACCGGCTGCTGGCCTCCCTACGCCATCGTGACGCCGCCGATGACGTCGCCCTCGTCATCGCCCACGTTCGACCCCATACGTCCATCGACGAGGCGAGCGCATCGGCCCGACAGGCCAGCCCGGGCGGTGGGGCGGCACGCTGACGGACCGACACACGGCCGACCGTGGGGCATGCCGGGCCGGTGACGGCATGCGCCCGTCACTCGTACCGGTACTTCAGCGAGTCCGCCTCGTCCTGCTCGATGCCGGCGATCGTCAGCTCCGGCATCCGCAGCTGGGCCAGTGTGACCTCGGCGGAGGACGGCTGGGCATCCGCCGGCAACCATTGCTCCGGCTTCCAGGCCCCGCTGCGCAGGAGCGACTTGGGGCAGTGCGGGTAGACCTCCTCGATCCCCAGCACCAGCGCGCTCGCCGGCGGCTTGCCGACGGCGGTCAGCTGCGACAGCAGGTCCGGGCGCGTGGAGACGCAGGCCCGGCCGTTCACCCTGAGCGTCGTCGTGCGCCCCGGGATGACGAACAGCAGTCCGGCCCGTCCGGTGGCGATGACGTTCTGCAGGGTGTCCAGACGCTTGTTGCCGGTCGCGTCCGGTATTACCACCGTCCGCGCGTCCAGGACGGAGACGAAGCCGGGGGGCCCGCCGCGCGGGGAGACGTCGCAGTTGCCCTCGGCGTCCGCGCTCGCGATCAGGACCAGCGAGGAGCACCCGATCAACTGTCGTGTTTGTTCGGTGAGTTCGGTCATCTGCTTGCGCAGCGCCGTGTCCTTGGGGAGGACGTAGGCCCTGCGCAGCGCCTCTTGGTCGGACACGGCGTCCAGGCGGAGCGAGTCGAAGGCACTGCCGGCGAGTGATGGCGTCATGCCCCGACCCTAACGGCCCGACTCCCGGACCATCTTGGCCGGCCGGTGCCGTGAATCCGGGCGGTAGGGTGGGGCCGATGCGGTGGGGCCGGTGCGGTGAGTGTGCGTTGGCATGGAGACGACTTCCCGAGTCCTTCGCTGTGTGAACCTCGCCGGGCACCCCCGAGGTCGGGATCAGGCCGCCCCCGGCCGGGGTGCTGCCCGGGATCGAAGGTTCGGCCCCGGGCAGGACCGGCTAGGGAGCCCACCGGCCGAGCATGTCCTTCATCGCATCCGTCATCGCGAACTGCAACAGCGGACCGTAGGTGATCCGGCCGACCCCGAGGCGCCGGAAACGCGCGAGATCGTGCTTGACGGGATGGGCCGTGGAGTTCACCGGAATGGCGACCGCTGCGATCACCGCGACGAGCAGGTCGTCGTCGTCCTGAATGCCCACCGGATAGACGCTGTCGGCGCCTGCCTGCTCCATGGCCTGCAGTCGCTCGACCGCCTCGCCGAGAGCGCTCGCGGCGTCCTCGGCGTGCATGAAGAGGTCGGTGCGCCCGTTGATCCAGACCGGGACTCCCGCGTCGTCGGCCGCCGCGCGCAGGCCGGCGACGTAGCCCGCGTGCTCCTGCGTGCTGCGCACGCGTCCGCCGTCCGAGTGGACGGTGTCCTCGATGTTGAGACCGACGCCTCCGACCTCGATGAGGCCGGCGACGAGGTCTGCGGGATCCTGCCCGTACCCGGCCTCCAGGTCCACGGACACGGGGATGTCGACCGCCGCGATGATCGGCCTGACGGCGGCGAGCACCTCTTCGAAGGTCTGTCCCTCGTGGTCGTCGGCCCCCCGGGCGTCGGCGAGCGGATGACTGCCGATCGTCAGCGCGGGGAACCCGGCAGCGGCTGCCGTCCGCGCGGACCAAGCGTCCCAGACGGTCGGCAGCACGAGCGGCTGGTATTCGGCGTGCAGCTGCTTGAGGCGTTGAGCGCGCTCAACTGTGGTGCGAATGTCCATGTCCGGGACGCTACCCCGGATCTTCACGAACCAACGTGCCGACGGGCAGCACCCGTGATGGAAAGGGCGCGCCCTCGCCCGCGATCGGTCCGCGCCGCGCCCCGTGTGCTCTTCAGTCCTGTGGAGCCGAGCGGTCCAGTCGGGCCGTGACGGGGGTGGCCGCGACGCCGTGCAGAAGTACGGAGAGCAGCACGGTGAAGGTCACCACGGCCCACAGTTCGCGAGCGGGGGCGGCGAAGTCGGCTTCGCCCAACGCGTACGCGAGGTAGAAGAACGAGCCGATGCCACGGATGCCGAACACCGCGATGGCGGCTCTCTCCTTCCCCGTGGCGTTGCCCCGCGACTGGACGACCAAGCCGACGGCCGGGCGGATCAGGAGGAAGAGCACCAGCCCCAGAACGGCTCCGCGCCAGGTCAGTGCCGAGAGGCCGCCGTCGGCGATGAACCCGCCGACGAGGAAGAGGATGACGGCGGTGAGAAGCCTTTCGACCTGGTCGGTGAAGGCGTGCATGACGCGGTGGTACCGGTGGGCGCGTTCGGCGTTGCGGATCGCGCAGGCAGCGACGAAGACGGCGAGGAAGCCGTAGCCGTGGAGGAGTTCGGTCAGCCCGTAGGCCGTGAAGGTGGCGGCGAGCGCGACGAAGCCCTCACGGTGTTCGGAAAGCCGCAGCGCTCTCCAGGACGCCTGGAAGAACATCCGGCCGAGCAGCCGTCCGACGCCGAGCCCCACCACCAGGCCCACCACACTGCGCACCAGGACGTCGCTCCACAACCAGTGCTGGAGCCCGTCCGTGGACCAGCCCGTCGCCGAGGCCGTGGTCAGTGCGATGGCGGCCAGGACGAACGGGAAGGCAAGCCCGTCGTTGAGCCCCGCCTCGCTGGTCAGCGCGAAGCGGACCTCGTCCTCGTCGTCCTCCTCGTCCGTCGGCTCGCCCACGCGCACCTCGGCGGCAAGGACCGGGTCGGTGGGAGCCAGGGCAGCCGCCACCAGCAGGGCCACGGCCGGCGGCCACCCCACCAGCCACGCGCCGACCACCGCGGTGAACAGGATCGTCAGGGGCATGGCCAAGCCCAGCAGCCGCCAAGTCGTCGACCAGCTACGCCATCCCGGGGGCCTGTTGATCGCAAGTCCCGCACCCATCAGCGCGACCACGACACAGACCTCCGTGAGGTGCTCCACCATGCTTCGGTGCCGGACGGGATCGAGTGTCGGTAGCGCGTCGAGGGGCAGCAGGAACACCAGGAATCCCGCCGCGAGGAACACCATCGGCAAGGACAGTGGCCGCTTGGCCAGAGCAGAAGGCAGCACTGCCGCGCACAGGGCGCCCAGTCCCGCGCAGGCGTACACCATGTCGATCCCGGTCAAACCGAGCAAGCCGATCACCATTCCCGTGGGACCCGTGGGAGCACCTCGTCAGGACCGCCTACCCGATCTTGCGGCGGGCAGCCTCGGCGCACTCCCCCGGTTCGATGGATAGTCCCGTTCCGTGGTGCGGCGGCGAGTGCGGCGCCGGTGTCCGGTGTCGCGTCCCCGGTGGCTGGAATCGTGACCCGATGTCGAGGGCATCAGGGCCGGCGGGCGGGGCAGGCGACCGGAAGGCGGCCGATCCGGGCCGGCCCGTGCGCTCACGTGGTTCTCGGTCGGGGAACCGCATCGAATCGAAGGGCATCTCAGTGACACGTACCGTCGCTCACGTGATCGTCGACGCGCTGAAGGAGCTGGGCGTTCAGCATGTCTTCGGCGTCGTCGGTGACGCCCTGAACCCGCTGACCGACGCCATTCGCACCACCGAGGGCCTGGACTGGGTGGGGTGCCGGCACGAGGAGGCGGCGGCCTTCGCGGCCGGTGCGCAGTCCCAGCTGTCGGGGACCTTGGGGGTGTGCATGGGCACCGTCGGTCCCGGTTCCGTGCACCTGCTCAACGGGCTGTACGACGCCGCCAAGAGCCACGCCCCGGTACTGGCGATCTGTGGCCAGGTCCCCCTCGCCGAGATCGGCAGCGACTACTTCCAGGAGGTCGACAACGATCTGCTCTTCAGGGACGTCGCCGTCTACCGGGCCACCGTCACCTCGCCGGAGCAGATGCCGCGGATGCTCGAATCCGCGGTGCGCGCCGCGATCAGCCGCAGCGGTGTGGCGGTCCTGACGG
This sequence comes from Streptomyces sp. NPDC057939, assembly GCF_042887545.1. Lineage (NCBI taxonomy): Bacteria > Bacillati > Actinomycetota > Actinomycetes > Kitasatosporales > Streptomycetaceae > Streptomyces > Streptomyces sp. NPDC057939. Next base: position 90,183 of record NZ_JBHVPG010000011.1, read on the forward strand.
TCCCCGGCGATCTGGGAGACCAGGAGGTGCGGCAGGACCGGCCCACCCGATTCGCTCTCGATCGGCCCGTGACCCGACCGGACGCCAAACTGAAGGAGAACCTCCCCAGCCGCGAAAACTGACGCCTGCCCAACCGGTGGGCATGCGCTGCCCCCGTACCTGTGAGGTTATGTGGGCCGGACGCGCCGAGTGGGAGTGGGTCCATCCTCACCGGCCCGGTCGGACGGTCCAGGTTGCGGGGCGCTTCTCGCAGAATGCACGGGATCCCTCTGCTGCCGAGTCCGTGGCGAAGACCGGGGTGGTGAGGGGGTCCTGGACGGTGAACGCCGTGTGGTCGTCCAGGCCGCGGGTGGCTTCGACGACCTGCCGGGTGACGCGGACGGCCTGTGGGGAGTTGGCAAGGATCCGGTCGGCGAGGGCGAGGGCCGCGTCCAGTGCCTTGCCCTGGCCGGACAGCTGGTTGACGAGCCCGTACCTGGCTGCGTCCGCGGCCGACAGGGTGCAGGCGGTCAGGAGCATCTCCATGGCCACGTGGTGCGGAAGGCGGACGGGCAGCCGGATGGCCCCACCTTCGGAGGCGACGAGACCACGCGCGGGTTCGGGGAGGGCGAAGAACGCGGTGTCGGCGGCGGTGATCAGATCGCAGGCGAGGACGAGTTCGAAACCGCCGGCGACCGCCGCGCCTTCGACGGCTGCGATGAGCGGCTTCGAACGGCGGGCCCGGGTGAGGCCCGCCAGGCCCCGGTCGGCAACCCTGGGCACCCCTTCGTCGGGGAAGGCCTTGAGGTCCATGCCGGAGCAGAAGTGGCCTCCCGCGCCCGTGAGGATGCCGACCTCCAGCTCCACATCGTGCTCCAGGTCGGTGAGTGCGGCGTCGACGGCGTCGGCCAGGGCCTGGTTCACGGCGTTGCGGACGCCGGGCCGGTTGAGGGTGATGACCAGGACTCGATCGCGTCGCTCGGTCAGCACCACTGCGTCCGTGGTGGGTGTGGAGGGGCTGTTCATCTGATCCGTGTGTCCGTTTCGGCTCGGCGGGGCGGGCGGGGGCGGGGTCATCCCCGGATGAGGGGCAGCGCGGCGAGTCCGCGCATGACGCGGGCCGGACGCCAGGGCAGTTCCACGGCGGGCTTGGCCAGCCGCACCGGGCCCAGGCGTTCGAGGAGCAGGGGGAAGGCCACGGTGGCTTCGAGGCGGGCGAGCGCGGCACCGATACAGAAGTGCGGGCCGTATCCGAAGGCCAGGTGGTCGTTGGGCGTACGGGCGAGGTCGAGGCGGTCGGGGTCGGGGAACTGGTCCGCGTCGCGATTGGCGGAGCCGATCAGCAGACTGACGGCCTCCCCTGGGGCGATGGTCCGGCCGTGCAGGCGAATCGGTTCCGCCGCGCAGCGGAACGTGGCGTCCCGCACCGGTGAGTCGTAGCGGAGCAGTTCCTCCACCGCGGTGGCCATCAGAGCGTCCGGGACGTCCCCGGCGGTGAGGCGGGCTGTCTGGCCGGGGTGGTGGAGCAGGGCGAGCATGCCGTTGCCGATCAGGTTCATGGTGGTGTCGTGCCCGACCAGCAGGAGGAGGTAGGCGGTGGAGCGGAGCTCCTCCTCGGTGATGGCCCCGCTCTCGTCGCCCGCCCGGACCAGGGCGCCCAGCAGGTCGATGCCGTCAGATGCGTGTCCGCCACGTTTCCCGGCGATCAGTGCGTCGAGCAGGCCGTGCAGATCGTGTTCGGCGCGGCCGGGACCGGCGCAGCTGGTGGGGCTGATGGTGGCCATGAGGGTGTCTCGGGTCTCGGCCGTGTCCAGGTGTGCGGGAACTCCGAGGATCGCGCAGATCATCCTGAACGTCAGCGGCGCGGCGAACTCCGTGATCAGGTCGAGGTGCAGGTGGTTCTCGACCTGATCCAGCAGTTGGTGGGCGGTTTCGGTGATGAAAGGTTCCAGCAGAGCGATGCGGCGGGGCACGAACGCGGAGTTGACCAGAGTCCGCAGGCGCGTGTGGTCCGGTGCGTCGGCGTGGACCAGGTGCCGATTCAGCCCTGCGGGCCCGGGCACGTATCCGGGGACCCGGTCCGGGTCCTTGCTCAGACGCGGGTCGGTGAGCAACGCCCGAACGTCCGCGTAGCGGGAGACCTGCCAAACGGCGGGCCGGCCCGGCCGCCGCTCGACGTGGGCCGGGGCGTTCTGGCGCAGCCACGCGAAGTACGGGTACGGATCACGTACCCGGGCCTCCAACAGATCGGCGGGCGGGTACGCGGTTTCAGCGGGCACAGCTACTCCGGGCAAGGCGGGAACGGGCGGACACCCCAACCAACGAGGTCCCTCACCAGGGGATACGGTGCGCGGCGGCCCTGAGCCGCAGGCCGACGGATGAGGAACTCGTCGGGCGTCTGGCGCCGGGCGCCGGGCGTGCCGCGTCAGGCGCCGGGCGCCCGGCGCCGGGGCTTCACGGCGAGGAACGCGTGTGCAAGCCGTGGGGGCTTCACCGGCCCGACCGCCTCGGCGTCGCCGATCATGACGTCCAGGTCCGGCGCCGCCCGTCGGTCGGCGGTTTTGCCGCCTGGTTCCGTCGAGGACGCCGCCCTTTGGCCCCAGCGGGATCGGGTGTGGGACGAGGAGGGGCCCATGGGGCCCGCGGCACCCGGGTCCGGATCGTGGGTCCCGAAGCGGGCTCGTGGCGAGGCCGGGCCGGCTCAGCCCCGGGCGGAATGGAAGGCGTGGACGGCGTCGGTGACCCGGTCGGCCTCCTCGTCGGTCAGTTCGGGGGCCAAGGGCAGGCAAACGGTGCGTGGCAGGAGGCCCAGGGTGACCGGGATGTCGGCGGTGCGGTGGGTGATGCCGCGCAGGGCCGGCTGTTGGGGAACGGCGTACGGGTAGACCTGTTCCGTGGTGATGCCGGTGCGACTCAGGTGGGCCGTGAGGGATCCGGCCGTGGCGGAGTCGGGCATCGTCAGGGGGTACTTGTAGTACGTGTGCGGCCGCTTGTCGGCATCACCGGGGGTACCGACGGGCAGGGTGGCGAACGCGTCGGTGTAGCGGGCGGCGAGGGTGCGGCGGCGGTCGGTCCAGGCGGGCAGCAGGTCGAGCTGGTGGCGGATGACGGCGGCGTCGATCTCGCCCATCCGTCCCCGGCTGCCGCGCAGGTGGTGGACGTTGCGCTCCCCGTCCCGGCCGAGGTCGGTGAGCTTGCGCAGCATCGGCAGGAGTGCGGGGTCGCGGGCCAGAAGGAGGCCCCCGTCGGCGAGGCCGCCGAGGTTCTTGCCGACCCACATCGAGAAGCAGCCGATGTCACCGATCGATCCCGCGGGCCGATCGGTGTCGGTGGCACCCGCGGCCTGCGCGCAGTCCTCGATCACGGCGAGGTCGTGGCGGTCGGCCAGGGTCCGGATCGCGGTCATGTCGGCCATCAGGCCGTGCATGTGGACGGGGATCACGGCGCGGGTGCGCGGGGTGAGGGCGGCCGCGGCAGCGGCCGGGTCGAGGGTTCGCGTGTGCGGGTCGATGTCGACGAACACCGGGACAGCCCCGGCGGCGGCCACGGCGAACGCGGTGGAAACGAAGGTCAGGGCGGGCATGATCACCTCGTCCCCCATGCCGATGCCGAGCGCCCGTACCGCGCATTCGAGCGCCATCGTGCCCGAGCTCGTCGCGGCGGCGTGGCCGCCCCAGCGTTCCCCGGCCACCACCTCCAGTTCCCGGACGCGGCGGCCGCCGTGGTAGACGCCCTCGACGATGACCTCCTCGACCAACCGCAGCACTTCCGCCTTCAGGCCCTGGACGCGGCGTGCGTGGAACTCCCCGGAAATCGGCCCGGCGGTCGGCCCGGCGGTCGGCCCGGCGGTCAAAATATTCATGATTGTTCTCCGTCGTCGTCTCAGCCAAAGGACAGAGGGGCGTCGGCGTCGGCGCATTTTCAAGATCACCCCTCCGGCCGGAGAACGAGGAAACGATCCGCCCGACATCTCAGCGCCCTCCCGCTGATCCGTTCGATCCCCCCACCACGCCAACGACGCACCCGCCCCAACCCGCAGGCCCACCCAGGGGCCACGGCCGCGGCGACAGGGGCGTGACGCCCGCTCTCGCACGGCCCGGGTACGACGGGGAACCGACAGAGGCGATGCCTACCAGGCCCCGCCGCCGCCTCGGCACTCGGACGGACCAACGGACGGCGGCCGCCTACAGCTCGACGGCCTCGTACTCCTCGACGTACGAGTCACCGTCGGCCCCGTGGTAAGTGCAGGTGCGTGCCGCCAGGTCTACGTCGTACCAGACGATGCCCGCCATCCAGCAGCCCCGGACGAACTCGGGGAACGTCGTCTCGCCGGCCTGGTTGGCGCGCAGTGCCGCTATGAGTGACTGACGGTCGAACCGTGCGACCTGGACGATGCCGGCGAGCAGCGGCTCGCTCTGGACGGCGACGGGGCCGGCGGCGGTCAGATAGAGCACCGCGTTGGACGGCACGGCCATGCGGTACCGGGTGACTCCGGCCCGGCGCAGCGATTCGGCGAGATGGGGGAAGCCTCCGACCTCGGGACGGTCGGCTTGCGCCCGCTCGAGTACGGCCTGCAGGTGGTCGACAGCAGTGGTCATGGTGCACTCCCTTGGGTGTGAGGGGCCTGCGACAGCCGGCCGCCACGACACGGTAGTAGAATGACAACAAATTTACAGAGTGACAACGCGTTGTCAATGTGGAAGTGGTGGACATGCCCGTGCCCGAGGTGACCGACGAGATGGCCCTGCTCGTCGCGGACGTATACGAGGCCGCAGGCGTCCTGCGGAAGTCCGGTGAGACGATCGCCGCCTCCGAAGGCCAGACGCAGTCCCGATGGCAGGTGCTCAGCGTTGCCTCCGGCGAATCCCTGACCGTGGCCGCGGCGGCACGCCGTCTGGGTGTCGCCCGCCAGGGAGTCCAGCGCATCGCCAACGATCTCGTCCACGACGGATTGGCCACCTTCCAGCCCAATCCCGATCACCGGAACTCCCCCCTGATCGACCTCACCCCCCAAGGGCGTCGCGTTCTCGAAGGCATCACACGGCGGGCCAACGACGTCCACCGTCGACTCGCAGCCGACATCACCCACGCCGAGCTCGCCGCCGCGCGCGACCTGCTGCGCCGCGTCATCACGCAGGTCGGCCTTTCCGGAGACGCGTGAGGGGGGAAGGCGTGCTGCCGGGTGCGGCGCGACCACGATGACCACCCCGACCACGCCGAACCACCCGCCCGACCGCCCACCCGCCCGACCGCCCGTCCGCGAGGTGGGACCGGCCGTCGTGGCCGCAGGTTCAGCGGTGCGAGCGGGCGGGGGGGGTCATGGCGTGGGCTGCCACCGGGCGGTCGGCCTGCCGCGCGGCAAGTACGGCGGCAACGTGCGGACGGTGGACAGCGGCGGTCCGCCACCTGGTGACGGCCGCCGTACGTTCACTTCAGGTGCCGGGCGAAGAAGCGGGCTCCGGCGTCGAGCTCGAACTGCGGGACGCCGGTGTGCCCACCCGAATTGGCGTGCAGCGTCTTCTCCTTGGAGCCGAAGGCATCGAACAGGTCCAGGGCCGCCTGCCGGTCGTTCCCCTCGTCGTCCCACTGCAACAGGACATGCAGCGGAATGGTGACCTGTCGAGCCTCCTCGAACATGGCGGCGGGCACGAGGCTCCCGGCGAAGAAGCCGGCGGCCACGATGCGGGGTTCGACGACCGCGAGGCGAACGCCGATGGAGATCACTCCTCCCTCGTACCCGACCGGGCCGCCGATCCCGGGCAACGACAGGAGGGAGTCCAGGGCGGCCCGCCATTCCGGGACCGCCCGTTCGACCAGCGGGAGGATGAGGGCGTCCACGATCTCGTCGCTCACCGGCCCGCCTGCTTCCAATGCCCGGCGCAGGTCGGCGCGGGCCTGCTCGGCGGCGGCCCAACGGGGCCGTTCACCGCTCCCCGGCAGCTCGATGGTGGCCGCGGCGAAGCCGTACTCCGCGGCGTAGTACCGGGCTCGTCCCGCCAGACGGGGGTACATCCTGCCCAGTCCGAGAGGAGGGTGGCCGATCAGGATCAGTGGCGCCGATGCGGGCGAGGACGCGGGCGCGGGCGTCCACAGGATGCCGGGGATCTCGCCGAGGGTGAATCGGCGCTCTAGAACACCGTCGTCGTGACGTTGTTCGGAGGTGAAGTGCATGGTGGTGCCTTTCGGGAGTGCTCGTGAACGGCGCTCCCGGACGACCTGCCTATCGCCCGACCGTGGCCCCGGAGGGGAGCACCCATGTCGATACTGCGTTCACGGGTACCACCTCCTCGGGCTCTGGCACGGTCCCGGGAAACGTAGCAGTGGTCACGGTGGGCGGCCAAGTGGGTTTGTTCGACGTGACTCCTTGGTCGGATGCTTCCCGCTCGCAGGGATGTCGCCGCCTCACCGCTTACCCTTCCGACCGGGGCGTCCGGGACGTCCCGGCGCCGGGAGTGACGTGCGCCCCGCTGCCGGGCGGTGGTGGACTCCGCCCTCCGGGGCGGCACTCGCGGGACGACGCACAGCGGCTGATCTTCTCCATGGGAATTCCCGGTGGTCCGAGGATGTCGAGAACGTGCCACGGGCTTCGTCCCAGGGACAGCAGTGGGCCTTCGCCCGCCGCACGAGGAAGAGGGAGAAACAGCATGGCGATTCAGCGGATGGACAACGTCGGTATCGTCGTCGAGGACCTGGACGCCGCAGTCGCGTTCTTCGTGGAACTCGGTATGGAACTGGAGGGCAGGGCGGAGGTCGGGGGCCCCTTCGCCGACCAGTGCACCGGGCTCGACGGCGTCCGCTGTGACATCGCGATGGTCCGGACCCCGGACGGTTCCAGCCGGATCGAGCTGGCGAAGTACCGTAGCCCCGCGGTCATCAGCGCCGGGCCGCGCAACCGGCCGCACAACATTCTGGGCACGCACCGCGTGATGTTCGCCGTCGACGACATCGAGGACACCGTGGCCCGCCTGCGCCCTCACGGCGCCGAACTCGTCGGCGAGATCGCCCGGTTCGAGGACAGCCATCTGCTCTGCTATCTCCGCGGCCCGGACGGCATCATCGTCGCGCTCGCCGAGCAACTGCGTTGAGAGCGGGAGACCGGTCCTCGCAGTCGAACGAGATCACCGAGGTTCCGACCCGCCCGATCAGCCGGGAGCCGGCGGGCCCGTGACATGACCCGTCCGGCCCGCGTCGGGATGAGCGGGGACTCCGTGCGAGGTGCCGATCCGCATGCCCCCACCTGCGGACGCTTGCTGAACGGTCGAATTCCGGACGTTGGCTGATATGATCATCGGCCCTATGCAGCAGTCTCCAGCCGTCGCCGGTACCGTCTCGACACATCTCTCGCGCTTCCTCATGAACGCCGTCCCCGGGCCGGCCTCGGGCAGGCTCCACCTCCTGTCCGACCTCGGTCCCGACGTCCTGCGCGACGACCTCGCCAGGACATCGACCCATTCCCTCCTCACCATTTGGGAGCAACTCGTCCTGACGGAGCCACACACGCTCATCGGTCCGCGGGTCCTGGCCAACGCACCGATCGGCACGTTCGGGGTCTGGGACTACCTGATCACCAGCGGCCCCACCCTGGGCCAGTCCCTGAGCCGAGCCGTGGAGCACATCGCCTCGCTCGGTGACCCGGCTGCGGAGCGGCTCCTCGTCGAAGAGGACGGACGCGATGTCGTCGTACGGCACGCCACCGGCAGTTGGGGGCCGGACCTGGTGGAGGCAGTCGACCTGTTCGCCCTCGCTCTCTTCCTGGACCGGGCCCGGGCTGCCGTCGGACGTCACGTCATCCCCTCCTACGTGACCATCACCCATCGCCCGCCGGCTCGGTCCCGGCAACTGGCCGAAATGTTCGGCACCGACCGGATCTCGTTCGGCGCACCGTACAACTCGATCGCCTTCACCGAGGACGACGCGAACACCCCGCTGCCCAAGGCCCAGCCCGGCTTGGATCGGCTGCTCATCCAGCACGCGGAACAACTGCTGGCGGCCTCCCGACCCGTGTTGCGGTGGCACGATCGCTTCCGGATGGTCCTGGCCACCGCCTTCCGTGAGGACGCCGTGAGTCTGGAGAGGGTGGCGAGACGCCTGGCCTTGAGCCCCCGCACCCTCCAGCGCCGGCTGTGGGAGAACGGGACGACCTGGCGCGAGCAGGTCGAGTCGATACGACAGCAGCACACACTCGACCTCCTACGGACGACCGACCTGCCCCTCCAGTCGGTCGCGGGCCGCGTCGGGTTCAGCGATGCGCGCGCGCTTCGACGCGCGGTACACCGCTGGGAGGGACGAACCCCCGGCGACATCCGCAGAACGGCGCGCCCGACAGCCCTCGGATGAACCACACCTCTCCGAGCCGCCGGCTGCGTGCGTGCCGTGCCAGGGGGCGATGGCCCACAGGTCGAGCCGTTCGTGAACGAGGACCGGCTCGACCGCGCCGGCTACGACGTACCCGCGTCCACCGGAGGAGCGGCTTCCGTCATCCGGTGCAGCCCTGGATGTCGTCCGGGCAGCCGTGCACGTCCGGTGGGGCGAGGGTGCTGAGGTTCCACACGATGATGCCGCTCGGTGGAGAGTCCGTTTCGATCGGGGGGACCTTGGCCGTGACGGGCCTGCCCGCGGGGACGTTCACACGTACGAACTGCCGGTTTCCGCAGCGGACTTCGAAGGTGCGGCTGGTCCCGTCACGTAGGAGGGTCAGGGCGATGGTCGACACGCCCTCGGTGTCGCAGGCGATGTCGAAGCGGTAGGGCTTGTCGCCAGGGGTATCGAGGATCTGATCAACCCCTGAGGCCACGTATTTGGATGCCTCGGCGATGAGGGTGGTGTCGACGTCGTCGGTATCGAAGGCCCGTTGGACCCGTTGGAGTGCGTCGTCGGGTTCCCACCACCCGGTGTCGCTGCCGCCGTCCTGGGTGCAGGACGTGGCCAGAGCGGCGGCCGTGAGCAGGACGGCGAGTGCACGGGGTATCCGCATGGCAGCACCCTAAAGGGAGGAACCGGGGACCGTCTCGTGGTGGCGAGACCGGTGTTCGCGTTCGCCATGCGCGGCGCGGAGATCGAGCGCTACAGCGTGCTACCCCGGGCCCTGGACCCTGTACGGCTCTTCCGCCCGCGCGACAGCGAGCCGGAGAACGAACGCCGGATGCTGGAGACCCTGCACACCGAACGCGGGCTCGCGTTGACATGGTGCAGGCTCAGCACCTTCCCAACACGCTCCTGGACGCGGGCGCCTCGCGACGGCGGGACATTCGTCCATCTCGGCTTCTCCCGGATCCTGCACGAAGGGGGCGCGTTGGGGTGAACGCTCGGGCGGTCCGACCGGGAAGTGCCCGGCGAACCTCGCTGCTCACTCCGGGCCGTCGTGGCCGGGCGCATAGGGCGGGATCGTCCAGCGCATCGTTGTCCGGCCCGTGCGGTCCGGCTGAAGTGTGACGGGATACACCTGTCCGAAGGGGCGTTCGCCGCGATGCCTCATCGAGTGATCGCCGCTGTCCCAGTTGATTCCCAGAACGGGGCAGTCGGCTACCTCGATCGCGCCGATCAGGAGCGGGTGGGTCCGACTCGCTCGGTTGAAGGAGTGGAAGTCGTTGTGCTCATCGACTGCAACCATGACGCCCCGGCCCTGTTCGTCCCCCGTCCAGTCGCCCAGGGCGTCGCCGAGGCTCTTGGCGTCATCGAGCGGGAGATCGAGCCACCCTCGCACTTGATTGCCGCGTCCCGGGATCAGCTCTCCGCCGAACTGACGATGGGCTGCCTCCGCGTGGGCTCCCCAGTAGGTGACATCGGCAAGGCCGTCGGTTGATGGGTGGCCGTCTCCGGTCCAGGAGTCCAGGGCAAGCGCATCGCCGAGCACCATGCCGCAACGGTCGACCGGTAGGTCGCCCAGGATGATCGGCTCGTTCCCCGCCGTGCGGACCCATGGAATTCCGAGATCGATCTCAAGGGTTGCGATGGTTGGTCCCCCGTCGAGCGGAGACTTCGCCGTGCCGGCCCGCACCGTCAACGGCCTGTCACCGGCGGCGCGAACCGCGACCATCTCACACATCCAGTCGTGGACGTGTCCGCCACCGATCGATGCCGAAGCCCTTGCACGCTCGGACAGCGTTCCCCCCAGCTGGGGCCAATGGTCGATCCACGACGCCATCCCCAGGACGAGGACCCCAGACGGCGCCGTCACGACTCCCAGGTCAATGTGACTCTCAGCCATGCGGCGATTGAACCTTCTCTCCGCTCTCAGGATCAAGCCAAGCCGGTTCATCCCCCTGATCGGCGATCACCGCCATGACCGGGGGGAGCGGCCCGGTCGTCGCCTCACACGGCAGATGTGCGGAAAGGATCAGTGGGAACGATTTCCGCATCGTCGAAGAGCTGCTCCAACGCCTCGTGGCCCTGACGCCTGCGGAACTCGATTTCGGCGGCCGTCACAGGCAAGGTCCACAGGATGCGGGCATGCCCCCCGGGCAGCGGACAGTGTTCAAGGTCGGGTCCGTGGAGATGGGGCAGGCTGATCAGCAGGTGGTCGCAGGTCGAGCCCGGCACCCACGGCTCACCGATCGGCAGGCTGTGTTCCAGGTCGAGCCGATGTCCTCCGCGGTGGTAGTGGGCGATCATCGCCATGAGGTCGATGAACCGCTGGTCGCGGACCTGGGCGGTCATGACGAACTCAAGCCCGTGGCCGTCCTTCTCCGTCGCGGCCCAACACCCGGCGGTCACATAGGCCCAGCCATCGCCTCGCGGACCGGGGCCGACCACGAGAACCCGTAGGTCGGGCGGGACTTCGCCGCGCTCCGGCCCCGGCTCGTGGATGACGGCCTCAACGGAATGCCCCTCGAAGAACGCCCGTACATGTGATTCAACGGCCTTCACGGCCGACTGTCCCCCGTTGTTCACCGCATGATCATCCCAGATGATCGGCGCGGCGTGTTGGCGACCGTTATCGAGGCCGGGCTCGTCGACGTACTTCTTGAACCGTGTGGAGCGGCGCTGATCCTCCGCGTCACCAACCCCGGGAGGGCTCCTTCAGCCGCCGGGGGCGTCGGCCGCCGTGATGGCCGTGAGAGCCGCTGTCAGGTGGGGATGGATCCGGAAGGCGCTCCGGGTGCCGGTGACGTCAAGGCGCCGGTTCAGCGACCGGCTGAGGGGGCCGACGAGGTGAAGTCGGGTGCGGATGTGGGCGTGCAGGAGGAGGCCGAGGAGGACGGCGTCGGCATGCTCGATGGACCCCACGTCCACTATCAGCGGAAGGTCGCCGGCCGTGGAGGCCCGGGTGAGGGCGGTTCGCAGGGCTGTTTCGTCCCACCAGTTGACCGTCCCGCGCAGGAGCAGGATTCGGGCCGGTGGGTTCCGGATGGGTGCTTCGATCAGCGTGAGTCGGTCGGCGGAGTCCGTTCCGTGGTCCATGGCGTGAGCCTCAGGGTCGGTGAACATCGGGGACGCGCAGGGCGAGGAGGGCGGTGTCGTCGCTGGCCCAGCCGCCGTGCCGGGCTGCGAGGGCCCGGTTGATGTGGTCGATGGTGTCGGCGGCGTCCATGCGCGTCGTGTCGGCGAGCGTTCGGATCAGATCCGAGTCGTCGAACACGTCGTGCTTCTTCTCTCCTGCCCCGGGACGGGCCCGGGCCTCGGTCGCGCCGTCGGTGTAGAGCAGGAGGAGGTCGCCGGGCGTCAGCCGGAACCGGACGTCGATCAGGGCGCTCGGGGCGAACACGCCCAGGAGCATGCCGGGGGTTCCGATCGGGCGGACGGTGCCGTCCGCGCGTCGGATCAGGGCGGGCGGATGCCCGGCCAGAGCCAGGGTCCCCGCGATCCCGCCGGGCGTGGGGCGGAAGCGGGCGTAGACCGCGGTCAGGAAGCGCGGCGAGTCCTGGGTGAGCATCGCGGTGTTCAGGTGGTCCAGGACATCGGCCGGGGCCCGGTTCTCCGTCGCGAGGGCGCGGATCGTGTAGCGGGCCATCGAGGAGACCTGTGCGGCTTGGACGCCCTTGCCGCACACGTCGCCGAGGACCACGCCCCAGGAGGTGCCCCGGGTGCGGAAGAGGTCGTAGAAGTCGCCGCCGACCTCGATGTCCGAGCGCCCGGCCCGGGAGGCCGGGTTGTAGGAGGCGGCGACCTCGATTCCGGGGATCCGGGGCGGCGACGGTGGCAGGAGGCCTTGCTGGAGGGAGTGGGCCAGGTCCGCGGAGAGGGTGAGGGCCTTCTGCGCGGCGGCCAGGGACTGGCGCAGGCTGATCTCGGCGCTGACCGCCCGGGCCAGGGTCTCCAGGGTGATCAGGTCCGTCGGGGACCATGCGCGGGGCCGGTCGTCGATGACGCAGAAGCTGCCCAGCACCTCGCCGTCCGGGCCGAGGAGGGGGAATCCGGCCCAGGCTCCGATCTTCATCGGCCCGACGGACGGGTGCCGGCGGGTGCGCGGGTCGTTGGGGGCGTCCTCGACGATGAGCGGGGCGCCGCCGAGTCCGATCAGGAGGTAGCAGAAGCTGTCCTCGACCGGGTTCTGCCGGTCGGCGAGAGCGACGGCGTCGACTCCGACGCACGCCTTCCAGAACGAGCGGCGCTCATCGACCAGGGTCACGAACGCCCGCCCCGAAAGCGTCACCCGGGCGGCAAGGTCCGCCAAGTCCTCGAAGACCCGTTCGGGACCGGTGTCCAGGAGACCGGTCGCCTCGACCGCCGCCAACCTGGCCCGATCCCACAGATCCTCCGGCAGGTCGGCTCGGTGCCGCTCGCGCTCGCGCACCCTCGTACCGGTCATCGCAGCCCCACGTCTTCCCCAGGGGGCCGTCTTCATGCCCCGGTCATCCCCTCTTGTGTCCAGAGCGGAGTCAATCACGCATCCGGCGGAGCCCCGACGCGGGCTGTGCCCGCCTCGGTGTTTCGGCCCCCACTCCGTTCGGGTCGACGGCGTCGACGCCGCACGCGCCCTCCGACCGACGGTGTTCACGGGTCGGAGTCGGCGGAGGTGAGGGGGAGGTAGGCGGTGATCGTCTTGCCGTCGTGGTCGGCACGGATTTCGGTGCGGGTGGCCATCCTGTTCACCAGGAGCCAGCCGAAGCCGCCCGGCACCGTGGGCGGCGTTCCCGGTGGGACGGGCAGGAGCGGGGAGGCGTCCGACACCGCGACGACCACCTCGTCGTGGAGGTGGCGCACGTCGAAGGCGGTCACACCGCCCGCATGCCGGATCGCGTTGGACACCAGTTCGGCGACCACCGTCAACACGTCGTCCAATGCCTGCTCGTCCACCCGGTGGGGAGCAAGGACCTCCCGAGCGAGCCGCCGGGCGTCCACGCCTCTGAGACCAGCCGCGTGATGTGACATCCCAGGCATCGTCGCTCCCCTCACGCCTCTCACACCTCTCGCCTTCTCCCTCCCCTCCACGCCATCCGCCCCGCCGACGGTTCCCCACCCGCACCAACGCGACCCTCGCGTGCGGAACTGCCCGGCCGGCCAGTTCCGCGCACCTTCCCGGGAACGGACAGACCGCACGGACGTCCCAGGGCGGGGGCCGCCGCACGACGGCGGGGTTGACCGCCGGAACGTGGGTAGTCGGAGGGCATGGAAGCCACTGAGAACACCCCGCTGCGTGCCGTAGCCCTCGTCTGCACGCTGTCCCCGTCCCCGGCCGCGTCCAGCTCCGATCTCCTCGCCCGGCAGACCCTGGAGGCCCTCGCCGAGCACGGCGTGACCGGCAAGACCATTCGGATCGCGGATCATGACGTGAAGACCGGTGTGGCCACGGACCTGGGTGACGGCGACGCCTGGCCGGACATCAGGGAGACCATCCTCGGCACCGACATCCTGATCCTCGCGACCCCGATCTGGCTCGGCCACCCCTCCAGCATCTGCCAGCGCGTCATGGAACGTCTGAACGCGGAAATCTCCGAAACCGACGACGAGGGCCGCATGCTCACCTACGGCAAGGTCGCCGCCGTCTGCGTGGTCGGCAACGAGGACGGCGCCCACAAGGTCAGCGCGGACCTCTTCCAAGGTCTGAACGACGTCGGGTTCACCCTCGCCCCCAACGCCGTCACCTACTGGGTCGGGGAAGCCATGCAGGGCACCGACTACCAGGACCTCGACAAGACCCCCGAGAAGACCGCCGCCACCACCAAGACCCTCGCCGCGAACACCGCCCACCTCGCCCGCCGCCTCAAGCGCAGCGCGTACCCGTCCGCCTGAGCGACAGCACCCCCGAACCGGCGGAGCCGGGACCGGCCGGCGCCGCACCGCCGATCCCGGTCCACCCCGTGCGCTCCGCCCGTGCACATCCGTCCACACGCATAAGCCCGTGCACATCCGTCCGTCGCTCGGCGGGCCCTCGCAGCCGAGGGTTCGTGCCGTGTCCGGTCGGCGGGCTCAGGCCCGGGCGGTCGCCGCGGCGACGATCCAGTTCCTGAACTCGACGGCGTAGTGCCGCAGGTGGCCCTCCAGGACGTCGTCCGGGCAGGTGACGGGGAAGTAGACGGTCAGGTGCGCGGTGAAGCCGTCGGCGGTGTCGCCGAACTGGATGAGCGCCCGCCCGACGACGGTGCCGTCGGCCAGGAAGAGGTTCGAGGACATCTTGCGCGGAAACTCCGACTCCGGGAGGAGTTCGTCCGCGTCCGCGGCCCAGGCCAGCGCGTCCGTTCCCCAGCCGCCCATGTAGAAGTCGGCGACGTGGGGGCCGATGTTCTCCACCACGCGCGCGCCGATCCCGTCGGTACCCATCACGTAGTGCTCGGGGTGAGCCGCGAGGAGCGCGCGCTCGTCCCCCGCGAACGCCTTGTCCATCCAGGCCAGGAACTCGCCCGAGGTCAGGCCCTTCGTCGCGAGCACCGTGGTGCCCGCCTTGAAGGTGCCGTCGGAGGTGCGGGCACTCTCGCGCAGGAAGGCGTTGCCCTCCTCGATGTCCGCGGCCAGGAGGTCGAGGAGGCCTTGGCGACCCAGCAGCGTACGGAAGCGGTCCAGGGCGCGGCGGGCATGGAAGAGCTCGTAGTCGTCGATGCTCCCGGCGCCGCCGGGTCCGGCTTGGAGCGTCACGGTGACTGGCTGGGGAATCCGGTTGTCGATCATGCTTGAACCTCCGATACGATGTGAATGTGAATTCACGTTCACATCGTGAGGGTACGCCGAGGAGTGCACCAGTTGTCAAAAGTCCCTGTTGAGAGCGCCGCGGATACCATGCGGGGCATGACCGAGGAGCCGGAGCGCCCAGCGTTCCACCGGGAGCCCCAGCAGGCCCGCAGCGCCGCGACCCTGGCACGTGTGCTGCGGGCAGCCGAGGAGATCGCCTCCACCTCGGGCCTGGAGGCGATGACGATCGCCGGCGTCGCCCGACGCGCCGGCGTCGCCGTCGGCACGATCTACCGCCGCTTCCAGGACAAGGACCAGCTGATCAGCGCCCTGACCGAGCGGATGCTGGAGCGCCGCGAGGAGTACGTGGCCGAGCGACTGCGCGCGGCCGATCCCTCGCTCCGCGGCGTCATGGACGCCTACGCACACGCCCTGCTGCAATCCTTCGCCGACAGCAGCAACCTCTTCCCCGAGCTGTTGAGCGCGCGAGGGGCCGGGGCGCTGGAGCGCGGGGCCCGTACCATCACCGAACTCCACCGACTCCTGCTCGACGCGGCGGCCCCGTACAGCGACCAGATCCGCCGCTCGCAGCCCCAGCAGGCCCTCGACGCCACGGCGCGCGCGATCCTCGGCGCCTGCTTCCACAACTCCGTGCGCCCCGATGCCGCCACCGGCGAGGCGGCCAGGGAGCGGTACGCCGACGAGCTCAGCGACATGGCCATCGCCTACCTGACCACTGCCGACCGGAGCCGCGGCAACAACAGCTGAGCCGAACCGACCACCGCACCCGTCGCGTCATTCCGAGTCGGCAGCCGGCCGACCTTCGGACGGTTCCCCGCACCTTCCCGGAGGACACATGCCGCAGGACATCCAGTTCGACCTGCCCTTCCCCGTCGCCGTCAGCCCCGACCTGGAGGGCGCACGGCGACGCAACCTCGAATGGGTAGGACGATTCGGCCTGGTCGGGGTGGAATCCCTGGAGTGGTACACCTCCTGGGACATGCCGCGCCTGGCCGCCCTGGGTTTCCCCTACGCCCGGGGCTCCGCGCTGGATCTGTGCGCGGACGCGATGGCGTTCTTCTTCGTCTTCGACGACCAGTTCGACGGCCCCCTCGGGCAGGACCCCGCCGGGGCCGCGGCGGTGTGCGGGCGACTGATCGACATCGTCCACGGCGCCGCCCCACCCGAAACCGCGGATGCCTGCTCGCGGGCGTTCGCCGATTTGTGGGCCCGCTCCACTGCCGGCGCCCCTTTCGGCTGGGTGGCCCGCACCGCCCACGAGTGGGAGTACTACCTCGCCGCCCAAGCGCACGAGGCGGTGGGCAGGATCCGTGGCGCCCCCGCCGACATGGAAACCTACCTCCAGGTCCGACGCGGTATCGCCGGCACCGATCTCCCCTTGTCCCTCGGTGAACGCGCCGCGCTCATCCATGTGCCCCCGGCCGCCTTCCACAGCCCGCAGCTGCGCATCATGCGCCAGGCTGCCATCGACGTGACCTTCATGTGCAACGACGTCTACTCCCTGGAGAAGGAGGAGGCCCGCGGCGACATGGACAATCTGGTCCTGGTGATCGAACACGACCGGGGGTGCGCGCGCGAGGAGGCGGTCGCCGGGGCTCGGGAGGAAGTCCACCGTCGGGTGGCCCGGTTCCGGGAACTGGCCCTCCAGGTGCCCGGACTCTGCGCGCAGCTGGGCCTGTCCGGTGAGCAGGCCGCCGCAGTGGACACGTACGTGCAGATCATGGGCGTGTGGATGAGCGGCTACCACGCCTGGCAGACGCAGACCCGCCGCTACACCGGTGCAGCTCACGTCCTGCCGCACACCGGGCCGGGCCACTTCGAGCGGGTGCTCGGCGCATAGCAACAGGTCGACGGGTTCAGGTGTTGGCCTGCCAGATGGCGGCGTTCAGGACCGTCGCGAAGCCGACCCACCCCAGGTAGGGGATCAGGAGAAGCCCGGCCGTTCGATGCACGCGGTGGAAGAGGCGGACGGTGACGACGAGGGCGGCGACCAGCAGGAGGATGTCCAGCAGGGCGACGTCGTACCGGCGCGCTCCGAAGAACAGGGGGGTCCATGCGAGGTTGAGGGCCAGCTGGACACCCCACCACGCCAGCGCCTTCCGCCGCTCCGGGTGGCCCGCACACCGCCAGACGAGCCAACCCGACAGCGCGATGGTGGCGTAGAGGAGGGTCCAGACAGGGCCGAAGAGCCAAGCGGGCGGCGCCCAACCCGGCCGGTCCAGAGAGGCGTACACCTCGGCGGCGTTCGACGAGGCGAGAGCACCCGCTGCGGCAACGGCGTAGGTCAGGAGCACGAACCCGGCGAGGGCGGCCCACTCCCGGCCCCCGCGAACTGCGTGCGTACCGGTTTCCCGCACTGCTTCTCCGCCTCTCTCGTCTGCTGCGACGGCTGCGACGGCTGCCACAGCCACGCACAGCCGCGACAACCGCTCGTACTTCTGCCCGCCGCCCGGTTCCGGATGCACGCGTGGTGATCACGGCGGGGGGCGTGAAGCTGCTTGACTCTCCCACGGAGGGAGAGTCGAAGGTGGAGCACATGCGCATGGACGAGGCGTCGTCGCCTCTGTGGAGCATCGGGGCCGTGGCGCGACAGGTCGGGCTGCCGGTGAAGGTCGTCAGGCACTGGTCCGACGCGGGTGTCGTGGTGCCGGCAGGAAGGACGGCCGGTGGCTACCGCTGCTACGACACCGCGGGTGTGGCCCGGCTGCATCTGGCCCGGACGCTGCGGGACCTGGGGCTGGGACTCGGTGAAATCCGGGCCGCACTGGATCGCGAGGACGGCCTCTCGGAGGTGGCGGCCGCGCACGTCGAGGCGCTGGAGACGCAGATCCGCCGTCTGCGGACCCACCAGGCCGTCCTGCGCACGGTCACACGTCGCACTACCCCTCAAGGACTTGCCCTCATGACCCGTACCGCCCACATGTCACCCACCCAACGGCGCAAGCTCGTGCACGACTTCCTCAGCGACACGCTCGGTGATCTGGACGTGCCCCAGTTCCGGGAGGGCCTCGCCGCAGCGGCCGCCGACCTTCCCGAAGATCCCACCGATGAGCAGGTCGAGGCATGGCTTGAGCTGGGAGAACTGGTCGCCGACGGGGAGCTGCGTCCGGCCGTGCGACGCATCGCGGAGTACGCCGCCCGCCACGGTCGGGAACCGCAGGACTCCCAGGTCGCGGAGGAGATGCGCGCCCTCACCGACGCCTGGACCGCACGCGTCCGCACGGCGCTGCACGCAGGCACGGCAGCGGACTCCGCGGCCGCCGACCGGGTCGTCGCGGAGATCGTCGCCGCCTGGCTGGCCAGCAGCGCGAACACGGTCCCCGCCCTGACCTCCGACGGACCCGAGGCGCGCGCGCTCCTGCACGAGCAACTCACGGCCGCGTCCGAGCCCGTCGTCGAGCGTTTCTGGCAGCTGCTGTGCGTTCTGGGCGGCCGCCCCGCCCCTGCCGGCATCGCCGAGGAGGGACGGTGGCTGATCACCGCACTGCTCGCCAACCCCGCGCCCGGCGCGCGCGATGCCCGACTCGAAGAGCTCTACAGGGACGACGTCGACCCGTGGCCGGGCGGTGTCCTGGACGCCTTCACGCAGGTCCAGGACATGGTCGGCACACTCGTCCGCGCAACGCTGCCGGCACATTTCGACCTACCGACCCCGTGCGACGACTGGACCGTACGCGATCTCCTCAACCATCTGGTGTGGGAGAACATGATCTGGGGCGGCCTGGCCCACGGCACTCCCCCCACCGAGGGCCACACCCGGGACCACCTCGGCGACGACCACGTCGTCGCCTTCGAGACCGCCGCCGCCTCGACGCGTGACGCCTTCCTGCGGCCGGGGATGCTGGACCGGTCGTTCGGCCCCGCCCCCGGCCGCCGGGTGGTCGAGCAGCTCCTCGTCGAGCTGCTCGTACACGGCTGGGACCTCGCGGCCGCTCTCGGCCTCGACCGCGATCTGGAAACCGATGTCGCGCGCGCCGCCCTGCCGGTCGTCCGCGAGATCCACGGTGACCTGCCCCGCACCGCCGGCGGGTCCTTCGACCCGGCGCAGCCCGTACCCGAGCACGCCCCGGCCCTGGATCACGTGGCGGCGTTCCTCGGCCGCCGCATCCCGCACTGACGGGCCCCCACCCGTCCCGCTTTCGAAACCGGCGTCATGGGCGGACCATTTCATCGTTCTCGGCGAGCGATGAGCGGACTCGGCGCACCATGGAGGGCGGCAGCAGCGGGTTGTCGGAGGGGGCCGTCCAGTCGAACCGGCTGCGAAGGCTGCGTAGGCGGGCAGCAGCACTTCGGGCCTCGGCGGTGCCCGCCTTCGCGCGGTGCTGGAGGGCATCGTCGACGACGGCACCCAGCGGTGCGTCGGGGAACTTCCGCCAGCGCTTCGGGCGCCGGCCGTTCATGCGCTGCTCAACAGCGTCGGCGCGGACACCGTCGGGTGAGCCCACGAGCGTCGTCAGCGCGGTCTGTGCGTGACGCCGGTTGGCGCTGTTGGGAGAGCGCTTGTTTCGGCGGATGCTTTTGCGTGAGCTCTTGTCGTTCTCGCCGTAGCTGTTCCGATGATCTTTGAGGTAGCTCAGCCGCTTCTTCTCCTGGGGTGTCCTGCGCTTCACCGTCCTGTGCCTCCTCCGCTCCGAAGAGCGCCAGAGTAGCCATGTGCGGGCGTGTGGACCACGCCGTTTCCGAACGCGGGACGGCAGCACGAAGAGCGGGTGGCGCGCCTAGTTCAGGACGCCGTCCAAGACCTCCTCCACCCAGTACCTCAGGCGGTGCCGGCGGTTGCAGAACCGCTTCGGGCGACGCCGGCGGCTGCGCTCGTCGAGCGGCCGGCGGCATTGCTTGCAGTGCTTCACACGTGTCCGATCCCCCATGACCTGTGACTCTATCGGCCAAGACCGGGCAGGCGGCCGCCGCCCCGGTCTTGTCGGTGAGTCACGAGAGCGCCCGTTGCCGACGCCGAAAGGGCGGCCCTTCCACGGGAATGCGATGTCGTCTACCGGAAGTCGTTCAGCCAATCGCCCGGCAGCAGGTCACGTATTCCGTCGAGGGCTGCTTCGCTGCGGCCGCGGGCCAGCAGACCAATGCCGTCGTCACGCAGCAGCACGTCGTCTCCCAGGAACCAACGGATGGTGTCCTCTTCCTCGCACATCGGGTAAGCGGGGAACGGCAGCCGGGTGCAGTTCTGTTCCACCAGGTCAACGCCGTGGTCGTCGAAATCGCTCAGGAAGTCGCAGACCTCCCCATCGGCCTGCAGGGATTCCGACAGCACGATCTCGATGAAGCACAGGGACAGCCGTTCCAGCCAGCTCTCCCAGCGTTCGGCGGCCTTGTCCGCCAAGTCGGCCCTGATGAAGACGGCAGGGTCGTCGTCCGTCAGCTTGTCGAGGAGGATCCCCCAGGAAACGACCCCCTGGTTCTCGTGCCGGAAGACCAGTGCCTCCTTGGACTCGTCCACATACAGCTCCGACGGGCTGAGCAGGACGTCGTGGTTGCTGGTCAGGTCCCGCCGGCGGCCGAGGAGCAGGTACGCCTCCCGAAGCGCCAGGGGCAGCCGAACGCCGAGCCTCTCCTCCGCTGCCGCGAGATCCGCCTCGCTCCAGCCGTCGTCATCGCCGAGCGCCTCCGACCAGTTCGCGACGAACCCGCGGATGAACTCCCAGGCGTTCCCGCGGCTTTCAACACCGGCAGCGAGCGACCGCACCACATCGAACCCTTGTGTCATGCCAGGACGATATCGGCTCCCCCTGCGCAGCCCTCGGGCACCTCGTCGACGACGGCCCCGACGCACAGGGTTCAGCAGGGTCCCGCCCGCCCTGCCCGGGTGCGAGAATGCGGCTCCTGGCCGACGGATGCGTTGGCATCGGTGTGGGGCACGAGCGCTGACGAAGCGGGGGTCGCCATGACGTTGGCCATGTGTCCACTGTGCAGTGATGACGAAGACATAGCCGTGGTCCGCGCGTTGGACGGCGGCCGCCAGCTCGTGAAGCACCGGTGCGGCTTCGAATGGGAGGCCGGGGAGCCCACCGCCCCGCACAGGGATCCGCTCAACACCTTCCAAGGCCTCAAGACCCGTTTCCCGAAAGCCACCGATGTCGATCGCGAGCAGTTGGAGCGCGTGGCCGGCCTGAAGGAGCGGTACCTCGCGGTCAGACCCGCCCTCGACCGCGGCGTGGCGGCTTACTGGTCGAAGTACCAGCAGGTCTTCTCACCCGATGGGTTGTGGACCTGCCACCCTCAAGTCCTCAAGGACTTCGCCAATTCCGAGGTCGGCGCCCACCCCGGCAATCAGGCCACCTTCAACACCGCGTGTCGGTGAACTGGACCTGCGGCAGGCTCATCCTGTGGAGCAACGACCTCCTGCTCGACCCCGCGGGCGACGGGTTCGTCAACAGACAGCACGCCGCCGCGTTCTTGTGGTGGGCCAGGGATCAACCAGGAGCACGACGGGCCACCTGATGACGGTCGCTTCGCCGGGCGTGGGAGCGGGCGCGATCCCGACCGTTCCGAGCGAGGTACGCCCGGCCGGCTCACGAGGCCCGGGACCGGCCGGACCGGGATGGCACGCTCAAGGCGCCATCCCGGGCGGCCGCCACTACCACTGCCACTGCGGTACTAGTCGGTGCAGTAGCGCTTGATCGCCGCGTTGAAGGCCGCGTCGAAGGCCGAGTCGTGTGCCTCCTTGGCCGCCTTCTGGGACGCCGCGTCGGGCACGAGTCCCTGCGGCACCGGCTTGGCCTTGGGCTTCGCGTCGCAGTTGCCGGCCTGCGCCAGCTCCTTGCCGATGGTGAAGCCCTCGGTGGCTCCGGCCTTGCGCGCCGCGTCCACGGCGTTCTTGTTGACGGCGTCCTGGGCCGCCTGGCCGCCCAGGCAGGTCGCGTTCAGCCCGCCGCCGCCGGCCGTGTACTTGCCGTTGGGCTGGTCGGCGACCGAGAACTTTCCGTCCTCTCCGACGGTGACCAATACGCCACCAGGCCCGTCGGTCTGGTCGACGGTTACCTTGGTGCCCTTGGTGAAGCCCTCACCGGTGATGATCGACTTGGTTGCGTCCCCCGGCTTCGCCTCGACGAAGCATTGCGCCGAGGGCAGGGCCTGCGGGGCAGCCGCCCATACGGCAGCGGCGGCCGGCCCGAGAGCCAGCGAGCAGGCCAGTAGGGGGGCGCTCAGGACGACACGCGTGCGCTTGTTCATCTCAGCTTCCTCACGCCTGTGGGGGGCGAGGGCAGCCGCATGCGGAACGGAGGAGCCGCCGTGCGGCAGGGGACGACGTAGGCCACCGGCTGTCGCTAACGGCAAAGACGAGTGCGTCCCTGGCGCTTACCGAGTCACCCCAAAGGGAGTCCGGTCCATCAATTCATCCTCCCTCTCCCGTCCGGAGGTGTCGAGCGGGGCAGAATCCGCGCGCGGGGCGCGGGCCGGCGCCCGTACGGATGTACGGCTGTACGGATGTACGGGGGCGGTCGAGGAGCGACGCGGCCTTCCGTTGGTGCGCAGCGGGATGCGGACGCGTCGCAGCGGCCACCCGGGGACGGGCAGCCGCTGCGACGTGATGGGGTTCCTGAGTGTCAGGGCAGGCACAACTTGCAGCCGCCCTGTACCGCGGCGGAGGCATGGGTGCCGCTGTGCACGGTGTGCGCGGCCGCGGTGGTGGTGCTGGTGGTCTGGGGTGCGGCCGAGGCAACGGTCGCGGTGCCGGCGAGGCCGAGGGCCGCGAGCGTGAGACCGGCGGTGGCGAGGGTACGGGTGATGCGCATGGTTCAGGTCCTCCGGGACGATCGGGTCCGTCGGTGACGCACCTTGGTGTGGCGGACCCCAGGGGTGGGGGCTTGATCTGTTGTGCACCGACCCCTCCACTGAACCGCGACACGCTCCGGAGCCACGTCCTCCATTCGGTCACGCGCCCGGATGAACGGACCGGTCGCAGGAGGGTGGGGTGTGCGGCGGCCCGGCCCGGCCTGAGCCGACCCGGGTCGGGGTCGGAGTCGGAGTCGGGATCGGCCTCAGGTCAGGCCCGACCTGAGGGCGAGGCGTACGGCTTCGGCCCGGTCCCGGACGTGGGTCTTGGCGAAGAGGTTGTTGATGTGGGTCTTGACGGTGGCCTCGCTGATGAAGAGCCGTTCGGCGATGGCCCGGTTCGGGAGGCCCTGGCCGATGAGGGCGAGCACTTCGCGTTCGCGGACCGTGAGGTCGGCCGGGAGGGGTTCGGGCGTCGGTGGGTTGGCCCGGCGGGGGGCACTGGCCGCGGCGAGGAGGCGGGTCTGCACCTCGCGGTCGAGCACGGACTGTCCGGCGGCGGCCGCGCGGATGGCGCGGGCGATGTCCTGGCGTCCGGCGTTTTTCGTCAGGTAGCCGCGTGCGCCGGCGCCGAGCGCCGCCATGATCGATTCGTCGTCGGCGAACGTGGTGAGGACGACCACCGCGACGTCCGGGTGCGCGGCGCTCAGCCGCCGTGTCGCCTCGGTCCCGTCCATGACGGGCATCCGCAGGTCCATCAGGACGACGTCGACGGGAGCCGCGGCCACGGCCGCCAGCACCTCCTGCCCGTTCGCCGCCGCCGCGACGACCTCGATGTCCGGCAGCAGGGCCAGGACGGCGGCGAGCGGTTCGCGCACCGCGGCCTGGTCGTCCGCGACGACGACCCGGACGGGCCGCGATTCGCCGCCGGGGGCGGCGGAGTCGGCGGAGGCGGAGGAGGCGGCGGGAGATCCGGTGAGGCCTGTGGGGCCGGTGGTGCCAGGCCTGGCGGACCCGCCGGTTCCGGCGCCCCCGTACTCGGTCGGTCCGGTCACTGCGGAACCACCGCTTCCACCTGCCAGCCTCCCCGTTCCGGACCCGTCGTGAGCGGACCCGTGGTGATGCTCCCGCCGAGCAGGGCGATGCGTTCGCGCATGCCGATCAGTCCCCATCCACTGCCCTCGGCCACCGCCACCGGGAGGGCGGCGGGCCCGTTGCGCACGCTCAGTACGGTCGTGTCCTGCGTGAAGGTCAACCGTACGGCCACCGCTGCGCCCGGTGCGTGGCGGCCCGCGTTGGTCAGGGCCTCCTGGGCCACCCGGAGCAGGCCCTGGGTCACCTGCGCGGGCAGCGTACGGACGTCCCCGTCAACGGTGAGGGCGTCGTGGTGGCCGGAGGACTCCAGCAGCGCCGTCAGGTTCTCCAGCAGCGGCAGGGCGTCCTCGCGCAGCGCGTGCACCGTCCACTGGGCCTGTTTCAGGCTTTCCCTGACCAGGCTGTGGGCCGTGCCGTTGGCCTCTCGGATCCGTTCCAGGTCGCCGGTGTCGATCAGCGCGTCGACCAGTTCCAGTTGCATGTTGATGCCCGCGAGCGAGTGGGCGAGGACGTCGTGGATGTCCCTGGCGATCCGGGTGCGCTCCCCGAGCACCGCGGTCCGCGCCTCGGCTCGTGCCGCCTTCTCCGCGGACCCGGCGGCCTCGATCGCCGCCCGGGTGGCCTGCGCGCGACTGCGCGAGGCCATCCCGGCCAGTACGGCGGCCCCGGTGGCCAGGCCGACCAGCGCGGGGACGGTCTGATCGCCCGGTTCTGCCCGCAGGTACAGGACGCCGCCGCAGAGGAGGCTGCTGAGCGCGGCGACGGCCGCGGCGGGCGCGGTCTCCAGGCGGTTGCCGGCGAGGGCGACGAGGAAGAAGGCGAAGAGGTAGGACGTTCCGGTGTCCGCGACACCGAGGAGGGCGGCCGCCGCCACGACGCCCGTGACGGACCAGGCGAGGACGAAGCGGCCGGAGACGCGGTCCGCGGGCACCAGCCGCAACGCCAGTACGGCGCAGTTGAGCACGAACAGGAGGGTGACGGCCAGGCCCCGGCCGCCGAGGCCCATGGGCCGGATCGTCACGATCCCGACGATGACGAGGGCCAGCACGACCGCCCACTGGGCGCGGCCGCCGCGGCCCTCGTGCGGACGTACGGTCGTGGCGGCGGCCCGGTCCGTGCCTGGTTCTGGCATGGCGCGACCATAACGCACGGTCAGGCCGCGTGACCGGCGCCGACGGCGGACAGCGGGGCGGTCCCGAGCGGCGTCGCGGGGGGCAGCATCCGGCTCCGTACGAAGATCGTCGCAAGCCGGGTGACGACCTCGGTGAGCGCCATCAGTACCAGCGCCGCCACCCACGCCTGGGAGCCGGTGATCCGGTTGTCCATGCTGAACCGCGCGACGTGGCCGGCGCCGCCGTGGTCGACCCACAGTTGGAAGCCGAGCCGTGCGCCCATGCCGATGACCCACAGCGCCGCCGAGACCACCCCGGCCTTGATCAGGATCTGCCCGTCGGCCCGTCGCATCCAGGTGAAGATCCCGCCGGCGATGCCGAGGACCGCGCCGACGCCCATGAGGGCGCCGATCAGCAACAGGTCGTTGCCGCCGGTGGGAATGCCGTCGAGGTAGCTGAAGCCGACGAAGGTCACGATCCCGAGCGGCAGGAGGTAGGACCGCGGGGTCAGCGGGCCCTCTCGCAACTGCCGGAAGACGATGAGAACGAGGGCGATGTCGATGATCCAAGTCGTGATGTCCATGCCCCAAGGCTGCTGCTCGGAGGCCCGGAACACCTGCGTCCAGGGGTGGAGAGGGGGGTGGAGATGGGGGTGGAGGCAGGTCGTGGGGGTGCGCCGTCGCCCCGAGGTGACGGGGACCTCAGATGCCTGCCGCCAAAGCCGCGAGGCCCGGTCCGGCGAGGTCGTCCAGGGCGACCCGACGGCCCGTGACGGCCAGCAGGAGGGAGAGGGCGGAGCCTTGGACGTCCGCTCCGGTGCCGATCGTCAGGCCCGCGTCCCCGGCGGTGAGACGGACGCGTGCGACGAGCTCCTTGGCCCCGCCGAACGACGCCGACGTACGCGTCTGCAACCGAAGCGCCCTGACGACGGCCTCCTGCGCGTAGCAGTGGGTGATGCCCAGGGGGCGGCGGATGTCCTCGCCGTGGACGATCTCCTCGACGAGACGGCTGTCGAGCGGCGCCGGCGGTGTCGACCTCCGGGTCGCCGCCTCGCGCAACCGTTGCAGCGTCTCCTGGGGCGAGGCACCCCGCGCGCGTTCCACACCGCGGGCGTTCTGCCGGTCGAAGTCGAAGCGCGCCCGGACCAGTCCGGTGACGAACCCGAGGCGCGTCGTACGGGCCGTGTCGACGAGGTGGGCGACCACGTCGTGCACCGTCCACCCCGCGCAGAGGGACGGGCTCCCCCACTGGTCCTGGTCGAGTCGCTCCAGGTCCTCGACCAGGGCCGCCCGCTCCGCGTGCACCATCGTCCAGACGTCTTCCACCGCGTTTCCCCTTCGTCGCGTTCCCTTCGTCGCGCTCCAGTGTCTGCCGGAACGGGCTCCGCAGGCGTGACGAACCCGGCGTTTCGTCACGGGCCGGGCGGATGTGGGGGGAGACGCGGTACTCCTACGAGTCGCACTCGAACGCAGACGGCCGGGCCCTGTAGACGTCGACGCCGACGCTCACCCTCCCGCTCACCACCTCCACACCTCCACCAACCGCCGGCAACCCCGAAATTTCCGCGCTGCCGGGCACCCCGTTCGTTAGGCTCGGCGACGGTATTTCTCCCGAACCCACTCCCCCGAAGGCGCCCATGAGTCCGCCGCTGGATATCGAAGTCCCCGACTCCCTGGTCGCCTCGTACACGGGGAATGGTGGTGAGGCGGAACGGGCCTGGATCGCCCGGCTGCCCGACCTCGCGGCGGAGCTCCTCGGCCGGTGGGGACTGGAGCGCGACGGCGGCGTCGGGTCCGGCGAGGCCGCGCTGGTGCTGCCGGTGCGCCGCGCGGACGGCGCCCGCGCCGCGCTCAAGCTCCAGATGCCGCGTGCGGAGACGGCCGCGGCGCTGATCGGATTGCGGGCGTGGAACGGCGACGGCATCGTGCGGCTGTTGGACCACGACCCCGAGAGCGGCGCCGTGCTGCTGGAACGTCTGGACGGCTCGCGCACCCTGACCTCCGTCGAGGACGACGACGTGGCCATGAGCACCCTCGCCGCACTGATGGCGCGACTGCACTCCGTCCCGGCGCCCGAGGGCCTGCGTGGCCTCGGTGATGTCGCGCGCGACATGCTGGCGTCCGTACCGGCGGCCGGCGCCGCGCTGGCGGACCCGACGGACCGGCGACGGCTGCACGGCTGGGCCTCCACGGTGGCCGAGCTGGTCCGCGAGCCCGGCGACCGGATGCTGCACTGGGACCTGCACTACGACAACGTGCTCGCCGCCGAGCGCGAGCCGTGGCTGGCCATCGACCCCGAACCCCTGGTCGGCGACCCGGGCTTCGACCTGTGGCCGGCCCTGGACACCGGCTGGGAGGAGCTCCGCTCGGCCGGGACCGCCCACCGGGTGGTGCGCCGCCGCTTCGACCTGCTGACGGAGAGGCTCGACCTGGACCGCCGTCGCGCGGCCGGCTGGACCTTGGCCCGGCTGCTCCAGAACACCCTGTGGGACATCGAGGACGGTCGGACCGCCATCGACCCCTCCCAGACCGCCGTGGCCGAGGCGCTGCTGCCGCACCTGTAGATCCGGTGCGGTGCCGGTCCAACCCGGTGCGGCACCGTGTTCAGCGACCCACTGTGCCCCTCCCCTCACGGAGGGGCACAGTCGCGTCGTACCTCGGTACCCGGTCCCGGATGGGGCCCGGATCCGCGCTCGGATCTCTTGAGTCTCCAGCGGCTGGAGGGTCCAGGATCTGATCCATGGAAGACGAACGCCCCGACGCGCTCACCATCGGCCGGCTCGCGCAACGCACCGGGCTTCCGGTGCGCACCCTGCGCTTCTGGTCGGACCAGGGAGCGGTACCGCCCTTGACGCGCTCCGCCGGCGGTTACCGCCTCTACGACGCCGAGTCCGTGGCCCGTGTCGAGCTGGTCCGCACCCTGCGGGAGCTGGGCCTCGGGATCGACGAGGTGTGCCGCGTCCTCAGCGGACGCACCACCGTGGCCGAGGTCGCCGACGCGCACGTGGCCGCACTCGACGCGCGGATCCGCTCCCTCAAGGTCAGCCGGGCCGTCCTGTCCACCGTCTCGAAACGTGGTTCGACAGCTGAGGAGACAGCACTGATGAACCGTCTGGCACGCCTGTCGGCCGACGAACGCAAGCAGATCATCGACGAGTTCAAGGAGGAGGTGTTCGGCGGCCTCGGCCTCGATCCGCGCCTGCAGGACCGCTTGCGCACCTTCAGCATCGAGCTGCCCGACGACCCCACACCCGACCAGGTCGACGCCTGGATCGAACTGGCCGAGCTGGTGCGGGATCCCGGCTTCCGATCCCGCATGCGGACCATGCTGGAACTGAGCGTTCCGACCCCCGGTCGGAGTCGTCCCCCCGGCGCGTCCATCTGGTGGGCCAGGCAGGTCGTGCAGACCGTCGCTGAGGTCAGGGAGCGCGGAACCGCCCCTGAGGGTCCGGCGGCGACCGAGGTGCTCTCCCGGTTGTTCGGCGACGCCGATCGCGCCGCAGTGCTCGTGTGCCTGGAGGCCGGGATCGAGGCAGGGGCGGAGCGCTACCGCAGGCTCGCCGCCCGCGTGCGCGGGCAGTACGCATCTCCCGACGCGAGCGAGGAACTGGAGTGGCTGGCGCGGGCCCTTCGGGCCGCCGGTCAAGCCCCGCCCGCCCTACCGCGCTCGTCCTCGCCCTCGTCTCGCCTCGCCTCGCCTCGCCTCGCCTCGGATAAAATTGAGATGAATTGAGATGAATTTGGGTGATGCCGAAGCGGGTCGAAGCGAGCCGTGGCGCCGCCCACCTTCACCGGCGGCCCGGGCCCCTCGCCCGGAGCTCAGTCGAACCGTATGTGTTGGACTCCTGTCCAGGCCTGGCGCAGCCGCCTCCTCGTCGGGCTGTCCGTGTTCGGGGCGATCGTCAGGCCGGTCGATGCTGCGATGTGGTCGGCGACCTGGGGGATCGCGAGGCGGTCGGTCCATACGTGCTCGGCGAACTCGGGCTCGCGCAGCCGGTCCAGGCACAGGTCGAGCTTCGCCACGGCGAAGCTCTCGCGACGCAAGGTGGCGTCCTTACCGGCCACGAACCGCACGGCGTGCCCGAAGCCGCGCTCGCTCAACCGTCGCAGGACCGTCCCCCGATCGGCCAGCAAGGCGAAGTGCCGGACGTCATGACCTCGTTCCCGCAGCCGACCGATGATCTCCCGGAAGTAGGCCGGCTCGACGAGCGTCATCGGTACGATCACCGTGCCATCGTGCTGGTTGAGGGCCATGTCCAGCACGTCATGGACGCCCTGACGCCAGGCCGGAAGATCCTGAAAGTCCCCGCGCAGCTCGGGCGGCATCATCCGGTGCAGACCGAAGCCGACATGTTCCGGGTCGCAGAGCACGCTCCCGGGTAGCCGACGTTGGAGCTCGTGCGCGGTCTGCGTCTTGCCCCCACCGAAGGGGCCGTTGATCCAAAGGAGCATACGCAGACCCTACGATCGGCCACCGCTCGGAATCGGTCATCGAGAAGGAAGCGGAACGAAGTTGAACGTGATGCCTGCGGAAAAGAGGCCCGAGACCACCGCCACGGACACTCCGATGGTGACAGTGGGGATCGACCTGTCGGGCCATTCCGGAACGACCGGGGTCTGCCGTATCACCTGGTCGGAACAACCGGTCGTCGAACTGCTCGACTCCAGAAGCGACGACGACCTCCTGGCGGCCATGCGGTCCGCCGACAGGACCGGCCTCGACTCGCCCGTCGGCTGGCCGGTGGCGTTCACATCCCTCCTCTCAGCCCACCAGGCCGGCACGAAGCTGCCCGT
Source organism: Streptomyces sp. NPDC057939 (assembly GCF_042887545.1). Taxonomy (NCBI): domain Bacteria; kingdom Bacillati; phylum Actinomycetota; class Actinomycetes; order Kitasatosporales; family Streptomycetaceae; genus Streptomyces; species Streptomyces sp. NPDC057939. Next base: position 119,956 of record NZ_JBHVPG010000011.1, read on the forward strand.
ACGGTCCCGATACGCGTCCCTCCCCGGTGGCCCTGCTGGGCTGTGCACGTTCACCCATCGTCTGACCGACGACGTGGCATGGAAGCGCACCGGGGCGGGGAGACGGCGTCCCCTGTCCGTCGCCGCCGACAAGCTCGGGATCGTCGCCATGCGCGCGGTGAACCTCTTGGAACGGTTGGCCGGGACGGGACCCGCCATCCCCCGGGACGGCTCCGGCTCGGTCGTCGAGGTCTACCCGGCTTTCGCGCTGATCCAGTGGGGGCTTGCGGGCAAAACCGGCTACAAGGGATCAAAGCCCGGCGCTCCTGCTGCGCGGGCCGAGATCCTGGCCGGCCTCGCCGAGGGTTTGGGCCTCGGTCCCGGTCCTGTTCCCGGTGTCGATGTCGGCCTCGATCCCGGCCCCGGTCTCGATCTCGGTCCCGGTCTCGGTCTCGGTCTCGGTCTCGGTCTCGGTCTCGACGGAACCGTGCGTGACCGGTGCGCGCGCAGCGACCACGATCTGGACGCCTTGATATCTGCGGTCGTCGCCCGGGCCGCGGCATGCGGGATGACCCATGTGCCGACGACGGACGAGGAGCGCGCCATGGCGGCGGTCGAGGGCTGGATACACCTCCCCCGGCGAGACGTTCCGCTCGCCGCTGTGCGGCGCGGAGTGGCTCCCTGACCCTCCGCGCCGCCCGGGCCGCTCGAACGGGACTGCCTAGCCGATGAGGGCCTGAGTGATCTGGCGGGTGGTCTGAGCGGCGATCCGGGGGTCCGTCGCCGCGTACCAGCCGTAGGCGTTCAGGCCTGTGGCGAGGGCCCAGCCCCGCCCCCGGGTCCAGGTCGCCTCGTCCACGTCGAGGGCGGCCCGGAACACGGCCCGACTCCGTGCGGACAGCAGGGTGAAGGCGATCATCAGGTCGCGGGCGGGGTCGCCGATGCCGAGACCGCCGAAATCGATCACCGCGCTGAGCCGCCCGTCCACCGTGAGGAGGTTGCCCGTGTGGAAGTCGCCGTGGAACCAGACCGGGGGCCGATCCCAGGCGGGAGCTTCGAGTGCCGCGTTCCACAGTGCGGTCGCCGCGGTTGCGTCGAACACCCCGTCGAACCGGGCGATGGCGGCCCGGGTGTCGCGATCGCGATCGGCCAGCGGAGCCCCGGAGAGGCCCACCGGGACGTGCCCGGTCGGAAGGTCATCCGGCGTGAACCCTTGGAGGGCCGTCAGGAACCCCGCCAGGCCGGCTGCCGCATCCGACGAGTCGGCCAGGGCCTCCACGGTCGCCTGTTCACCGTCCAGCCATCGGGCCACCGACCACGGCCACGGATAGCCGAAGGCGGGCCGGCCCGCCTCCACCGGCGCCGGGACCGCCAACGGCAGGTACGGGGCCAGCCGGGGAAGCCAGTCGTACTCCTTCCGGAACTGCTCGGCGACCACCGCGCGGCGCGGCAGCCGGACGGACAGTTCGCCGCCCAGCCGGTGGATCACATGGTCCGAGCCGCCCGGGTCGACCGGAGTCAGTGGCAGTCCGGCCCATTGCGGGAACTGGGTGTCGATCAAGCGCCTCACCAGCTCCGTGCCGATCACCGGGGTGAGGTGCGGGGTGCGTTCGGTCGCCACGTACGGCTCCTGCGGTCGGCCCTCCGGGCGGGGCGGGCGGTCGGGATCATCCCAGTGCACGCGCACCCGCCCCGTCCAACGATTTGCGGCCACCCGCGCCCCGGCCGGGCTCCCCACACCCCCGTCGCCGCGCACCCATCACCGGACACGGACGTCGTCGGACAGTCAGCGAACTCGTCGCGGGTTCACCCGAGTTCATGGGGCACGCCAAGGCTGGGCGATGATCTCGCGGGCAGGGTCGCCGCGCCTCGGAGGCAGGGATCGGGGGACCGCGAACCGGCCCTACGCCCGAGTCGAGCGTCGGCGCGACCTTACCGCTCTGCGGGGCGTCGCGGCAGCGCAGGCCACAAGGTCAGGCATGCCGGACGGCGGATCGGACGTGTTCCGGGTACCAGGCGGTGATCCTGATGGCCACCACGAGCAGGACGACGGGGATGACCCAGCTGAACCAGTCACCGTGGTGCCCGGACTCCACAGCGATCAGCCCGGCAATCGCGATGAGCAGGAACACGGCGCCCCACACTGCTGTCAGCACCCGGTTGGTCCGGCGGAACACCGGCGAGTCCCAGTACTGGGAGGGCACCGACTCGCGGGCGTACTGCTCGGTGAACGGTGTGAACGCCAGCGACCCGAGGGCGACAGCGGCGATGACCCCGCTCGACAGTGCCTGTGCGTACGTCTCCAACCACATCAGGTCACCGCGGTCGAGCACGAGCGCCAGGATCGAGATCACGGCGAAAAACACCATTCCGGTGATCTCCAGCACCTTGACGCTGCCGCGCCGCAGGTCGGGCACGTTCAGCACGAGTGAGGCGATCAGTGCGGCAAAAGCGGCCAGCTTCCACGTACTGGGGCTCGCGACCACGTCGAAGATGATCCACGGTGCGAAACCCAGCAGGATGCCGGTGTGGCGGGGGGTTGTCCTGTCGTCGGTGCGGTCCGGGGCCATGGCGCCTCCCCTGCGGAGTGCGGAGCGGGCTCCCCGGCGCGGCCGGCCTGAGCGTGCACCCGTCCGGCTCCCATGGTGCACAGGCCCGCACGGCTCCGCATTCCGGGCGGCCGCCCTGGGCGCCTGGCAGCGGTGTCCGTACCGCGTTGCACCGAAGACGCCGGAAGACGCCGCAGGCGCGCATCGGGAGGCTCCTCGAACGCGCTCACACCGGCCCGTTTCGACCCCACCCGTTTCCCCGACCTGCCCGGCCGTTCGTGCCGGAGCCGGAGCCGGAGCCGCAGCACCGGGTTTTCACCGTGGACGGGCGACGCCGCGTCGCGTATTTTCGCTCTGCGCACCGATCCGCGGGCGAATACCGTTCCATGCCCGTGAGGGGTCCACAGCGTCATGTCCCGTTTCCAAGAAGTCCGTCCGCGCCCTCCCCTGCCCACCCCGGCACGCGGCACCGGACGCGCCCTGCTCATGGGTGTCTGTGCACTGCTGACCGCCTCCGTGGCCGCCGACCTCTTCTCCTTGTACGCGGGTATCCGGATGCACTCCGAGGTGCTCGGCGACGGGGGCTTCCTCTTCGTCCCCGAGGACCGACTGGCCACCGCGGAGAAGCTGTTCTCCATCTCGGACCAGTTCCGGGCATTGACGATGGCGGCCTGCGCGGCCGTCTTCATCACCTGGTTCCACCGGATGCGGCGCAACGCCGGAGCACTCGCCCCGGACCGGTTCCGCGGAGGGCCGGGCTGGGCTATCGGGGCGTGGTTCGTTCCGTTCGCCTGCTTCTGGATGCCGTACCGGATTGCCGTCGACATGTGGACCGTAGGCCTGCGGACGGCCCCGGCTGGCCGGAGCGCCTTCTGGCCGGTGAACCTCTGGTGGGGTTCGTTCGCCGGCTCCGTCCTGCTCAGCGCCTACGGCGGAATGCGCTACGGAAGGGCGGAGGACCTCGGTGCGCTCCTGGACGCCGTGAACGTGGGCATCGCGGCCGATGTACTGAACGTCGTCGCGGCCGGCGCGGCCGTGCACTTCGCCGTCCGCCTGAGCCGTTCGCTGACTCCGCCGACGGGCACGACCAGCGCCTGACCTGCCGACCGCTCCCCCGGGTCTGTGCCGGCGCGCCGTACGACGCCTGCCTTGCGCCACCCGAGCACGACAGGGGTCGGACCGCGGACCTCGACCGGTACCCGCGCAGGACGCCCGGCCGGGAAACCCCGGCCGGGCGTCCGCACGTACTGGCCTCGGTCCGGGCGTCCTCCGGGACGCTATCGTTCGCGTCCGCCCCGAGGACCGGTCAGACCTTGTTGTAGGTGCCCGTGCTCCAGAGGGCGCCGCCCTTGTCGGGGCCGCCGGTCTTCTTGTAGATGACGAAGTTGCCGTCGTCCTGGAGCAGCGCCCAGGCGTCCGGGTTGCCGGAGGTGCCGGTGCGCCAGCGGACCGCTCCGTTGGCGTCGTTCTGCCTGATGGTCAGGTCGCCCTTGTCCCCGTAACCCATCTGCAGGGTCACGGGAGCGCTGCCCCCGTACGTGCCGCTGCTCCAGATGGCCTTGCCGTCGCTCTTGCGGTACATGACGAGGTTGTTGTCCTTCTGGAGGACCAGCCACACGGTGGCCGACTGGGCCCAGGAGCCCGCCCACCAGCCGTGCGCGGCCGTCTCGAAGTCCGAGCACAGCTGGTTGAACTGCTCCAGGCTGCCCGTGGACCACCTCTGGGTGGCGGCGTCGCTGCCGCGTCCCTCGACGACGAACCGGCCCCCGAGGATGTAGGCCTGGGGGGTGAAGACGGTGCCGGTGCCGTAGGTGGCGGTGTGCCAGAGTGCTCCGCCGGTCTGGGCGCTGCCGCCCTTGCGGTAGATGACGAAGTTGCCGTCCGCCTGCATGGTGGCGTAGGCGCCGGGGTTGCCGTAGGTGCCGCTGCTCCACAACGGGAGCTTGTAGCCACCGGGCTTGCCGAGTGCGTACACCACCAGGTTGCCGTCGGGCTGCATCACCAGTTCGGCCGCGCTGACCTTGTCCGCCAGCCGGGAGCCCGACTCCAGCCTCTGGCCGGCGGAGATCAGCGCGGCCTCGCCGCTTCCCGAGGTGCGGCACTGGCCGGGTCCGGCAGCGGCCGCCGGGGAGGCGGCCGCAGGGATCAGGACGCTTGCGGCACAAGCGGCGAGCACGGGTATGAGCGCTCTGCGGAGCGCGCGGATGTGCATGGTCGTGTTTCCCCCCAGAAATCTGTGCGCCCTCGGCCGGGGCGCAACTGCGTCTCTTTGTACATGGCCGCACGATCGAGCCGGCCACCGACTCCCCCGCGTGGTTGGGACGGGCTCGTGTGCGGAGCGGCGGGTCCGACGAACCGGCCGGCGCCGAAATTCCGGTACGACCGGCCCCGCGCGACGGCGTTGGTCGCGCACGCGCCGACCGGTCCGGTCCCCCGACGCCTCACGGTTCGCTACCGCAGGCCGGCGGCTGCCATCCGGCGTGCTATGCGCCTCGGCGGGGCTGGAGACGCCGTGGGACGCATGAGCACCGAGCGCATTTCTACTCCAGCAGCTTTTGCTTGGTGCAGTAGCTTGCCAACGCCCCCTGGGAACGACCGACTGCCTCAACGCAGGACATCCGGAGGGACCCGCATGCCCCGAGACGCACCGTACCTGGCCGTGGCCGACATACTTCGCGCGCGGATTCTCGTGGGAGAGTGGGGGGTCGGGGAGCGCCTGCCGTCCAGAGCGCGGATGGCCGTGGACTGCGGGGTGGGACGCAACGTCGTGCAGAGGGCCGTGGGCCGTTTGATCATCGACGGTCTCCTCGAAGGACGTACGGGCTCGGGCACTTACGTCCGAACCCCGCACGAACGCCTGCGGCTGGTCCGTTCGCGGCACCGCGAGCGCGTGGAGGGCTCTCCTCGCCGGCATGACGGGAAGGAACGGGGCAGGGCCGACTCCTGGGATGCACACAGCCAGGTGCGCGTTCCGGCCCCCGAGGCCATCGCCGAGCGGCTCGCCATCGACCCGGGGAGCCTCTGCGTCCAGACGCACTACGAGTTCCTCGCCGACGGACAACCCGTCCAGCTTTCCGAATCCTGGGAGCCGATGGCCATCACGGATGGGACACCGATCGTCCTGCCCGAGATGGGCCCTCTGGCGGAAAGGGGCGTGGTCGAGCGAATGTGCTCGATCGGTGTGGTCATTTCGACCGTGGTCGAGGTGCCGCGCCCGGCGCGCGCCACGCAGACGCATGCCAATCTCCTGGGAATCAGCGCGGGGGACCTCGTGCTCCACATCGAGCGGACCATCTTCGACACGGACGGCCGGCCGGTGGAGACGGCCGACATGGTGATTCCGGACGTGCGCCGCGAAGTGGTCTACGAGTTCGGAGTCGACCGAACCTAGTTGGCCAATCCGTTTGAAAGACCTCGCACAAGCGACAGCAGGGTACTTCGTCTGCCGGCAGGTGCGTGGGTCGACCGCATGCGCAAACGAACGGTGATGATCTGCACCGATCTCACGCGCGCGGTCATTCTTCTGACGATCCCACCGGCCTGGTGGGCAGGCGCTCTCACCATCTGGTGGCTGTACGCGGTCGCTTTGGTTCACGGGGTGTTGAGCGTCTTCTTCGACGTTGCGTACGCCGGCTATCTCCCGCACCTGGTGGGTCGCAGCAAGCTGATGGAAGGAAACTCGAACCTGTCGACGGTCCAGTCGGTGACCAGCATCGGCGGCCCGACACTGGCAGGGCCGCTGGTCGGCCTGGTCGGTGCCCCTGCAACGCTATTGGTGAGTTCGGCCGGAATGGCCGTATCGGCGCTACTGGCGATCACCATCCGGAAACGCGAACAGGAACCCGAGCCGAGCGAGCGGCCTCAATTGTGCCGCGAGATCAAGGAGGGGTTGAGGTTCGTCGTCAGGCACCCCACCCTGCGTGCAATCATGCTGGGGGATGCGATGTTCAATCTCTTCCTGGCCATGTATCAAACCATGCTCCTGGTTTTTTTGGATCGGGAGATGGGTTTGCAGCCCTTCGGAATCGGGTTCGCCCTGTCGGGCATGGGTTGCGGTGCCTTGACGGGCGCACTGTTGGCCAACCGGGTCGCGCGGCGGGTCGGGCACGGTCGGGTCATCTGGCCGGCGTCACTGGCCACTTGTCCCCTGACCGCCCTCATGCCGTTGGCGCGAACAGGTTGGAGCGTGTACGTGGCCGCGGTCGGACTCGCGGCTCTTTCGCTGGGTGGGGTCGTTCGCGTGGTGGCCCAGTCGACCCTTCAGCAGGCCCTGACACCGGATCGGCTGCTGGGCCGGATGAACGCCACCACTCGGTTTGTTGCTTGGGGCGGCATCCCCATCGGCGGGCTCCTGGGCGGAGCCTCGGGCTCTGCCTTCGGAGCAACACTCACCTTGGGGATCGCTGCGTCCGGCATGACGCTGAGCGCGCTTGCCCCCTTCCTTTCACCGCTTCGGACCATGGGCACGCTTCCCACGGACGGGGCCCCCGAGTTCGTGCGCTGAGGGCGCGGCAGCAGGCGGGTCGTCGGCGGCCCCCGCCTGACGTGGCTCCATGTGCGGTCGTGTGCGAAGCCAGTACGAGCGGGCCGCCACGGTCAGGCAGATGCCGTAGACCGCGAAGGCGACCATCCCGATCCAGGCGACCAGCAGCGCGTCGCCCGAGGAGTGGAAGTCACCGCGCCGCATCGTCACCACGCCGGACGTCGCCAGGGTCAGGTAGCCGACTCCCACGACGCCGTACGGGGCGAGCGTGGCGGCGCCCAGTAGGGCCGCCGCGAGCGGGAGCGGGCGTGGCACCCGTCGGCCGCGCAGGAACAGCGTCCAGCGCGGGAAGACCTGCCCCCACGGGCGGACCAGACCCCAGAGCAGGAAGACGCCGAGCACCGCCAGCAGCGCCGTGGGGTCCAAGCCCCAGGACTCCAGGGCGAGGAAGACTCCCGAGGCACCGTTCCGCTCCGAGACCGCGAGCATCTCCTCGCCGGTGATGCCCGCGAACGTGCCGCCGGACGCCCAGACCAGCTTCATCGCCACGTACGGGACGAACGCCAGCGTCCCTGCCAGGGCGGCGAGTTGGGCGAGCCGAGGGGCGGCGGACGGCGCTCGTACGGCAGTGCCCGCGGGCCGGCGACGGTCGGAGCGGGCCGTGGCCGCGAGCAGGACCGCCCCCATCGCCGCCAGGGCCTTGTTCGTGGTGGAGGCCGGGCTGACCACTCCCTGACCGAACATCAGCGTGATCACATCCATCAGCAGGCTGAACGCGGTGATCACGGCCAGCCCGCAGACCACCCCGAGCAGCACCCGTAGCACCGGGCGCAGCCCGTGCCGCACCACCGCTCCGCAGGCCAGGGCCGCCGACGCACCCAATGCCATGGCCGTTCAACCCGACCGGCCTGCCCCTGAGGCACCGCCGTGGTAGGTCAAGGTGGTCCCGCTCAGCACGCATGCCAGGCCGAAACCGGCGTACGCCACCGCCCAGAGCATCGTTGCCCGAGCCACCCGGTGGGGCCATCGCTGCCACCGGGCGCTCCAGGGCGCCTTCATCGTCCGTTCAAGACCCGTCATGTTCTGAACGTCGCATCGGCTGGGGCCAGATGGCATCGGGCGCCGGAACGATCTCCCTCGAAGTCCCTCCCCCAACCGGGTGAGGGACTTCCAGCCGGGTGAGGGACCTCCGAGGCGAAGGCGTGAGCCCCCACGGGGCCGGCTCGAACCGTCCGTGCGCGGGGCGTTCGCCCGGTCAGCCGCGGCGGAACAGGTCGCCCTCCCCCGCCCGATGCCTTCCCGTCGGCAGGGATCCCCCGCCCCCGGGAATTTCCCGGCCTTCCTGGAGCCACTGCCGCTCAAGGGCGTCGTAGATCGGGGAATCCCAGACCCAACCGGTGTCCGCCCCCACATCGGCGGAAACCCTCGGTGCTGGAACGGTTCTCTGGTCCATATGCAGCCCAACGACACCATGCCGGGCGCCGTAGCGGGCCGTGACCCACCCGTCACCAGGAGACCGCCCGGGGGCGTCGTCCCGGGCTCGGTATCCGTGGAATCCCAGCACTCAGGTCGCGTCGGGCCGGACCCGCTGCGGGTGGCCGGGGGCTGTTCACGAGTTCCGACCGCGACCCCACGGGCACGGACGTGACCGGCCGGTACCGGCCCGACCGGGCGCGGGAACGGGTCATGCGCCGCCGGCCCGAAGCGGGCCGTCGCCGGGGATCAGCGGGGGCTGAGGAGGCAGAACTCGTTGCCCTCCGGGTCGGCCAGAACCGTCCAGTGGATTGCGGACTGGTCGATTCCGGGGTCGGTGGCGCCCAGGGCGCGCAGTCGGACCTCTTCTGCCTTCAGGTCGTCGCCGGTGTACGGGCTGACGTCGAGGTGAACGCGGTTCCACCCGCTCTTGGTGTCGGGGACGCGGACGAACTCCAGGTAGGGGCCGACGCCCTGGGCGGACCGCAGGGACGCCTGGTCGTCGGTGACCCCGTGGAGGGTCCAGTCCATCGCCTCGCCCCAGAACCGGGCCATCGCGCGCGGGTCGGTGCAGTCGGCGACCACCGCGGCGATCGGCCCGGTGTCCTGGTAGATCGGCCGGGGTTCCAGGACGCAGAACTCGTTGCCCTCCGGATCGGCCATCACCGTCCAGGGAACGTCGCCCTGCCCCACGTCGGCGAGCGTCGCGCCCAGGTCCTGCAGGCGTGCGACCAACTCCGCCTGGTGGGCGGGCGAGGTGGTGGCCAGATCGAGGTGCACCCGGTTCTTCACCGTTTTGGGTTCCGGGCGGGCCACGAGGTCGATGCAGACGGCCACGGGGTCGGGATAGACGAATCCGACCGGTTCGAGGTTCGTGACACCGGGTGCCTCACTGTCGATGCCCCATCCGAGCGCCTCCGCCCAGAACCGGCCGAGCGCGGAGTCGTCATGGGCCTTCATGTTGATCTGCACGAGTCTTGTTGCCATGCCGAAGATCCTAGAACCTGTCCTCGGCCCGGGCCGAGGCGGTGACCTGCGGTGGCTCCGTCCGTGACCACGATCGCGAGCGGCTCCCCCTCGACGGCAGCGGCGCGCTCCCGCTGTCGGTGACACGAGCGAGGATGGACGGCATGACGAAAACCGGAGCGGACTACGCGTGGTTCGAGAACGACTTCCCCGACCTCGCCGAGGCGTACTGCTTCACGCTCGTGCGGGGCCTGTCGCCCGATGACGTGGCGTCCCGGCTGGAGGGGCGAGTGGAGAAGCCCCTGCGGGGTATCGCGGCGGTCGTCGACGCCGCTTTCGCCCAACACGATCTGACCGACGGCGCGAGCCAGTTGATGGCCATGACGACCGTGGGTGGCTGGACGCTGCTGATCGAACCGAACGGATACCTCGGTGTCACCGAGGGTCGGGCCCTGCCGGCCTCGGCCGGGGCTAGTTGGGTCTCCCACTTCGTGAACGTCAACGCGGTCGGTACGTTCCTGTCGGCGCAGGACCAGGTCCTGCGGCTCTGCTTCGACCCCATGTTCCCGGAGGACAGGTGGGGAACGGCGCCCGACGAGTTTCTCGACGTCATGCGGCAGATCGGATTCCATTTCGAGGAGGCTCCGGAAACGGACCTGTCCTCGCCGGCCGCGTTCGCTCTGGCCGAGCACCTGACCGGCGTCGCCATCACTCCGGCGCTGCTTCAGGACACCACGTTCACCTGCGCCACCATCCGGATTCGTTGACGTCCGTCCTTCGCGGTGGGCACCCGCGGCATCCCCGAACGGCCGACGGGCCGGCGCGCGCCCGGCCCCGACCGGCTCGTCGGCTGCCGGTGGGGCATCAGGCCGGTTCTCGCACCCCGGCGACGGGCACCCGCGAGCGCCCGACCAGGTGTTCCAGGAAGAAGCCGGCCGCCTCCTCGCCGACCCGGACGCGGACCTGAGGGTCTGCCGGTTCGGGCGCGAAGAAGTCGTCGTGGCGGACCCGGGGCCCGGCCGAGCGACCGCGGGCCGTGGGGATGTGTTCCATGTACGGGCGGGTGTCGCTCTCGTACGGGGTGATCGTGTCCGCCCCGCCCCACCGGATGCCCACGGGCACCCGAACGGTCGCCAGGGACTCCGGCGTCACCAGGCCGCCGACCCCCGGGGCCACCTGGAACACGGCGCGTACCCGCCGGTCCGAGAGGTCCGCCGCCGCGGCCTCCAACGCCCGCCGGGACTCCTCGACCGGCGGGAACGTCTTGCGGAGCTCCTCAAGGACCCCCGGGAACTCGGGGATCTCCGGGAAGGGAACCTCCCCGGTCAGCACCGCCCACAGCACCCGGGGGTCGACCCGGGCACCTGCGAGAGCCGCCGCCGTGTAGCCGCCCAGGGAGAAACCCGCGGCGCCGACCGGGCCCAGGGGGTGCTCGCGGTCAAGGGCGTCGAGGGCGAAGGAGACGTCCCGCGGCCGCTCCCATACGTGCAGGAAGCCCTCCGGCTCGTAGCCGTCGACGAAGTTGTTGCCGTGGTGGTCGAGAGCGGCGACCCGGAAGCCCGCCTCGCGCAGCGGGCGCACCAGCCACTGCATCTCGCCGCCCGACCCGCCGGTGCCGTGCGAGACGAAGACCAGCGGGGCGGATGCGGCGCACGGCCGGTCCGGCTCCCACAGGTAGAGCCGCAGGGGGCGGGGGCGGCCCGGGTCCCGCAGGTCGCGGCGGGACTCGTCGTACAGGACGCGTATCAGCGGCTGTTGCCGCCCCGGGAGGGTCATGGCGCCATCGTAGGGAGTGGCATCCTGCGGGAAGTACCGGACGCCCCGGCGACGGCTCGGGGCGGGAACGGACCCGGACCGTGCTGCGTCCTTCCGGACAGTCGGAGCAGTACGGGGCCGGGGCCTTGGGCCCATGGCGAAAGGGGGCCGGATGGCAAGGAATGGACGAGTCGCGGGCCGGTGGTTCGTGGTCCTGACGGTGGGAACACCGCTGGTCGTGGCCGCGATCGTCATGGCGGTGGTGTTCACCGGGACCGGCGCGCTGGGGCGCGGCCCGCTCCATCGGGCGGTCGATTCCTACCTCGACGTGGTGGGCGGCGAGGGGGCCGTTCCGGTGCGCGCGCGGGACGGCAACTGCCCGGACGGGCAGGGGGATCCCGCTGTCGCCCTGCGCGGGATCGCGGCGCCTGCCTTCGGGCACCGCATCGTGTCGTCCACCGAGACCGGTGACAGCGCCTCCGTCAACGTGGACCTCACTCCGAAGGTCGGCGCCCCGGTCGCGGTCGTCCTGGACCTGCGCCGGACCGGCGACCGCTGGGACGTCTGTGCGGCCTCCACCGGCCGGGTGCACATCGACCCCGACCCGTTCTAGCCGGCCCTGCCGCCGCGCCGATCGTGTTGAGGTTCGAGGCATCGGTCCGGTCGTGGCTCCTGGTAAGCTCGTCGACTTCGATCCGCAGCCTTGGCTTTGCGTTCACGCGGTACGGCGGAGGCCGTCCGCCGTCCGGGCCAGGTGCAAGATCCACGCGCACGCGTTGAAAGGTCTTGCTGTGAAGAGGTTCGATCAGAACGAGTCCGATCGGTCCGATCGGTTCCATCGGGGGTCCGATCGGTTCCATCGGAACGAGAAGGCACCGAGCTCCGAAGGCGTCCACCTGCTGACCGTCGTCGGCCCGCGCAAGGACGAGGGCAACAGCCCGACCGGGATCGTCGGCCGAAGGCTGGCGCGACAACTGATCGCCCTGGGCCGCCGGGTGCGGGTGATCGCCGAGCCGGGCCGGTGCGACGGCTGGCCCGACGGCGTCGAGGTCGTCCGCGGATCCATCACCCGGCCTCCGGAGTGCGCCCGCGCCTTCGACGGCGTCGAGGCCGTGTTCCTCGCGGGCGCCCTTCCGACCACGGTCGAGAAGGCGCTGGCCCTGGCGCGGAACGCCGGCGCGAGGAAGATCGTCCTGTTGTCGTCGCACGGGCCGGAGTACGAGGAGGCGAATCCCCCGGAGACCTGGTTCTGGCTGGCGATCGAGAAGGCGGTGGAGCGCTCGACGATCCCGTGGACTCACATCCGGCCGTCGGCGGTGATGGGTGCCGTCATCGAGGGGACCTACCCGGCGACAGGGTCTGACTGGCCCGGCACCGTCCGCGTCGACGGAGTGGTCCGGGAGGCTTTCCTCGACCACGGCCACTACCCCTTCATCCACGAGGAGGACCTCGCCGCCGTGGCGGCCGCGGCCCTGATCGGCGACGACTTCACCGGAATGGTCATCGAGGGGGTGGGCCCGCCGCTCAGTACACGTTCACGCGTGGGAAGCGTCGCGGCCGCCCTGGGCCGCGACATCGCCACCGTCGAGCTGACGCCTGACGAAAGCCGGGCGATCTGGCAACGACGTGGCTGGCCCGAGGGTGCGATCGACGTGACGCTGTACGCGCTTGAGGAGTACGGCGCCCGGTTCGCCGAGCTCGCCCGGTGGACGGCCGAGCAGCGGCCGTCGGTCGAGGAAATCATCGGCCGTCCGATGCGCACGTACGACGACTGGGTGCGCGAGAACATCGACTTGTTCCGCTGACCTGTTCCGCTGACCTGGGCACGGCTGCGGCTGCGCGTCGCCGCCGGTGGCCGCCTGCCGGGCCTTCGACCGTCGGCCTTCGTCGACCGCGCTCGAAGGCCCGGCGGGCGGGTGGGCCGCGCGTGCCCCTCCAGGCCCGCTCCGCGGGGTACCGGTCAGCGCGCGACGGCGGTGTCGGTTCGTGCGGCGCCCGCGTCGAGCATGGTGTCCGGCGCGGCTTCGCCCAGGGCGGACTGTGTGGCGCTCCGCCGGGAGCGCAGGCCGAAGGCACTGATCGCGGCGGCGACCACGGCCGCCGCGAACGGCACGAGCAGTCCGGCCCGGTACCCGTCCAACAGCGCGGCAGGGGTCTGCGCGTGGGTGGCGGACACGGAGACGGCGGTGACCGCGGAGAGTCCGAGGGCGGCACCGAACTGGAAGGCGGTGTAGAGCAGGCCGCCCGCGAGCCCCTGTTCCTCCTCCGCGATCCCTTCCGTGGCCACGATGGTGAGCGGGCCGTACGCCAGGGAGAACGCGAGGCCGAGGATGATCAGGCCCGGGAACATCGCCGTGTAGCTCCAGTCGGCACCCAGAGGGAGGAACAGTCCGTAGGCGAGCACCGCGAGCAGGAGCCCCCCGAAGATCACCCTGGCGTTGCCGAAGCGGTTCACCAAGCGTGGGGTGAGCGTCGGCGAGAGGATCGCGTCGACCCCGATGACCAGCATCGCGAAGCTGGTCTGCAGCGTCGACCAGTCGCGCAGTTCCTGGAGGTAGAGCACCACCAGGAACTGGAAGCCGAAGAACCCGGCGGCGAACAGCATCGCCGAGAGGTTCGCCCGCACCAGGGACCGGCTGCGGAAGATGCCCATCCGCACCAGGGGCTCGGCGGAGCGCCGTTCGATGACGAGGAAGGCGGCGAGGAACGCCAGTCCGGCCAGCAGGGTGCCCGCGCTGGCCGCGATGCCGGCGTGTGCCGCACGCTCGACGCCCAGCACGATCAGTACGAGGGCAGCGGTGACGGTGAGTGCGCCGGCCGCGTCCACGTGCTTGCCCGCGCGGTCCGGGCGTTGCGATCCGGGGACGAGGACGAGGGCGGCGACGAGGATGAGGAAGGAGAGGACGACCGGGGCGAAGAAGACCCACCGCCAGCCGACGGCGGTGAGGAGTCCTCCGGCGACCAGTCCGATCGTGAACCCTCCCGCCGCGGTGCCCGAGTAGAGGAGAAGGGCCTTGTTGCGCTCCGGGCCCTCGGCGAAGCCCGTGGTGATGATGGACAGGCCGGCGGGGGTCATGAAGGCCGCGGCGACGCCCGTGACGAATCGGGCGACGATGAGCATCCACCCCTCGGTGGCGAATCCGCCGAGTCCGGAGAACAGGAGGAAGACGGTGAGCCAGAGGACGAACATCCGACGGCGTCCGAACAGGTCGGCCGCTCGACCGCCGAGGAGCATGAAGCCGCCGTAGCCGAGTACGTAGGCGCTCATGACCCACTGCAGCTCGCCCGTGGAGAGCCCGAGGTCGGCGCGGATCGACGGCAGCGCCACATTGAGCATGGCGACGTCGATGCCTTCGAGGAAGATCGCACCGCACAGCACGAGCAGGACGCCCCACTTGCGCGCGTCCGATCCGCTCGAAGTACTCAAGGCACTCATGACGATGAACTCCTTCCGGAGTGGTGGGTGTTGGTTATGGGCCAAGCCTTCTCCACGCTCCGGGCGGGAACAACAGCGAAGATCGCAACGTTCGGTAAGCCAGGCTTACCGATACCTGTCCCAGGCGATTTCCGGAGACGAACGTGGACCAGAACGAACTCGATTGCTTCCTCGTCCTCGCCGAGGAACTGCACTTCGGCCGGACCGCCACCCGCCTGCATCTCTCCCGCGCCCGGGTGAGTCAGCTCGTCCAGAAGCTGGAGCGCCGCGTGGGAGCTCCCCTGTTCACGCGTACGAGTCGCAGCGTGGCACTCACCGGTCTGGGCAGTCGCCTGCGCGAGGATCTCGAACCCCATTACCGCGGCATCGAGAGCGCTCTGGCGCGTGCCGTGACGTCGGCGCGCGGCATCGAGGGGGTCCTGCACGTCGGCTTCTCGACGCCCCTGGCCGGAGAAATGGTGATGAGGGCGACCGAGAAGCTGCGCACCGTCCATCCCGAACTCGTCGTCGAGGTGTGCGAGGTGCCGCTCTCCGATCCGTACGGAATGCTGCGCAGGGGTGATTTCGACCTTCAGCTGACGGATTTCCCGGTGTTCGAGGACGACGTGACCCGCGGGCCGACGCTGCTCGCCGAGAGCAGGGTGCTGGCGGTCGCCAGCGGCCATCCCCTGGCCCGACGGGACACCGTGACGCTTGAGGACTTGGCCGACGTGCCGTTGCTGACGATCGCCGGTGACCTTCCGGATTACTGGCAGGACCATCAGCTGCCGACGCGCACCCCCGGCGGCAGGCCGATCGGGCGGGGCCCGTCCGTCACCAACTTCCAGGAGGCGCTGACGCTCGTCGCGGGCGGCAAGGGGGCTTGGCTGGCGGGCGCCCACGTCGCCCGGTACCACGGCCGACCCGGCATCTCCTACGTCCCGGTGGAGGGGGACAGCCCTCTCGGATACGGGCTGATGTGGCGGTCCGGGAGCAGCAGTCGGGTGATGGAGCTCTTCGGTCGCACGGCGGTCGCGGTCGCTCGGGACATGGCGTCTGCCGCTCCGAGAACGGCGGTGTTCGCCTGATCGCCGGGGCCGGCCGGCAAGCGGTCGCCTCGACCCCGCTCGTCCCACCCCCAAGGTCGGGTCGTCGCCGCGTCCTCGCACCTCAACCGTCCGTGCCGCCCCTCGGGACGACTCGGGTCCCGGGCGGGCCGAGGAACGCGCACGAGGAGTTGCCCGAGCCCTGGCGAGGGGGAACGGTGTGGTGTTTCCTTGAAGTGACCCGTCCGGACGGACACCATCGATCCGAACGCAACCCCCAAGCCTCTCGGATGAGTTCGCCGCACGTCCGGCAGCCGGGGTGATGAGCGCGGTACGGCAGCACGGCCGGGTATCACGACGCCGGCAGAGCCGGTGCGACGGAAGCCAAGCTGATGGGGGACTCCATGACCGCCGTCCACAACGTCCCGGACATCCTGTCCCAGGAATTCGCCGACAACCCGTACCCGACCTACAGCGCCCTGCGCGAGAACGCACCCTTGCTCTGGCACGAGGCGACGCAGAGCTACCTGATCTCGCGCTACGAGGACGTGGCGCGGGCGTTCAAGGACAAGGAGTCGCTGTTCACCACGGACAACTACGCCTGGCAGACCGAGCCCGTGCACGGGAAGACCCTTCTCCAGCTGAGCGGGCGCGAGCACTCCACCCGGAGGGCTCTGGTGGCGCCCGCCTTCCGCGGCAACGAGCTGCGGGAGAAGGTGCTTCCGGTCATCGAGCGCAATTCCCGTGAGCTGATCGACGCGTTCCGCGGCGCCGGCTCCGTCGATCTGGTGAGCGGCTTCGCCTCCCACTTCCCCATCTCGGTCATCGCCGACATGTTCGGGCTGGACCGCTCCGGCCACGAGCACATCGGCGGTTGGTACCGGGCCTTCGTGGCGTTCACCGCCAACCTGTCCGGTGATCCCGAGTTCGCGGCGGCCGGCGTCCGGGCCCAGGCCGAGTTCGCCGCGTACATGCTGCCGATCATCCGCGATCGGCGGAACGACCTCGGTGATGACCTGCTGTCCGCGCTGTGCACCGCCGAGGTGGACGGGGTACGCATGAGCGACGAGGACATCAAGGCCTTCTGCAGCCTGCTGCTCACCGCGGGTGCCGAGACCACCGACAAGGCCATCGCCGGCCTGTTCGCGAACCTCCTGGCCAACCCCGAACAGCTCGAAGCCGTCCGCCAGGACCGCGGACTCATCGACCGGGCCTTCGCGGAGACGCTGCGCTTCAGCCCGCCGGTGCACATGATCATGCGTCAGTCCGCCGCCGAGGTCCGGACGAGCGGGGGCACGATTCCCGCCGGCTCAACCGTCACCTGCCTCATCGGGGCGGCGAACCGTGATCCCGGGCGCTACGAGGCTCCGGACCGTTTCGACATCTTCCGCGACGACCTCACGGCGACCACCGCCTTCTCCGCGGCGGCGGACCACCTGGCATTCGCCCTCGGACGGCACTTCTGCGTCGGCGCGCTACTGGCCAAGGCCGAAGTGGAGATCGCAGTCAATCAACTCCTCGACGCGATGCCGGACGTTCGGCCCGCCGACGGTTACGACCCCTCCGAGCAGGGGGTGTTCACCCGGGGGCCGAAGTCCCTGCTCGTGGAGTTCACACCGACCCCTCCCCCGGGACGCGCACCCTGACGGACGTCCCCGCGAGGTGCGGGTACGGCTCCGCTCGACCCGGAGCCGCTCACCGCTCAACCCGCACCCGTCAGCCCGTCAACCCGTCTACGGCGGTGGTGCGCAACCGTGACCGCGGCGAGCAAGGGCCGCCTCGTGTGCGCCTGATGGCACGGGGGCCCGCTCCCCCATGCCTGGAGAGAGGGACCGTCGGGTCAAGGTCCGGCTCCTGTCCTGCCGGGGGGCGGGCGGTGATGCGCGGGGCTGCCTCCGTGACCGTCCGCCCCGGATCGCGATCACGACGTCGGGCCCGCGATCCGTCGACGGGCGGAGCCCCGGACCTCCTCGAACTCGTCGGCCGTCAGCTCCTGCGGATCGTGACCTTCCCACTCGGAGACGGGCAGTTCCGCCGTCGTCCCGAACCTGCTGTCGTACTCGTCGAGGCGGCCCGTGTCACGGGCCTGCTGCCATTCGGAGAGGGACGCGGCTGCGATCGGGGTCAGCTCCGGCCCTGCGAGTTCGGCCGCCACATGCGGTAAGGACCGTCGCCGTCCGGTGGTGCACCATGGCGGGGGCTCCAACGGTGGGGTTCCGGTGCCGAGGAGGCTGTGATGCTCGAATGGAAACTGGTGCACCCGGGCCGCCGTCCCGTTCCCGACCCCACCGCGACCTCCTCCGTGTGGGCGTTGACGACGGCGGCGGCGCTGGCAGTCGTGATCGCCTTCCACCTCCTCGGATGGCAGGGCGGCACCACCGCCGGTCTCGTCGTCCTCTCGCTCGTGGTCGCCCTGACCAGCACCGGCGCCCGCCTCGCCGCCGCGCCCGGTACCGCGCTGCTCTGCTGGGCGGTTCTCAACGCCTTCGGCGCCCCGCCCATCGGCGAGCTCACCTGGGCCGCCCCGCACGACCCGGCGCGGATCGCCTGCCTGCTCCTCGCCGCCACCGCCGGCACCGCGACGGCCCGCATCGCCCACGCCCGCGCCGCATACCGGCGACTGGACCAGTGACCCGGGCCCGGCGCGTGGCCGGGGGTGGACCGGGGCGGGAGCGGGCCCCGGCGAGGAGGTTTCCGAGGGCGCCGATGAGTGGAGCCCGCGACGGCATGCCTCAGGTGGGGCCGCGAGGATTCGCGGCTGTGGTGGCGCCGGGCACTCAGTACGATGGAGCGCACTTCGACCGAGACCACGATCCCCCGGACGGGAGGCTTGAGCATGACGGCCCGACACAGCAAGGAAGGCGCTTCGCCCTCGCGTCGGGGGCAGGGCGAGCTGGAGGCGCAGGTTCTTGCCGTGCTCGGTACCGCCCCAGGGCCGGTGACCGTCGCATGGGTGCAGGAGCGCCTGCCCGGCGGGTTGGCGTACACGACGGTCATCACGATCCTGACCCGCCTGCACGCCAAAGGCGCGGTGGAGCGCGAGCGCGCCGGTCGCTCCTTCGAGTGGGTGCGGGTGGCCGACGAGGCGGGGCTCGCGGCGCTGCGGATGCGCAAGGTCCTGGACGGCGAGGCGGATCGGGAGGCGGTGTTGACGAGCTTCGTCACGTCGCTGTCCCCGGGGGACGAGGACCTGCTGCGGGGTTTGCTCGCGCAGGTGGACGAAGAGGGAGAGCGCTGAGCTCCGATGGGGGTCTTCGTCTTCCTGCCCTTGGTGTTGCCGCTGACCGCGTGGCCCATCGCCCGACTGGCCGAGCACCATCTCCATCCGCGGAGCGCGACCCGGCTGCTGACGGTCATCGCCGTCGTTCTGGCGGTGTGCAGCACGCTGTGCCTGGCGTTGCTGATGGTGGTCGGGACCGCGCAATTGCCGGGGAACCCGCTGCCCGACGGTTGGTCCGATCCGGAGGTGCGCGAGGCGGTGCCGTACGACGAGGTCGCGGGGAAGGTGGCCATCCCGGCGCTGCTCGGCGCTCTCGCCGGCTGCGCGTCGATCACCTGGGGGCACTTCCGCGTGCGGCGTGCGGTCCGGCGTGCTCTCGGTTCCCTGCCGGACCGGAGCGTGGCCGTCCTGCCCGACGACGCGGCCTTCGCCTTCGCGTTGCCGGGACGGCGTCAGCGGGTCGTGGTGAGCTCCGGCATGTTGGCGGAGCTCGACGGGCGTGAGCGGCGGGCCCTGTTCGCCCACGAACGGGCCCATCTGAACGCCCGTCACCACCGCTTCCTGTTGGCTTCGCGGTTGGCGGCGTGCGCCAATCCGTTCCTGCGCCCCCTGTGCACGTCGGTCACCTACACCACCGAGCGGTGGGCCGACGAGGAGGCGGCGGCGGTGACGGGAAGCCGTCGGGGTGTTGCCCGGGCCGTGGCCAAGGCGGCTCTGGTGCGGGTGGCCGCTCCCGGCCGGGCCCTCGCGCACTTCGCGGCGGCGGGTCCGGTGCCGCGGCGGGTGGCCGCGCTTCTGGCTCCCGCGCCGGCGGCGCTGCGCTGGCCGCCGGTCTTCACCGCAGCAGGCCTCGCCGTGTGGGGCGCCGCAGCGGGTACGGCCGCCTCGGCCCTGTCATCGGCGAACTCGGCGATCACGTTGTTCTTCATCCTCAAGGCCGCCACCCCGCTGTAGGGGGCGGGGTCCCCGGCACCTGAGCGGTGCCGGGGAGAGGGGGCCGGCCCCTCGTCGTCCTGCGCTCAGAGGTCGAACTCGTGGGGCGGCAGGTCGAGGATGTAGCAGGCCTCCCGTACGACGGCCTGCTCGGTCTTGTCGAAGTCGCCGTCCGCGCCGCCGATGACGATGCCGATCTGGATGACCGCGCGCGCCTCGGCGGGCTTCTTCTTGGCCTTGGCGACCTCTTGCAGGACGGCGACCTTGCCGAAGTCGAAATCGGCCGCCAGCTTGTCGAGGTTCGCGTCGAAGCGCCGCTGGAGGTCGGCGGCGTCGAAGTTCTGCAACACCTCGTTGTTGGCGATGAGTTGTGCCACCCGACGGCGTTCGGAAGGGTCGATGGTGCCGTCGGCCGCGGCGACCAGGGCGCACATCGCCATGCTCGCGTCGCGGAACGCACCGCTCTTGAGGTCGTTCTTCTTCGCCACCAGCTGGGTCTGCATCGTCGATGCGGATTCCTTGATCCGGTCCCACAAGGCCATGCCCACTCCGTATTCCTCGAACGGCGGTATCGGGCGGCGCCCGAAACCCTTCACTTTCTACAACTCTGTAGAAGTTACCAGTAGGGCTCCCGCTTCCGCTCCCGCGCCCTACGCCTCCACATCTCCGCCGTCGCCGCCGTCTTCATCTCCCTCGCCGTCGTCGTCGCGTTCGTCGCCGTCGCCGCCGTCGCCGTCACCTTCGAAGAAGTCGCCCACCTCGTCGACGACCTCGGCCGCGACCAGGCCTCCGACCACTCCGACGGCCACGCCGGCTGCGCCTGCCGCGACGACCGTCCCCACACCAGGACCGGATGGATGTCCACCGCCGGAGCCGACATGCCCCCCGTACCCCTTGTCCATGTGCGGGGTGCCGTCGTGGGCATAGGTGTCGAACCGGGCGCCGTGGTCGGCCCGATGCTCGACCAGTTGACGGATCCAGCCGTCGACCTCCGCCTTCCAGTCGCGGTGCGGGACATCGGCGTGCTCGACGTCGTACCGACCCAGGGCGTCGCCCGCCTCGGAGCGGTTCCCTCCCCCGCGCCTGTCGGCCTCCAGGACGACCTCCACGCCTGCCGGGCCGGCGAGGAAGGTCAGCTCGATCTCGTCGGCCCGCCGCGCGTAGGCGGGGGCCGGGACGAGTTCGATCTCCTGGTAGAAGGGCAGCCGCTGTCCGGTGCCGCGGATGTGACCCAGTTCGAGGTCTGCGGACTTGAACCCGAAGCCGAGCTGCCCGAGGGCCTCCAGGATGGCCTCCTGGGCGGGAAGCGGACGGACGGTGAGCGGGTCGAGGTCGCCCTTGTCCCTCGCACCGGCGATGCCGAGCTCGGTCCGCACGCCCAGGACGATGCCCAGCGACTGCCCGTGCAGTTCGGTGATCGGGGTCTCCCACGGCAGGGTCACCGCGAAGGGCACACCGCACCCCTCGCCCGCCGCCAAGCGGAATCCGCCGCCCACGCTGAACCGCTCGAAGACCAGGGCACCCTGGGACTCGCCGTCCTCGTACTCCGCCTCGACGTGGGCGATCAGTTCCAGGGTGACGCGCTCGATCATGAAGTCGGCATTGCCGCCTTTGAGGTGCACCTGGCCACTGAGCGTTCCGCCGGGGACGGCGGCGATCGGGTCCAGGACCGTGTCCACGGCCGGGCCGCCCACACCGAGCGAGCCGAGCAGTCTCTTGAACACCATGCCGGCGTCCACTCCTTCTGGTTGCGCTTGAGTTCACTGGAATCGGGGGCGGCACGGCGTGATCGTGCCGCCCCCGCGGATCGGGCCTACTTGACCGTGCCGTCCAGGGCCACCAGGGCCTGGGCCCAGGAGACGTACTTCAGGTCGGCGAGGTCGGCGACCGTCTTGACGCCGAACGCCTCCTGGAGGAGGTCGCCCTGGCGGTCACTGACGCCCTTCAGGGCCGACACGGGCGCGGCGAGGATCTCCGGCAGCCCCTTGTCCGCCCACGCCTTGTCCAGCACCTTGCTCAGATCGATCGAAGCCATTACGGGTCCCCTCAACAAGTCAACACGGCAGGTACCAGTGAGCGGGCAGGCGTGCGCGGCCCGGCGCGACGGCGGCCGGGGTCGCGAAACCTGCACCCCTCGCTATTTCTACAAAGCTGTAGAAGCATAGAGGCCGAAGGGGCGCAGTCGAGTCACATCCCGGGGGATTCCGGGAGGAAGGCCGAAAATGATGGGCGAGGCGCGCTCGGGCGAGGCGCCTGCGGCGCCCACCACCGGCCGGGACGGCAACTCCACTCCCATCGGCACGAGTTCGGGGTGAGGTATCGCCACACCGCGATCCGACACGCGAACCACGGCGCTCCCGGAACTTGAGGGCGTGCGGGCGAACAGGACGGGGCGGGACGAAGGCCTCACGCACCGACCACCACTTCCGGCCGCTCGGGCGAAACCCCTTGCGCAATGGTCAAGAAGTGTTGACCATTGGGGACATGCCAACTGATGATCTTCCCGAGACGTTCCACGTCACCACTGACGAACAGCTGCGCGCCGTTTCCAATCTGACGCGCCACCGGATCATGGCCGTCCTCCGGTTCGAGCCCGCGACGATCACGCAGATCGCCGAACGGGTGGGCCTCGCGAAGGGGAGTTCCAGCTACCACGTACGGCTGCTCGAACGGGCCGGCCTGGTCAAGGTGGTGCGGACCAGAAAGGTCCGAGGGGTGACCGAGCGGTACTACGCGATGGCCGCACAGACGATCGCGCTGCCGGATCCGGGCGAGGGCGGGCCGGACGTGCTGATGCGCCATGCGGTGGCGGATCTGGAAGCAGCGCCGGCGGACGGTGAACGGCACGTACGGATGGCGCACCTACGGCTCACCGAGGCTCAGTTCGCCGAATTGGGGGCGCGGCTGCAGGCACTGGCGGACGAGTACCGGGCATTGTCCGACCCGTCCCTGCCGGACGCCTCACTCGTCTTCGCGCTGTTCCACCCGGCGCAGCGTACGCAGGCCGAAGGGGAGGCCAAGTGACTTCAGACGTAAAGAGGTTGCCGATCGGTTTCGGGCGACTGTGGACCGCTCAGACGGTCTCCTCGCTCGGTGACGGCGTGTTGCACACCGCACTGCCGCTGCTCGCGTTGATGTTGACGCGGGATCCGATGGCACTCGCCGTCGTCACGGCGTCCGGGACGCTGCCGTGGCTGTTCTTCGGAGTCCTCGGCGGTGCGCTGGTGGACCGCTGGGATCGTCGGCGCACGATGTGGGTCGCGGACACTGCCAGGGCGGTGCTCCTCGCGATACCGGCGGCCGCGGCCGCGCTCGACATGCTGAGCATTCCGCTGCTGGCGGCCGTCGCCTTCCTGCTCGGCCTCGGCGGACTCTTCTTCGACACGGCCGCCACGGCCTATCTGCCGGATCTGCTCGGCCGCGACCCCGCGCTCCTCGAACGTGCCAACTCCCGCCTGCGCGGCGCCCAGACGGCTGCCTTCGGTTTCGTCGGGCCTCCCCTGGGCAGTGCGCTGCTCGCGTTCGGGCGGGCGGTTCCGCTGCTCGTCGACGCGGTGTCCTTCGCGTTCTCCGCGCTGCTCGTACGGTCGCTGCCCGCCACGCCCCGGCCCGTACCGGAAGCCCGCGCGTCGCTTCTTCGGCAAGCGCGGGCCGGCGCCTCGTACGTCTTCCGGGATCGGTTGCTGCTCGGGCTCGCGCTGCGTCCGGCGGTCGGGAACATCGCCTTCCTCGCCGTGGAGACCGTACTCGCCCTCTTCGCCCACGACCGTCTCGGCATCGACACCCTCGGCTTCGGCCTGCTCCTCACGGCGGAGGCCACGGGCGGGCTCCTCGGCGCGGGGATCGCCTCCTTCCTCGGCCGCCGGCTCGGCACCGGGACCGCGCTGACCTGCACGGCCGCAGTGGAGGGCCTGGCCATCCTGGCGCTCGCCGCAGCCCCGAACCCGTACGTCGCCGGGCTCGCTCTCGCCGTCTGCGGGGCGGGCATGGGAGCCACGATGGTGCTCGCTCCGTCCCTCCGGCAGGCGATCGTCCCGGCCCACCTGATGGGCCGCGTCGCCTCCACGTCCCGCATGCTCTCCATGTGCGCCGCCCCGTTCGGCGCCTTCCTCGGCGGCTGGCTGGCCACCGCGTACGACGTGCGCACCCCGCTCTACGCCGCCGCCGGCCTCCTCCTCGCCATGACCGCCGTGACGTCGACCATGACCAGCAACCGGCGCGTCGAGGCGGCTCTGCGCGCCGCCGCCGCCCCTGATGATCCGGATCACCCGGACTCCCGGGTGCCCGTTCGGGAAGCTGCCGTTTAGACCGTCGACCCGTACGGCGAGGGGCATTCAGGCGCGGAAGTACCGCGCCTGCCTCCGACGCAATAGCCTCGGACCGTGACCCTTAGCCCCAGCCGGACCGAGCAGCCCCGCCCCGCCTCGCTCCCGCCCTCCCGGACACTGCTGGACAGCACGAACTGGGGATCGCTCGCCACAGCCTGCGGCACGGGTGAATCCCTGCCTGCGGCGCTGACGCTCCTGACCAGCTCGGACCCGGTGATCAGGGAGTCCGCTCTCCGAAATGCGCTGGGACCCGTCACGCACCAGAACAGCATCTACGAGGCCACCGTGCCCGTGGCGCTGTTCGTCGCGGCGATCCTCGACCACCCGACCATCACGGCGGTCGAGCGCAGCCAGGACACCGCGACTCCCCCGACCCGGCCCATCCTCGTACAGCTCCTCGACTGGCTCGGCGACACCGCCCGCGACGCCGACGACGAGTGCGCTGCCATCGACGAAGGCTCCAACGGCGAGGGATGCCTGGATGAGTACCCGCCGATGCGTGCGTTCAGGGACGCCAGGCCGGCCATCTTCTCCGCTGTGCGGGCCCTCCTCGGTCACGACCACGCGGACTTGCGCCACGCCGCCCTGATCGCAGCCATTCCCCTCATCGAGCACCCCCTCCTCACCCGGCACCAGGCCGATCTGGCCGACCGCGCACGAGCTCTCCTCGCCATCAGCAGCGACCGCCACCATCGGGACCGCGTCCTGAACGCGCTGAAGGCATGGGGTCACGACACCAGCACCTTGGAGAACACTGCCGACGTCGCGGCTCGTGAACATTACGCCCGCCTGAGGGCTGAACGCGCTTCTTGGAACGGCGGTTGGACGGGTGGCGGCTACAGTGCGGACCCGCCGTTCTGACCCGAGGTCCGAAACGCTTGGAATCGACCCCTGTTCACCCCGCGCGGCCGTTCCACCGGAAGTGGCGCTCTACGATCAGGTCCATGACGACTCCCGACTGCTACGCATGCGGCAAGGAAGCAGAGTTCGACGACCTTCCGCCACGCGAGCGCGTGGTGCATGACCAGCACTGGCGGGTGGCCCACGCCGTCAACACCGCGCTGCCCGGCTGGCTGGTGCTGCTGCCCCGGCGCCACGTCACCGCGGTTCACGACCTCACCGATGCCGAGGCGGCGACCCTCGGGATGTGGCAGGTCAAGCTCTCCCGCGCGCTCCGGAGCCGGACCGGTTGCTCCAAGACCTACGTCGTCCAATTCGCCGAAGCCGAAGGCTTCTCCCACGTGCACTTCCACATCGTTCCGCGCATGTCGGATCTACGGCCGGCGCATCGTGGGCCGGGGGTCTTCGAGCTGCTTCGGCGGCCCGAGCAGGAGCACGTATCCGCTGAGCGGGCAGACCAGGTGGCACGGTCCCTCCGAGCTCGACTTCAGGAGCATCCGAACGGTCGATCAGAAGATCACGGAGTCTGAACAACCCTGTGGGGTTCCGGCGCGAGGAGCACCTGATCGACCACCCCAGGACGTCTGCGAGGTCCCGGTGGCCGAGATCCCGGCCGAGGAATTTCATCGGCGTCCTTGAGGGCATCGTTTCGGCACTCGATGGCGTCCGTCCGGACGATCCGCCGCCGATCGGACGGCGCGGCGGGGCGCCCGGCCGCGTGGGCTCCGGGATCCCGTACGGCCCGTCAAGGTCACACGTGTCGCCGGACAAGGGATGATGCTCGGTATGACGTTCGAACATCCCGCCGAAAAGAACGAGGACGGCCGCGTCGGTCCGTTCGAGAGGCTGGCCGAGCTGGCCTCCAACTTCACGAGCTCGGCGGTCTTCTTCGCGGTGTGCGTGGCCCTGGTGGTCAACGTCGTGGTCGTGCACGCCCTCCACCTGTCCCAGAGCTGGCAGCACCTGGCGGGCGACGCCGTGGCCTCCGTCGCCCTGCTGCTGCTGGCCCTGCTGAAGAACTCCGAGCGGCGGGCCGAGCACGCCATCCAGCGCAAGCTGGACGCCATCGCCGCAGCCCTGCTGGAACAGCACTCGGGTGAATCCGGCACGGCGCACGAGGAACTGAGGAAGGCGATCGGGATCGAGGAGCGCCAGTAGGGGCCCCTCGGCCCGTGATCCGTGGCCGGGGTCCGTGGCCGGGGTCCGCTGCTTGTTCACCGGCCCGCAGCGGTGCTGCCCGATTCCGTCGCCCCGGGGCCGTCACCGGAACCCGGCTGCCGACCGTCCGGATGGCGGTGGGCGTTCCCGGGTTCCGGTGACGGTGCGGGGCCCCCGAGAGGGGTGGGGGCCCCGCGGTTCAGCAGGCGCGGTAGCGGTAACCCCGCGCGCCGGCGGCGGAGACGTCGAGGTCGCGCTGGACGATCGCGAGCTTCGATCCCCAACCGGCGCAGGCCCGGTCGTAGCCGGAGTTCTCGTACTCGATGACGAACACGCGGTTGGCGTAGGCCTTCGCGAAGTCCCCGCACTCGTTGTACTGGCCGCACTCCTCGGCGACGGCGAAATCGAAGCCGATCTTCGTCCGGTCGGAGAGCATCTCGGCGGTGTTCTTCTGGCCGATGGCCAGGCCCTCCGCGTGGGCGCGGTCCGCGAGGAGCTTGGCGAAGGCCACGTTGTGCGCCTTGGTCAGGCGGCCCCCGGAGCGGGCGAAGGAATCCAGGTTGTCGGGCTCGACCGCCTGGAAGCCGCTGCTCGCACAGCCCTTGATCCAGTCTCCGACGACCTTGGCCAGCCGGGTGCGCTTGTCGGCCGTGGAGGTGTCGAGGAGCGCCTCGCCCCAGTCCTCGTCGAGGACGGGACGCTTGGCGGTGTCGCGCAGCACCAGGTCGGGGTGGTTCTTCTGCCACCAGCCGAGTGCATCGGGCTGGGCCTGGAAGGCGTTGACGTAGCAGATGTTGTACAGGCCGGCCGCGGGCCGGGCGGTGCGGTCGCGGGAGACCACCTTGACGCCCTTGGGGGGCGTGTACGCGGCCCCGATCTGGTAGTCGAAGGACGCGTTGGCCACCGGGAGCCGCGGGGCGGCGGTCTGTCCCGCGGAGGCCTGCGAGAGGGTCAGGCCCGCTCCGACGGCGAGGACGACGCCCGTGGCGCCGGCGGCCAGGGTCGACTTGCGGCGCAGGAAGGGGGTTGCGGAGTGCTTCGGCACACGTTCTCCAGTGCGAGGTGCGATGAGGTGTTCGCATCCTGCGCGATGGATCGTGAGGAATTCATGAGGCGGGGCCCCGGCCGCGTCCCGGACCCGCTCCGTGGGCCGCACGTTGGTCCCGACGGTCCAGGGAGAAGCGGACCAGGGTGCCGCCGCCGGGGCGGAGGTCGGCCGTGAGCGACCCACCGTGCGCGGCGGCGATCTCGGAGACCAGGGAGAGGCCGATGCCGGTGCCACCGCCGGGCGAGCGGAATCGTTCCGTCAGAGCGGGCAGGTCGGCCGCGGCGATGCCGGGGCCGCGGTCCGCCACCACCACGGTCGATCCGCGGACCATGACGTGGACCTCCGCCCGGCCCGACGGGTCGCCGGGCGTGCGGCCGTGCCGCAGGGCGTTGTCGAGGAGGTTGCGCACGGCGATCCGTACGAGAGCCGGGTCCGCGGTGACGACGGAGGCGTCGAGGGATGTCGTCAGGACGTGCGGGCCGGCCGGCAACTCCTCGCACGTCTGCTCGACCAGCTGATCGAGCCTGAGCGGGACGGCGCGCAGCGCTTCGCGATGGGCCGCTTGGAGTCGGCCGCGCGTGAGGACGTTCTCGACGACGTCGGCGAGGCGTTCGGTGGCTCGCCGGATCCGCGGCAGGTGGGGGTCCAGGCCGCGGGGGTCGGTGCCCGCGACGTCGACCGAGCTGCGCATGACCGCCACCGGGGTCCGCAGCTCGTGGGCCGTGTCGGCGAGCATCCGCTCCTGGGCCTCCAGGGACTCCCAGGCCGGGCGCAGGCTGCGCCCCGACAGAAGGTGTCCGGTGCCGGCCGCCAGGGTGGTGAGGAGTCCCGCTCCGACGAGCACCGACATGACGAGCCGGTCGTGCTCGGCCATGCGGTGGGCCGGATCGCCGGCGACGACGACCGCTCCCCGCACTTCCTGCGTCTCGTCATGGTGGAAGGGCCGGGCCAGCAGGTAGGCGGTGCCGCCCCGGGCGTCCGGCACCTCGGCGCGAACGGTGTCGTCGCTCCGCATGGCGGATCGGGCGAGTCCGGCGAGGCGGTCGTCGCCGATGGGCACGGCGGCCGGGCCGGGCGAGGTGAAGACCCGCCGCAAGGAGCCGTCGGCGGAGGTGTGCAGGACGTTCACGCGCGGGTAGCCGCGGGTGGCCTCGTCGTCGTACAGGCCGTCCAGTTGGAGGCCCTCGTCCGTGTAGTAGATCAGTGAGGTGCTCACGGCGGCGCGCCGGTTCATCTCGTCGTACTCCGCGGCACGCCAGGAACGGGCGTCGGTGCGGATCACCATCCAGGACAGGACGCTGACCCCGGCCAGGGTGACGAGCGTGTAGGCGAGGGTCAGTCGGAACTGGAGCCTGCGCAGCCGCCTGCGGGCCGGTGAGCGCCGGCGGCGGGTCGGGGCGGGCGTCCGGCCGTGGCCGGCCCGTTCCTCGCCGGTCGGCAGGCCGTGCCGGTCCGGGGCCCGGTTCCTCACGGGTGGTCCGTGTTGTCGGAACCGAGCAGGAACCCGTGGCCGCGGACGGTGCGGATCAGCGGCGGGGCGCCCAGTTTGCGGCGGAGCCCGGCCATGACGGCGTCCACGACGTTCGACACGGGGTCGGCCATCTCGTCCCAGCAGTGCTCGACGAGAGCCGCGCGGGTGACCACGGTCTCGCGGTGCACGAGCAGGTGGCGCAGGACGGCGTACTCCTTGTGCGTCAGGGTGAGCAGGACACCGGCTCGACGGACCTCGCGGCGGGCCGCGTCCAGTTCCAGGTCGGCGTGGGCGAGGTGGACGGGGAGTCGGTCGCCGGCGCGGCGGGCCAGGCTGCCGACCCGCATCACGAGCTCCTCCATCGCGAAGGGCTTGGGAAGGTAGTCGTCCGCGCCCGAGCGGAAGCCGTCGACGCGGTCCGACAGGGTGTGGAGGGCGGTGAGGCAGAGCACCGGGGTCGACCATCCGCTCCGGCGCCGGCGTTCCAGCGCGTACAGGGTGTCCCCGGAGGGCAGCAGGCGGTCGAGAACCACGCAGTCGTACGCGGCCAGGTCGAGCAGGAACTCGGCCTCCGGCCAGTCGGCCGCGTCGTCCACCGCGTACCCGGCGGCCTTGAGGCCGGCCGCCACCACTTCGCGGAGGTCGGGTTCGTCCTCGACGAGGAGTACGCGCATGTCCTGTTCGCCCTTGGGTTCGCGCCGACCGTGGGCCGGCGGGAGGAGTCGCGCCGCGCCGCCGTGCGGCGGAGTGGACGACCGGGAGGACATAGTAAACAAGCCATGGCCAAACCATGACCATTGGTGATCGCGAGTGAGCGGTCGAGCCGCCTTCGGTTCCGGCGGCCACGACCGCGCGCCCCGAAACCCGGCGGCCGACCGGCAGGCGGATCGGGACGAATTCAGTGCAACGTGCATCGACCGGGGTGCCCGTGGGCAGGCATGCCACAGCCCTGGGAAGACGTTTCGGGCGTCTTCCCAGGGCGTGGAGCCGATCATTCGAGCCGTTCCGGCCGGTCGGGTCAGCGCCTGACCGTCCGGCGGGCCGTCACAGCTTGGCGAGCGTACAGGCGGTCTGCGCGAGGGCCGGCGGGACCGACGAGACGTTCATCAGGACGAGGCGGCACAGCAGCTGGTCGGCCGGCAGGCCCGAACCACCCACGGTGCAGGCCAGGTTGGTGTCCGTGCTGGAGTAGCCGGCGGCCGCGAGGTACGCCGTGCAGTCACTGGGAGCGGCCTGGGCCGCCGGGGCCGCGATGACCACGGCGCCGGCCATCGCCATGGCCGTCACGGCGGCGGCGGCGAGGCGGGTACGAAGGGTGCGCTTCATGATTCCTCCCGAGGACGAACGAATTGACCGACCCCGGAAGACAATCCTCCGGGGACGATTAGAGAGTAGAGGAATATCCCGGGCGAAAGTCCGGAAACAGCGGAACCGATTACCGCCGGCCACCCAAAAGGAAAAGAAATGGCCGCAGGGTCTGTCCGACGTTTGGGCATTCCTGTGGGACGCACGCATCGGATCGGGAGCAGAGTTGCGGCCACGAGGCTGGATCTGGTGCTTCTTGGTGACGTTCTGACAGCAATTGGTCCACATGTGGCCCATGTTCGACGATCGGAGATCAGTCAGGTTGGCCGAAAACATGCCAGAGGAATGGTCCACAACCGAGGCGTCGCCGCACCATGGAAGGCGTTCGGATTCTCGCACACAAAACGAAATGCCCGCGCTCCCCGCCGGCGCTCGCCGACAAACGTTACCGGATCCGGGCTGACGGAGCAGGGAATACGGGACGAGAAGTGCGCCGAGCGCATACGGGGGGCGCAATTGAATTCCGCGCCGACCGGAATGTCCGCACCACTCCGCGCATCCTCTTCCGGACTCGGTCGCGGGGCGGCGCCGCCGATGCCGCCAAGTCGGTTTCGTCGGGCCGCACCGTTGCCGTCGCCGCCCCCGCGGCCGGCGGGCGCCCTGCCGGGCCGTCAGCGGGCCCCGCTCCGGCACGCCTTGTCCACCCGCCAACGCCCCGCGGGCCCGCACGCACTCCGCGACCGGCACCTCGTCCCGCCATACGGAACGGAATCGTCCAGGATGCGGACGACGGTTGCACATGCCCGAGCGGCGCCGACAGGATACGGCCCATGGCCCCCGTCCTCGTTTCGCGTCGTCACGTAGATCTGCTGCGTGTCTCGACCATGCTGTGTCGGGCCGACCGCTTCCGTACGCACGGCTGTTGATCCACTGATCCACCGCGCCTGAACCGTACGGACACCCCCGCGCACCGTCCGCGCCTCCGTTCCGCCCTCCCTCCTGCCCGTGTACACGTGCCACCGCCCTCACCGCGGTGCCGCGTGCCGCGCCGCTGCTTCGACGAGGTCCTCCCATGCCCGAAAACCCACTCCGGCTCCACTGGTTCCTGCCCACGGGCGGGGACGGCCGCGACCCGGGCGGCGTCACCGCCGTCCAGGGCCGCAGCCGAGCGGCCACCCGCCGGCCCGCCGACATCCCGTACCTGGCCCAGGTGGCCCGCGCCGCCGAACAGGCCGGGTTCCACTCCCTGCTCACACCGGTGGGCCTCGGCTGCGTCGACCCCTGGATCCTCACGGCCGCACTCGCGCAGCACACCACCCGCATCGGCTTCCTGGTGGCGTTCCGCGCCGGCTTCGCCGGCCCGACCCTGATCGCCCAACAGGCCGACGCCTTCCGGCGTTTCGCCGGGGGCAGGATCGCGCTGAACGTGGTGACGGGCGGCGACCCCGCCGAACAGCGCGCCTACGGGGACCACGTCGAGCACGACGAGCGCTACGCCCGCACCGAGGAGGTGATGTCGGTCCTCAGGTCGCTGCTGGACGGCAAGACCGTGGACCACCACGGGACCCACCTGCGGATCGAGGGGGCCCGGCTCCCCGATGCCGACGTCCTCCACCCGGTGACCCTGTACTTCGGTGGGGCTTCCCCCGCCGCCGAGGCGGTCGCCGCCCGGCAGGCCGACGTACAGCTCCTCTGGGGCGAGCCGCCGGCCGCACTGGCCGTACGGATCGCCCGGTTGACAGGGCTGGCCCGGGCAGCCGGCCGCACCGTGCGGTTCGGACTGCGGCTGCACGTCATCAGCCGCGACACCGCCGCCGAGGCCTGGTCCGAGGCGGACCGGATCCTGGCGGGGTTCGACCCGGAAGCCGTACGGGCGAGCCAGGAACGGTTCGCCACCATGGACTCCACCGGGCAGGCCCGGATGACCGCCCTGCACGGCGGGGCCGCGGACGCCGCCCGGCTCACCGTGGCACCGAACCTGTGGGCGGGCATCGGCCTGGTCCGGGAGGGGGCCGGAACGGCACTGGTCGGCTCGCACGACGAGGTGGCGCAGCGCCTCGCCGAGTACCGGGACCTCGGCATCGACGAGTTCGTCCTCTCCGGCTACCCGCACCTCGAAGAGGCCTACCGGGTGGGCGAGGAAGTGGCCCCGCGCCTGCGCGCCCTCACCGGGACGGAGGCCGCGTGACCGCCCTGGTGACCGCGCCCGAGGTGGCGGAGCAGGAGGCGCGGCCAGGTCCGGACCCGGCCGGTTCCGCGTCACGGCGACGGGAGCGGCTGCGGGACGCGCTCCGTTGGGGCGCGCTGCGGATCGTGGCGCTCGCCGTGCTGCTCGCCGCCTGGCAGGCGGTCGTCGCCGCCGAGGTGTGGCCGAGGGTCCTGGTGCCTTCGCCCGGGGACGTGTGGCGGCAGTTCATCCTCGCGTCCACCGTGCACGACGGGGTCCGGGGCTACGGCGGCCACCTGCTGATCGAGCACCTGGGCGTCAGCCTCGGGCGGATCGGCACTGGTTCGGCGTACGCCGTACTGGTGGGCGTGCCGCTGGGGTTGTTGATCGGTACGATCCGACCGCTGGCTGTCGTCCTGGAACCCGCGGTGACGTTCCTCCGCACCCTGCCGCCGCTCGCCTACCTCTCGCTCCTCGTCATCTGGTTCGGCATCGACGAGGCACCGAAGATCTGGCTGCTGGTGATCGCCGCGCTGCCGCCCATCGCGGCGGCCACCGCCGCTGCCGTGCGTACGGTTCCCGGCCAACTCGTCGAGGCGGCCAGGGCCCTGGGCTCGGGCCCGGTGGCGCTGCTTCTGTCGGTACGGCTGCCCTCCGCGCTGCCCGAGATACTCACCGGCGTCCGGATAGCCGTCGGAGTCGCCTACACCTCGGTGGTCGCGGCGGAGACCATCAACGGCGTGCCCGGTATCGGCGGCATGATCCGCGATGCGCAGCGGTACAACCAGACGGCCCTGGTGATCGCGGGCATCCTCGCGATCGGTCTGTCCGGGATCGTTCTGGACTCGCTCCTGCGGCTCGTCGAGCGGATCGCGGTGCCGTGGCGCACTCGCGCCTGATCCCCCTGCCTCCGCACCTCACCCCACTTTCCCGCCCGCTTCACCCCCTTCGTCATCCGACTTCAGATAAGACTTCAGACCGGAGATCCCCCGTGCCCGCATTCCCCTCCCGCCGCACCTTCCTGCTCGCCGCGGCCGTCGCCCTGACGGCCTCCGTCACCACCGCGTGCGGGGGTGGCGCGGGCGCCTCCGAAGGCACCGCCGGGAAGACCACCGTACGGATCGCCTACCAGGCGATACCCAACGCGGACCTCGTGGTGAAGAACCAGAAGCTGCTGGAGCAGGCCCTGCCCGACGTCGAGGTGAAGTGGGTGAAGTTCGAGTCCGGGGGCGATGTGAACACGGCGGTCATCGCAGGTGCCGTGGACCTGGGTCTGGCGGGGTCCAGCCCGGTCACCAAGGGGCTGTCGGCGCCGCTGAACATTCCGTACAAGGTGCTGTGGATCCACGATCTGATCGGGGACAACGAGGCGCTCGTCGCGAAGGCCGGGATCGGTTCGGTGAAGGACCTGGCCGGCAAGAAGGTGGCCACCCCGTTCGGGTCGACGGCCCACTACTCGCTGCTCGCCGCACTGAGTGCCGCCGGTGTCGACCCCTCTACGGTGCAGACCATCGACCTCCAGCCGCAGGACGCGCTCGCCGCGTGGAAGCGGGGGGACATCGACGCCGCGTACGTGTGGACGCCGACCCTGAGCGAGCTGACCAAGGACGGCAAGGTACTCGTCAGCAGCCGTGAGTTGGCGAAGCAGGGCAAGCCCACCGCCGACCTGGGCGTGGTCACGAACGCGTTCGCGGCCAAGCATCCCGAGGTGGTCACCGCCTGGATCAAGGCGCAGGACAAGGCCGTCGCGCAGGCACGTACCGCTCCGGACCAGGCCGCGAAGTCCATCGGCGCCGAGCTGGGGCTGCCGACGGAGGAGGCGAAGCGGCAGTTGTCGGAGCTGGTGCTGCTGAGCGCGAAGGAACAGACCGGGCCCGAGTACCTGGGCACGCCCGGCGCGCCGGGGAAGCTCGCGGCGAACCTGCACGACGCCGCGGTGTTCCTGAAGGGACAGAAGGCGGTGGACGCGGTACCCGACGAGGCCGTGTTCGCCAAGGCGCTCGCGGTGGAGGAGCTCGGTCGTGCCGCGAACTGACGCCCCCGGGTCGGTCGCGCCCACCGGATCCGCAGCCGGATCCGCAGCCGCAGCCGCAGCCGTCGAGCTGGCGGGGGTGAAGGTCACGTACGGATCGGCCAAGCAGCCGGTGACGGCGCTCGATGGCGTGGACCTGCTGATCCACCCCGGCGAGTTCGTCGTCCTCGTCGGTCCTTCCGGCTGCGGCAAGACGAGCCTGCTGCGCGTGGTGGCCGGATTCGAGCAGCCCTCCTCGGGCGTCGCCCGCGTCCGCGGCGCGCTCCCCCGGCCGGGCGTGGGGGCCGGGGTGGTGTTCCAGCAGCCACGGTTGTTCCCGTGGCGCACGGTCGGCGGGAACATCGGCTTCGCGCTGGCGCGGCTCGGGGTGCCGCGTGCCGAGCGGGCCGGGCGGATCGCGGAACTCCTGGACCGGGTGGGACTCCCCGACACCGCCGGTCGGCGGACCTGGGAGCTCTCGGGTGGTCAGCAGCAGCGGGTGGCGCTCGCCCGGGCCCTGGCGGCGGAGCCCGAACTCCTCCTGATGGACGAGCCCTTCGCGGCTCTGGACGCCCTGACGCGGGAGCGGCTCCAGGAGGAGGTACGCGCCTTGGCCGGCCGGCTGGGGACGACGGTGCTGTTCGTGACGCATTCGGCGGAGGAGGCCGTGCTGCTGGGTTCCCGGGTGCTGGTCATGGCGGCCGGACCCGGCCGGGTGGTGGCGGAGCTGCCGGTGGGCCTGGCGCGGGATCCGGGGACGGACGTCGCCGCGTTGCGGTCGTCGCCCGAGTTCGCCCGGCTGCGCAGCCGCCTGACGGAGATCATGCGCGGCTGAGCGGTGGTGGGGGGGGGGGCGGGCCCCCCCCCCACCCCCCCCGGGGGGGCCGGCCCCCACCCCCCCCCCCCCGGGCCGGGAGGGGTGGG
>NZ_JBHVPG010000011.1:155096-193658 GCF_042887545.1 Streptomyces sp. NPDC057939
GGGGTGCCGGGGCGGCGCGGGGGCGGGGGCGCGCGCGCCCCCGCGCGGCCCGGGCGCCGCCCCCCCGCGCCGGCGGCGGGCGGGGGGGGGGTGCGGGCCGGCCCCCCCCCCCCCCCCACCACTCCCCGATCGGGGTGACCCCTTCCGGACCCCGCCCGCGGGTCGCCATGGTTGTTCCGGTGCGCCCGCGGGCGCGGCCGGTCACCCGCCGCTCGCACCGCCGTGCGGGTCGCCGCCGCTGCCGCTGCCGCTGCCGCTGCCCGAGCGTTCGCGCTTCAGCGCCGGGCGGCCCTCCGGTGCGGTGGGCGACCCGATGTCGTACGCGTAGTGGCCGACCGCGTCCGCGATGACGTCGATGTTGATGTCGAACGCCCGCATGTTGATGTTCGTGAGGTCGTCACGGGCCGTGTGGTGGTTCAGGTCGTACGCGACACCCGCCTGTCCGCCGAACCGGGCGGCCTGGGCCTCGGTCTTGACGCCGTCGGCCCCGGTGAAGGTACCGCCCGAGGGGATGCCGGCCAGGAGGAACGGGGCGTAGTCCGAGAGGCCGGTGAAGTCGGTGCCCTCGTGGGGGATGTTCTTCGAGTCCAGGAAGTCGGTCATGCCCTTCTCCAACCGCGCGGATCCCTCGGGGCCGGGGCCCGCGCCCACGCCGTCCGAGTCGTCCCCGTCGTACACGAACTGGGCGGCGTTCGGGGAGGCGATCGTGTCGTAGTTCAGGTAGAGCCTGATCCGCTGCTTCTGCTCCTCGGTCAGGGATGCGAGGTGGGCCCGGGAGCCGAGGGTGCCGAATTCCTCGGCCGACCACCAGGCGAACTTGACCTTGTTCTTCACCTTGTCCTGGGACTTGGCCAGCTTGGCCGCGACCTGGAGGATGCCCGCCGACCCGGAACCGTTGTCGTTCATTCCCGGCCCGCCGTGGAACGAGTCCAGGTGGGCGCCGAGCAGCACGGTGTTGTCGGCATCGCCGCCGCGGGTCTCCGCGAACACGTTGAAGGTCCTGCGGCTCTCGCGCAGTTCGTGGATGTCGAGCGTGACGGTGACCGGTCCGGCGGCCGCCTCGACGCTCAGCGCCTCGCCGTCCTCCTGGCTTATGCCTCCGGTGGGGATCCGTGCGAGGGCCGCGTCGCCGATGGTGCCGTTGATCTTGCCCGTGGTGTTGTTGTGGATGACGGCCCCGAGCGCGCCCGCGGCATGGGCGTTGGCCTGCTTGACGGCGAAGCCGCAGCCGCCGCGTTTGATCAGGGCGATCCTGCCGGTGAAGGCTCCGGCGGCGAAGTCGGTGGGTTCGCAGCCGTGGGAGCCGTCGGCGTCGACGGGGACGACGGCCAGGTCCGCGGTCACCCCGCCCTCGGGGCCGTTGGCGGTGTAGGCCATCAGTTGGATCGTGATGTCGCGCGGCGCGGGCGTGAGTACGGTGAGGGTCTCCGCGATGTCCTCGGTGTAGGCGAAATCGAACTCCTGCCGGGAGACCCGGTAGCCGGCGGCCTTCAGCACTCCCTCCACATAGGTGGCGGCCTGTGCGTGTCCCTTGGAGCCCGCCACGCGTGAGCCGCCGTTGTAGTCGGCCAGCGCCTGGAAGGTCCTCAGGTGTCTCAGGGCGTCCTTGGCCGTGGACTCCTCGACGAGTCTCGCGGCCAGGGCGTCACCCCGGTCCGCCGGGTCCGGGCCGTCGGCCCCCGCCGTGGCGGGCCCTGCGAGCAACAGTGGGGACAGGAGGGCGGTGGCGGCCAAGGCGGCGGTCGCCACGGCGATGCGACGTGCGGGCATGGGGTCCTCTCACGGCTGGTCCACGAACGGATCGACAATCGGCTCGGCGAACCGGGAATTCGGCCGAGTTCGAGCGGAACGGGCAAGGGGTTGGGGGGTGGTACCAACTCGGCTGTTCCGAAGTTGGCTTGTTCGGACCACTGACACTCCGTCCGTCGATCCCGTATCCATGACGTGAGCGCGGGTGAGCCCTGCCGCGTGCCGACCGACAGGACAGTGCGCCCGAGGGCGCCGGTAGCGCGGGGGTGGCAGATCAGTGCTGGCCAGAACAGCAAGATCCTCGGCAGAGCCCGACTTATCCGGCTGTCCGGGGCCCGCTCCCGGTCCCACCTCCGCGCCCCGGGAAGCGGAGGGTGGACCACGGCCGGTGGACGGGCCGACGTACCGGATCCTGGGACCGCTTGAGGTCCACCGGGAGGGCGTGCCCTGCACGCCCTCCTCCCTCAAGCTGCGCGCCCTGCTCACGTTGCTGCTGCTCCACGCCAATCGGCGCTTCCCCAGCTGCACGCTGATCGGCGAGCTCTGGGACGGCAGGCCGCCCCGGTCGGCCGTGTCCGCCGTGCAGATGTACGTGTCGGGACTACGCCGCGTCCTGGACCCCGCGCACAGCCGCGACGGCGGCGATGCCCGCCAACACCCGTTGCTGCTCACCTCCGGGAACGGCTATCTGCTGCGTGTCCGACCTGGTGCGCTCGACCTCGACCGGTTCCGCTCGATGGCCGGTGCCGGCCGCGATCTGAGGGCCGCCGGAGACTGCGCCTCCGCAGCCGAATCGTTTCGTCAGGCCCTGGCCCTCTGGCGCGGCACGCCTCCCGGAGACCTCGGCCAGGCGTGTCTCCCCGCCCACTACACGGTGCGGTTGGAAGAGGAACGACTGGCCCTGGTCCATGCCCGGATCGGCTCGGACATCTGCGGGGGCAGCGCGCGCGAGGTCGTCGGCGAACTCGAGGAACTCTGCGCACGCCACCCCCTGCGAGAGGACTTCCACGAACAACTGATGCTCGCCCTGGCCACGGCGGGGCGCGGCGCCGAGGCCCTGAACGCCTACGCGCGTGCCCGGCGCACCGTCGTGGAGAACACCGGCATCGAACCGGGGCCGGGGCTGCGCACGGCGCAGCACGCGCTGCTGAGCGGGGCCCGACCGGACAACGCCGGGCACGACGGCTGCCGGCCGGTGGGCCCGCTCCGGCCGGCCCCGCCGTGGGCCTGAGGACCGGGCCCGGCATCCGTACGTCCCGTCGTGCGTCCTCGCTCGTCCGATGTCGATCGGGCCGCCCACGGGCCCCCTACTCGTCGGTGCGCCCGACCTCGCGCAAGCAGGCCTCCCGACGACTCCGCGCATCGGGGTCGTCGGTGACGGCGAGGACCGCGTCGAAGTCGGCCAGGGCGCGGGCCGGGTTGCCCGCCGCTGCGTGCACCACGCCCCGGTTGAAGCGGAACTCGGGCCGGCCGTCGAGGTCCACGGCGCGGTCGAAGTCGGCCAGCGCTGCCACCAGGTCGCCCTCCCCGTAGGCGAGTTCCGCCTTGATCGCCCAGGCCTCGGCAAGTCCCGGGTCGATGCGCAGTGCCTCGACGAGGGAGGCACGCGCTTCGGCCGTCCGGCCCTCCTCACCCCAGAGGCGTCCCCGCAGGCACAACAGGTGCGGGTGACCCGGGTCGAGCAGCAGGCCGGCCGTCACGTCGTCCAGCGCGGCCTTGTCGTCCCCCTGGTCGGCAAGCAGCCCCGCACGCGCGAGCAGGGCCTCAAGGTGGCCGGGTTCCAGCTCCAGCGTCCGGTCGAAGTCGACCAACGCGCCTTCTCTGTCGTCGAGTTCCAGCCGTGCCTCGCCCCGGTTGTAGTGCGCCTCGGGGAAGGGCGGCTCCAGCGCCAGCGCCCTCTCGTAGTCCGCGATGGCCTCTTCGACGCGGCCCAGCCGGCGGAGCATGCTGCCGCGGTTGAAGTAGTGGTCGGCGAAGTCGCTGTCCGCGTCGATGATCGAGACGTAGTCGGCGAGCGCGTCCTCCAGCCTGCCGCTCATCCCGTTCACCTGGG
Organism: Streptomyces sp. NPDC057939; assembly: GCF_042887545.1. Lineage (NCBI taxonomy): Bacteria > Bacillati > Actinomycetota > Actinomycetes > Kitasatosporales > Streptomycetaceae > Streptomyces > Streptomyces sp. NPDC057939. Next base: position 158,899 of record NZ_JBHVPG010000011.1, read on the forward strand.
CCCGGTTGTAGCGCAGGCCCACGCGGTGCCACGTCCGCTCCCCGATGCCCAGTTCCCGGTCCAGCTTCTCGATCCCCTCGTCGAGCAGCCGCAACGCCTCATCCGGCCGTCCGGCCCTGACCTCGACCAGCGCCAGCCCGTTGCGGTTGAACACCGAGTAGAAGGCGCGCTCCTTGGGGTCCGGCAGCAGGTCCGAGATCGCGATGGCCTGGTTGACGTACGCCCTCGCCTTCCGCTCGTCGCGCAGTTCGGGCGGGAAGTGGCGGGCGTAGAGCATGCCCGTCTCGTACGCGAGGCTCATGTGGTGCTTGGGCGCGGAGGTGGCCGCCCGGGCCTCCTCCTGCACCGCGGCCGACTCCTCGGGCCGCCCGGCCGCGGCGAGGCAGACGCCCGTTTCGCGGGTGAAGGGCCACCACAGTTCGGGGCGCTCCGCGGGATCCACCCGATGGCGTCCCTCCTCCCCCATCTCGGCGGCGGCGTGGTAGAAGCCGAAGTACTTGCAGCGGGCCTGGGCCCACCTGAGGGCGTCCAGTCCGGCTCCGTCGGAGTCACTGCCCCGTAGCAGGTGGTACGGCAGGGCGCCCAGCTTGAGGGACGGCTCCTCCTCCGCCCGGCCGGCCAGGGCCGCGGCCCGGCGGTCGTGCAGGGCGGCGCGCTCGGCGTCGGTGACCTGCCGGTACGCGGTGGCCGCCACCGGGTCGTCGTCGACGCAGTCCCCGTCCACGTACCGGGCGGCCACCTCGAACAAGGAGTCCGTGAGGCCGTCCGCCCCCCGCACCTCGTCATCGGCCACGGTGCCCGGCCGGTGGATGCGGGTGGTACGGATGGCGAGTTCCGCGGGCAGGGAGACCGAGACCATGCCGGGCGGATCGGCGAGGGTGTCCGTGTCGGTGCCGATCACCAGAGTGAGCAGCTCGGGCGGGACGCGCCGCAGCGCGGCGGCGAGGAACTCCCGGTCGGTGACGTCGGCGTGGTGGACGTTGTCCACCACGAGGGTGCGCGGACCGTCCCCGGCATCGGCCAGTGCGGCGAGCAGGAAGTCCACGAGGCCGTGCGCGACCCGCAGCGAATGCAGCCGGGCCGGATACCGGGTCGCCTCACCGGGTGCCTTGGCGTTCTGTTCCAGGGCCCGCTCCTTGGGCGGCACCAGGGCAGACAACTCCGGTGTGCTTTCCTGGAGTTCGATGTAGTGGCGGGCTGCGAGGCCCGGTCGGCGGCGCAGCGCCTCGGGGGCGACCTGGCGCATCAGTGCGCCGGCCGCGGTGTAGGGGCCCCGGAGGCGCCGGTGCGCGTCCACGACCGTGAGCGGGGAAGGCAGCCCGAGTCCGGCCCACAGTTGGCGGCGCTCGCGACGCCGGGGAGCGGATATCCAGTAGTGGCCGGTCATGAACCTACCTTTCACGGGGAGGGCGGCAGGGCGGGCGTCAGTCGATGACGTGGTGGGTCCTGGACCGTCGTGCGCGCAGGCGTTCCCTGGTGGCGATCCAGAGGGTGAGGGCGATCTGGCCGAAGGTCAGGAACAGGAAGGCCGAGGAGTCCAGGAGTTCGGCCCAGCTCGAACGTTCCCCGGCACCGAAACGGTCGATCGCGCCGGAAACCATCCGGACGAACACCGGGGCGAGCGCCAGCACGAAGGTGCCGAGGCTGACGGTGTAGCCGGCCACGATGAGCCAGGAGTACCAGCGTGCCGCGCGGCGGTCCACCGGGTGCCACTGGGATTCGTCCAAGAGGCGGTCGGTCCGACCGCACCACCGCAGGAACCGGTTGCGGAGCATGCGGACGGACGTGGTGTGCAGGTCCACGCAGCCGAGCATCGTGGTGATCAGCACGTAGACGTCGGTGCGCAGGTAGAGGAAGAACTGCCACAGCAGGCGCAGCAGGGCGGCGAAAGCCAGCCCCAGGCACACCCGGCTGGTGAGCGTGTCGGCCCCGCCGGGGCCCCGGAAGGCATCCGCGATCGTGATGAGCAGGCCGAGGAGGACGCAGTCGGCGACCATTCCGGCCACGATCGGCAGGTAGCGCTTCCTGCGTTCGACGGCGACCAGGCCGTCCAAGGCCGTCTCGACGACCAGGAAGTAGAAGCGGTACGACAGCCGGGTCCGTGAGCGGACGCCGAGTCGTCGTGCGGCAAGGGCGTGGAACACCTCGTGGACGGCGATGAGGGGGACTGCGACGACCAGCAGCACGAGGCTGATCACGGCGTAGTAGTCGCTGAACAGCAGGTCTTCGGCGGTCGGTACGAGATCCGGCGACATGATCATGCGCAGCACGGCCCAGGCGACGACGAGGCCGTAGCAGAGCCAGGCGAGCGGTGAGAACAGGGCCCGGCCGAGCCTTTGCCAGCGCACCGGCTCGGCCCGAGCCGCTTCCTCGCCGGACTCCCGGACGAACCCGAGTTCGCGCAGGGCTCCGATGATGTCCTCGACGTCGACCTGCTCGCCGTATTCGGCGGCGTACCAGTCGGCGGCCTGCGCGGGTGTGGCCCCGTCCGCGAGGCGGCGCACCAAGTGGGCGCCGTCGGGCGGGAAGATCCCGTAGGAGTCCGTGTCGGGCCTGCCGATGGTGACTTCGTCGCCGTCCTCCAGGTAGACGAGGGGATGGAACGGCAGCGGCGTGTCGGCGTTGCTGCGGATGCCGTGCTCCGGCATGGGGTCTCCCTCGGCTTCCGGTCCGGACCCGGCGGGGCGGGTGCACCCGCTTCCACCGGGAGGCGCCGTCGTGCCCGGAGGACTGCCCGAATCACCTCGGGCGGCCCGCGGGTACGACGGCGCCGTGGCCCCTGGTGCGCCAGTGGCCGGTGCTCAACCGATCCGGGATCAGTTGGGGTTCGTGTAGACGCTGCACGCCGAGGACGTCAGGCGGACCGGGCCGGCCTTGCGGACCTGGATCTTCTTCATCAGGACACCTCCTTCACACCAGTGGGTGATGCGGACGTGCTCATCCTGGCGAGGCGCGCCATCGTTTCCCCAAAGGCCCGCCAAACCCCCTCGCGCCGGGGGCGGGGGTCGGAGGTCGGGGGTCGGGGAGACCTCAAGCCGTTCGGGACGCGGGCCTCTTCGCCGCCTCGCCGGCGGTTATCGCCCAGGGGGTGTTTTAGAAGTAGCGCCGGGCGCCCGGAGGGCGTGGCCCGCGGCGTCCGGTGCCGTGCCTCGCAAGGCGGAGGGGCGCCCGCGTACTGGACGTACTCGGGTGATCCCGACAACGCGGCGAGGTGCGGTGCCGGACGCCGCGGGCCAGGCGGGACTTCTAAAACACGCCCTAGTCGTGCCTTCCCGGGACGTCGGGGACACGGGTTGCGGGTGTCCGAACGGGTGCGGGCGGTGCCTGCGCACGGTCGGGGTCGGCCCGGGAGGCCGGGTCGGGAGCCTCCTGTGGTGGGCGGGCTTTGCGGCCGCCGGGCAGGAGGTCCTGTACGGAGGTGAGCGCGCGGGCGAGCAGGTGCGCGCGCCCGGCGACCACGGGTCCGAGGACGGCGAGGACCAGGACGTAGCCGGCGACGAACGGGGTGAGGCGGCCGTCGAGCCCGGCGCCGGCGGCCATCGAGGCGAGGATCAGCGCGAATTCGCCGCGTGCCAGCAATGTGGTGGCGATGTCCGCGGCGGGCCCGGGTCCGTAGCGGTACAGACGGGCGACGAGCAGCCCCGCCGCGATGTTCATCCCGATCGTCAGGGCCGCTGCGGCGGCGACCGGCACGGCGACGGACGCGATGTTCCCGGGGTCGATGGACAGCCCGAAGGCGAAGAAGAAGATCGCGGCGAAGGCGTCCCGCAGCGGATGGACCAGTTCGCGTATGCGCGGACCCGACGGGGTGCCCGCGAGGATCAGGCCGACCATGAACGCGCCGATGGCGTCGGCGACCCCCAGGAGCTCGGACACACCGGCGACGAAGACCGCGACGCCGAGGAAACTGATGACCAGCAGTTCGTTCTCGCGTACTGCGATCAGACGCCCCGTCAGCCGGGTCCCGTAGCGCGCGGCGGCGGCCAGCGCCAGCAGGAAGGCGAACGCCTTCGACGCCTGCAACACCATCTCGGCCGTGTCCTCGGCTCCGCTGATGACCGGCTGGAGTGCGGCCAGGTACAGGGCCAGGAAGATGTCCTCGACCACGATGACGCCCAGGATCAGCCGGGTCTGCGGGTGCGAGATGCGGCCGAGGTCGATGAGGATCTTGGTGACGATCGCGGACGACGATATGCCCATGACGCCGGCCAGCACCAACGCCTCCCTGACCCCCCAGCCCAGTGCGAAGCCGAAGCCCAGGCCCGCCCCGACGTTCAGCAGCAGGTAGATCCCGCCGGCGGTCAGCAGGCGTCTGCCGCCGCTGCGGAGGTCGTCGAGGTGGAACTCCAGGCCCAGGTAGAACAGGAGCAGTACCAGACCGAGGGCGGAGAGCATTTCGAAGTCGTGCGCGTCCTGGACCAGTACCGGTCCTGGGGTATGGGGGCCGAGCAGGATGCCGGCCAGCATGAACAGCGGGATGGTCGGCAGGCCGATGCGCCTGCCCAGGCGGGCGAGGAAGGCGGCGGCGAGGAAGGCGCCACCCATGGCGAGCAAGGTGTCGGCGTGTCCCATGGATCACCACTCTCGGCGGCGCGCAAGGGCGGATCGTCTCTGATGACGAGGGCGGATGGGTGCTCCTTCGTTCGGGGGTCCGTCCGGACCCCGGTGGTCTTCGGTCCTCGCCTGCCGCGACCACCTGGGCTGCGGCCGCTGTCAGGGGCGTCGCCCCCGCCCGGGGAACGGGTCGAGCAGGCGGGCCGCCTCGCCGGCCATGACCAGGCCCGCCGCGAGGAGCAGACCTTGGGGCAGCACCAGGCCCACCGTGAGTGCCGCGAGCGCGACGACCAGCAACATCCAGGCCTTCCCGCGCCGGTACTCCAGCGGCCGGCGGGGGTGTCCCGCATTCAGGGCGTGTACGAACCGGGGGTCGGTGCGTGCCGTCCCCGCCGCGAGGTCGCGCAGCGGTCCGTCGTCGGTTGCTGCCATGGCGCCTCCTGCCAGGGTGCGGGCGGTGGGCGGTGAGGGCGTCGAAGCGTTGTTGCAACGGTGACACGTGGTGCGCGGGGGCAGCCATCGGCGGCGGCACCCATATCCGGGGGTGGCCGACGTGTAGGTGCGCTCGGCGGATGAGGAGGGAAATGGGTGTCGGCCCCGATGGACACGTCCACGGTCGTACCGCCACCCTGGGTGTACGGCGCATGAATGCCCCGGCGACTCCGATCGGGAGGACGCGAAAGCACAGGGACATGGGGCTCGGGGCGACTCCGGGGTACGACTCGACGCGCTCGTCCCGTCAGGGAGCCACCGACCATGACCTCGACATCGACCACGACCGAACCGGAAACGGGACCGAGGCCGGGATTGAGACCCGGACCGGGGCCTGCACCGGGACCGGGACCGGGACCGGCCACCATCCGCATCGTCCTCGCCGACGACCATGCCCTCGTCCGCCGTGGCGTGCGGCTCATACTCGACGGCGAACCGGACCTGACCGTCGTGGCCGAGGCGGGCGACGGCGCAGAGGCCGTCGACACGGCTCTCGCCGAACGGCCCGACCTGGTCATCCTCGACATCGCCATGCCCCGCCTGACCGGTCTGCAGGCCGCCCGCGAGCTCTCCCGCCTCCGGCCGGAACTGCGCATCCTGATGCTGACCATGTACGACAACGAACAGTTCTTCTTCGAGGCCCTCAAGGCCGGGGCCGCCGGCTACGTCCTCAAATCCGTCGCCGATCGGGACCTGGTCGAGGCGTGCCGCTCGGCCATGCGCGACGAACCCTTCCTCTACCCGGGGGCCATCAACGCCCTGATCCGCAACTATCTGGGCCACCACGACGGTTGCGGCGACGCGCATGCCAGAACCCTCACCGACCGTGAGGAGGAGATCCTGAAACTCGTGGCCGAGGGCCACACTTCGAAGGAGATCGCCGACGTCCTGGTCATCAGTCCCAAGACCGTGGAACGCCACCGGGCCAACCTCCTGCACAAGCTCGGCCTCAAGGACCGCCTCGAACTCACCCGCTACGCCATCCGGGCCGGCCTCATCGAGGCATGAGCAGGCATGACGAGGCCCGACGAGGCCTCCGACGTCTTCCGGTGCACCTGCTCGTGAGCCTGCCGCGCCTCGTGCCACCATGCCGGGTATGGACAAGGAGACGGCCATGGGTACGGAAACCTCTGACACGGCAGGCGTTGCCCGCCGGGTGCACCAGCGGTGGCAGGCTCGGGAGGCGCCCGACGGTGACTTCATCGTGTTCGCCGACGGCTCCCTCTCCGTGATGAACCTCGTTCGCCTCTCCCGACCCGAGCAGCAGGGCGGGCCGCGGGCCGAGCAATGGCAGTGGCTCGAGGTCCTGCGGGCCACCGAGTGGACGGCCCACAACTGGGTGGATGCCGGCTCCTTGCTCTCCTCGCACACTCATACCGGCAGTCGTGCCCTGGCGGGCGAGTCAGCCGATCACGGGAGCATCGGGTGGGTCGCCCTCACCCGGGACGACGACGAAGGCACCTTGGAGTGGATCGCCGTCTCCAACTGGTCCAATCCGTTCTCCGACGTCACCGTGGACGGGACCACGGTGACCGCCGTCAGCACGGCCGGCCGTGTCTGGGCCTTCCCCCGCGACGCACCTCAACGAGTGGAGATCACCGAGGACCAGGCATACCCCCGGCCCCGCTGACGGCACCGAACCCCCGACCCTCCCCCCGGTGCCCGACAGGCGGCTCGTCGGGGCTCGGGGGCCGGGGGCCGGGGCAGCAGGGCGTCAGACCATGACCAGGAGCCGCGTCTGCGGTACGAGCTTGCGGTTCACGCTGGTGCTCTGCACGAAGATGGTGAAGTCGTCGTTGTGGTCCGGCTTGACGCGGACTTCGGTGTCCGGCAGTCCGAGCATGGCTCGGGCCTGCGGCCCCGTGTACACCCGGTCGGTCTTCTTCTCCAGCACCGCGATCTGCTTGCGCGCCTGGATCTTCTCCGACTTGCTCAGCTGATAGAAAGCGCAACCGGTCCGATAGGTGTGTCCGCTCTCCGTCACCCATTCCCGGATCGCCGTTTCCCGGGCCACCGCGATCAGCTGGTATTCCGAGGGATCCACCGGCGTGAGGCCGGCGGCCTCTATCGCCTTCTTGTTGACGGCGTCACCGCCCGCGGAGAACACCGTCCGCGATCCCCGGATGCCCTTCGTGCGGCCCACCATGAATTTCTCGGTGGCCTCCTGGATCACGTTCCCGGCTTCTTCGAGCCCCTGCGTGCTCGTGGCGTCCCAGACGGCGATGTTGTCCTTCGGGAAACCGCACTGCATGGCTTCACGCTTGCCCATCTGATCGGGCACCAGAACGGCGAGCGTCCAATTGTCCGCCTGGTTCTCGACCAGGTCCGCGACGGCCTTCACCAGCTGACGCGGATTCCTCACGGTGGAGCCCGGGCAGCGGTGACTCGCGTTCTCCTGGCCGTCCGTCAGCACGAACGTCAGGAAGCTGTGGTCGCCGTAGAGCTGGGCGGTCTGCGCCAGTTCACTCTGCGAGGTCAGGGTGGCGGCCAGGAGCGCCGTCATTCCGCCGACCTGGTAGAGCGCCTTCAGGGACGGCATGCGCAGCACGTCCTTGTCGTAGATGACGCACTTCACCTCGTTCGCGAAGACGTACACCGTGACGCGGGTTTCCTGGTCCAATTCCTGCGAGCGCCGGGCCAGATAGGAAATCTGCCGATCGGCGACTTCGATCACCTTGCCACTCAGGTGTGACATGGACGAGCTGGCATCCAGTACAAGGGCAACGTGGTTGATGTAATTCTGGCTTCCGGACATGAGTGTGCTCCCCGCTCTTCCCGACTTGGTAAACCAATCCTCTCAGCCGCCACTGACAATCGATCTTGGATCGGAGGGAGCCGGGCGCCGCCCAACTCCGGTCGCGTCGCGGCATCGTCGGCGCTCGTCTCCTCGACGGCCCTCGCCGAGAGTCACCGCGAGACCGGCCCCCACCGGCTGTTAGCGGCGAGTGCATGTTCTTCAGCCGTAGGGTTACTGCCATGCAACTGGATCTGAACCTGCTCACCGCACTGGACGCCCTGCTGGAAGAGGGCAGTGTCGCCGGCGCCGCGGCCCGTCTCCACGTCACCGCACCGGCCATGAGTCGCTCCCTGGGCCGCATCCGCAAGGCAACCGGCGACCAGATCCTGGTGCGCACCGGCCGGACCATGGTCCCCACCACTCGCGCGTTGGCGATGCGCGCCCAGGTCCACGCACTGGTGCAGCAGGCGCACCAACTCCTGTCCGCCCGGCAGGAACTCGACCTGGCGACGTTGGAACGGGTGTTCACCGTCCGCTGGCACGACGCCCTGGCCGCCGCCTGCGGCAGCGCCCTGGTCACCTCGGTCCACCGCCAGGCCCCGGGCGTGCAGCTACGACTGCCCGCCGAACCCGGCACGGACACCCCCGAGCTGCGTCGAGGTGAGGTCGACCTGGAATCGAGCTCCAACGCTCCGACGCTCCCCGACATCCGCCATCGCCTCGTCGGCAGCGACCGGTTGGTCGTCGCCGTACGCCCCGGGCACCCACTCGCCGAAGGCCCGCTGAGCCTTGAGCACTACGCGGCCGCCGAGCACCTGACCGTTTCGAGGCGGGGCCGCCTGCGCGACCGGATCGACGACGCCCTGTCCCCGCACGGCCTCGAACGACACGTCGTTGCCGCCGGTCCCACCACCGCGTTCGCCCTGCGACTCGCGCTCGAATCCGACCTCCTCATCACCCTTCCCGACGCGGTCACCCGCTCGGCCCGGGACGAACTCGGCCTGGTCGCGGTGCCGTTGCCGCTTCAGCTGCCCGACGTCCCCCTGTATCTGCTGTGGCACCAGCGTTATGACGACGACCGCGCCCACGCCTGGCTGCGCGAAACGGCCGCCGAAACCGTCCAGGCGCTGTTCGCACCTCGGGCCGCCCCGCAACAGCCATCGGCGAACTGACCGGGCACGTCATGGTTGCGACCGGCCGCCGGACCCGAGACCGGCGGCTGCCCCGACCGCGGCCCCGGCGTGGCCCTCACGGGCGCGGCATCACATGAGACGTTTGACGAGGCGCAGGCCGCGACGGGTGAAGGGCGGTTGCGCCAGGCGGAGCGTGTCCATGATGAGCGGTTTGTGGACTACGGGCTTGAGGTGGGAGAAGGCGCGCCAGGAGTACGCGCCGTGGTAGGAACCGATGCCGCTGGCTCCGACACCACCGAACGGCAGACCCGTGGCGGCGACGTGGATGAGGCCGGCGTCGTGCACCACGGCGCCGGATGAGGTGTGTTGCTCGAACAGGCGGCGGGTGCGGGCGGAGGAGGTGAAGACGTACAGGGCGAGCGGCTTGTCCCAGCCGTTGATCACCTGGACGGCTTGTTCGGCGGAGGCGACGGGGAGGATCGGCAGGACGGGACCGAAGATCTCCTCCCGTAGCAGGGGATGGTGTGCGTCCGGTCCGACGGCAGGACGGTCGACATGGCCACGGTCGAGGCCGGGATCGGGGCCGGTGGTGGGGCCTGGGGTGGGGACGGTCACGACCGTGGGAGCGAGGTAGCGTTCCGCCCGGTCGCGCTCGCCGCCGATGGCCACCTCCGTCCCGTGGAGCAGGGCCGCGAGCCGGTCGAACTGCCGCTCGTTGACGATGCGTCCGTAGTCCCGGCTCGTTCGGGGGTCGGTGCCCCACATGTCCGTGATCGCACGCCGGAGGGCGTCCACGAGCGCCGGGACGCGGTCGGGGGTGGTCATGACGTAGTCCGGGGCGACACACGTCTGACCGGCGTTGGTGAACTTCGCCCAGGCCAGGCGTCGCGCCGCTTGGTGCAGGTGGGCATCGTCGTCGAACCAGACCGGTGATTTGCCGCCCAGCTCCAGTGTCACCGGTGTCAGGTGCTCGGCCGCCGCCTTCATGACGATGCGGCCCACCGTGCCGCTGCCGGTGAAGACGATGTGGTCGAACCGCTGGAGGAGGAGTTCCGTCGTCTCGGGGATGCCGCCCTCCACGACGCGCACGGCGCCGTCGGGAAAGTACGTCGGCACGAGGCGCGCAATCAACTCCGCAGTGGCTGGAGCGAGTTCGCTCGGCTTCAGGACGGCCGCGTTGCCCGCCGCGAGTACCCCGACCAATGGATTGAGCAGGAGCTGCACGGGATAGTTCCAGGGGGCGATGACCAGCACCACGCCCAGCGGCTCGGACAGGAGGCGGGCCCGCGCCGGCCACAGTGCCACGGGCACCGGGCCGCGCCCGGGTCGGGCCCAGCGCCGGAGGTGCCGCAGCGTGTGGTCGATCTCCGCGAGGATCACGTTGATCTCGGTCAGCTGGGCCTCCCCCGCGCTCTTGTGCAGGTCGCTCCACAGTGCGACCTCGAAGGCCTGCTGGTTTTCGGTGAGGAGGGCGCGCAGTGCGCGCAGGCGGGCGGTGCGTGCTGCGAGGGGGCGGGTCCTGCCGGATGCGAAGAGGTGGCGGGCATCGTTCACGGCCCGGGGAACGATGGAGGCCGGTTCTGGAGTCATGGAACCTTCTGCGCTACGCGTCGGATGCACGGGCTCACGAGGTCGTGGTGATCCTCGCGGTGTCCTCCACCGACTGCTTGAGCCGTTGGAGGGTGGTGATCATGCCCGCACGGTTGGTGTGGACGCGCGCCGCCGGAGACGTGCCCGCGACCGCGCGACCGAGGAGGTCGGCGACCGTGCCGCGCGAGCCGCGGCGCAGGTCGTGCCAGTACTGGGTGACGTGGGTGGAGCCCGTCGTGCCGACGGCGTCAAGGCGGTGATTTCGGCCGGGGTCTCGGAGTTGGAAGCCCCAGATGGCGATGGGCAGGCCCGCGACGGACACCTGGAAGGCGAACTCTCTGGGCGCTTCGGCGACGGTCACCCGGCAGTGGGTGAACCAGTGGCGGACTCCGTTGCGGTTGAAGCCGATGAAGGAGGTGCGGGAGTCATCCTTGCTCGGGAGGCGGAGGACTTTGACGCATTCCGGACTCCATTGCGGCATTCGCCTCACGTCACTGATCGACGCGTACACCTCTTCCATCGGTGCGGCGATGAGGACGGATTCCTTGAGCTCCCATGTACGCGTGGGGGCGGGATCCGGGTCCTGTCTGTTCACGTGGTCGTCTCCAAGGTGATGTGCTCGGCCTTCCCTCAGTGTCCGATGCCCGCGCGCGTGGGATCGCACGCACATCGAACGCCTTTGCCGAGGTCGGGACGGCAAGCGCTCCGGCCGAGGCCGTCGGACAGCGGGCCCAAGGGCTGGGCCTGCGGGTCAGAGCCGCGTGGTGCGGCCGGCGGACGCGTGGTCGGGGCCCGGGGGCTCGTGGTGGGGGCCGGAGGGCTCGCGGTGGGGGCCCTGGAGCTCGCGGGAGCCCGGGACGAGGGCTGCGGTTTCGGGCTGCCATCCTGGACGGCCGAGCAGGTGGCGGGCCCGGTCCTGCCATCGCGTGGCGCGGGCCAGGTCGCGTCCGATGGCGGCGTACTCGTGGGAGACGATGCGCAACGGGTTGTAGGTGTCGATGTTCTTGGTGAGGCCGTAGACGGGGCGCTCCTTCTCCTCGGCCCAGGTACCGAAGATCTGGTCCCAGGTCATGAGGATGCCGCCGAAGTTGCGGTCCAGGTATCCGCCCTGTGAGGCGTGGTGGACCCGGTGGCTCGAAGGCGTGTTGATGACCCGCTCGATGTATCGGGGCAGTCTGCCGATGCGGTCGGTGTGCAGCCAGAACTGGGTGAGCATGTTGATCGCGCCGCACAGGAGGATGGCCCAGGGCGGCACCCCGGCCAGCGCCAGCGGGATGTAGAAGATCTGGGACGTCAGACCCGTCCAGGGTTGGCGGACCGACGTGGAGAAGTTGTACTTGCGGCTGGAGTGGTGCACGACGTGGCTGGCCCACAGCACGCGCACCTGATGGTGTCCGCGGTGCATCCAGTAGTAGCAGAAGTCCTGGGCCAAAAGGATCAGCGGGAACGTCACCCACGTGACCTCGACCCGCAGGGGGGTGATCTCGTACAGGGCGACGAACACGGCGACGGCGATCATCTTGTACAGGATGTCCACGACGGCGGCGCCGGCGCCCACGGCGAAGCTGGCGGCGGTGTCGCGGACCCCGTAGCCGCTGGCGTTCTCATCGGGGTGGAGCCGGTAGTAGATCATCTCGACGACGACCAGGAGCACGAAGAGCGGTGCGGACAGGGCCAACAGGGACGTGTTATCCATCAGGTCCTCCTATCGGAGCGATGTGCTCCGATAGGGAGTATCGGAGCACATCGCTCCGACAGGCAATAGGTTGGACGCCATGAAAAAGACAGATCCCGGCCGTCTGCGAGCGGGGGGCCGCTTCGGGCGCCAGGCCGAGGCCGAACGCAACGACCTGCTGGTGCTGAACGCCGCCCGCGCGGTATTCGCGGAGCAGGGCGCCAACGCCCCCGTCGCGGACATCGCCGCCTTGGCCGGAGTGGGAATCGGCACCCTCTACCGCCGTTACGGCAGCAAGGAGCAACTCCTCCAGCACTTGTGCGCCATCGGCATCGCCCAGACCATCGCCGACCTCAAGGACGCCGTGCAGGCGGAGGGCACCGGCTGGGAGGCGCTGGCCCGGTACATGGCGTCCGCGGTCGATGCCAGGGCGGGCGCCTTCGCGGGCCTGGCCGGAACGTTCAGTCTGCCGGAGGAGGTCTCCGCCGCGAACGATCGGGCCAGGACGCTCGCCGAGGAGCTCCTGCGGCGGGGCCACGACGACGGAACCGTACGCGGTGACGTCACCACGCTCGACATCACGCACATCGTGGAGATGTTCAGCCGCTGCCCCCGCCGAACCGAGCAGGACGACCACGCGCGCCGCCGGATGCTGACTCTGACCCTCGACGGCCTGAGCACCGCCCGGACCGAGCTCCCAGGACCGCAGCCGGACTGGGCCGAGTACCAACAGAGTTGGGACGCCCCCGACCGGCCCTCATGATGTCGAGCCCTCCAGATGTCCATCCCCGGGGGTGAGCGGCTGCGGATGCGGGTCCTGCGCTGGAAGGAGTGGCTGTCCACCTGTTTGGGCCGGGGCTTACGGGTCATACGGGGTCTTGTAAGACTTTCCCCACGGAACAGGGAGTGATCAGCGTGTCTGGTGAGCAGAAGGCCGAGGCGAAGGTCGAGCAGGCCAAGGGCAAGCTCAAGGAGACCGCCGGCCACCTGACGGGCAACGAGCGGCTCACCGCCGAGGGTCGCGCCGAGCAGGCCAAGGGCGATGCCCGCGAGGCCAAGGAGAAGGTCAAGGACGCCTTCAAGCACTGAGCCCGCGCGCACGGGGCCGGGACCGCCGCGGCGGTCCCGGCCCCTCCGCATGCGCCTGCGCTCGACTCCGCCTCACCGGATGGGGTGGTGACGCCCCCAAATCGTTCGTACGAGTGGAACCACGACGGCAAAGCCGGTCATCACCGCGGCCGCAACCCAATACCTCGCGCTCTGTCCCGGCGTCAGCACCGCGACGGCTCCCACGCCGGCACCCGCACTCAGCGCGAGGCAGGGCCACCACGCCGTCCGCCGCAGCAACCCGGGCACGGAGTACCGGTGGTGGGGACGGCGGTTGGCTCATGATTGATCGCCGGAGCCAGGCCCTCGACGCCGGGCCGGGCATACCTCAAGGGGGCTGCGGTGGTTGTCGGTCAGCTGGTGCGCACAGAACTGGCACGGGTCGATTGGGCATCGCTGAGGTGTGGTTGCGGTGACTCCGCGGAACACGTACCTCTCCTGATCGAGGCGCTCGTCACCGCCGAGAGGCCCCAGGACATGATCGGATACACCCTCGGTGGCCATATCGAGGAGAGCACGGTCATCTTCGAGTGCACTCCGCCCGCAGTCGGCGTGATCATGGCTGCGCTGGCCGGCGACCTGTCCGCTCCGGCCCGAGGCGCGCTGCTGGAGACGCTGTCGTTCGTGGCCGCGGGGTCCGGGGACCGCGGGCCGACCACGAACGCCGCGGGTTGGGCGAGGAATGCGGACGCCACGCTCGGGCGGGGTTCTGGAGGCTCGTCCACATCGGGCTCACGGGTACGGCGGACGATGCCGAAACGGTCGCCGACATCTGTGAGCACTTCGGACTGGGCGGGGACAGCACCGCCTTCTACCAGGCCGAACTGCGCGAGCGGATGCGCGCCAAGGCCAAACGCGTGCGACGCGTCTGAACCTGTGAACCCCGGCCGCCCGAACGGGCGGGGCGCGTTCACCATCTCCTGGGCCCGGTGGGCCCTGAGCAGCACGTTGCCGTCTCCGGGGGTGCGGTACACGTCCCGTCATCTTGTTCCTATACGGTGCGCCGGTACACCTGCCGAAGTGTCGTGGGAGAGCGGACGATGGGCGAGGATTCGGGGCCTTCGGGCACTGGCGAGTTGAAGCGGCGCTTGGGAGTGTTCGACGCCGTGGTGATCGGCCTCGGGTCGATGATCGGAGCCGGGATCTTCGCCGCTCTCGCTCCGGCGGCCGGTGCGGCCGGGTCGGGGTTGCTGCTCGGCCTGGCGTTGGCGGCCGTGGTGGCCTACTGCAACGCGATGTCCTCGGCGCGGCTCGCCGCCCGGTACCCCCTGTCCGGTGGTACCTACGTGTACGGGCGGGAGCGACTGGGCGAGTTCTGGGGCTACCTCGCAGGATGGGCGTTCGTCGTCGGCAAGACGGCCTCCTGCGCGGCCATGGCACTGACCGTCGGTACGTACGTGTGGCCCGGTCAGGCTCATGCCGTCGCGGTCGCCGCCGTGGTGGCGCTGACCGCGGTCAACTACGCCGGGGTGCAGAAATCGGCCTGGCTCACGCGCGTCATCGTCGCCGTGGTCCTGGCCGTGCTGGCCGCAGTGGTCGTGGTCACGGCCACCTCCGGCGATACGGACGCGGCCCGGCTCGACATCGGTGACGACGCGACCTTCGGCGGAGTGCTCCAGGCGGCCGGCCTGCTGTTCTTCGCCTTCGCCGGGTATGCCCGCATCGCCACGCTCGGAGAGGAGGTGCGTGATCCGGCCCGCACCATCCCGCGGGCCATCCCGCTCGCGCTCGGCATCGCGCTGGTCGTGTACGCGATCGTGGCCGTCGCCGTCCTGCTCGTGCTCGGCCCGCGGGGATTGGCGGAGGCAACCGCACCGCTTTCGGACGCCTCACGGGCCGCGGGCGCGGACTGGCTGGCGCCCGTCGTGCGGGTGGGCGCCGCGGCAGCCGCGCTCGGCTCGCTCCTCGCCCTGATCCTCGGGGTGTCTCGTACGACGCTGGCGATGGCCCGCGACCGCCACCTCCCGCGAGCCCTGGCCGCCGTGCACACGGGGTCCCAAGTGCCGCGCCGTGCCGAGCTGGTGGTCGGCGCCGTCGTGGCCGTACTCGCGGCGAGCGTCGACGTGCGCGGGGCGATCGGCTTCTCCTCCTTCGGGGTGCTCTCGTACTACGCCATCGCCAACGCCTCCGCCTGGACCCTCACCGCTGACGCGGGGCGCCCGGCGCGGATCGTCCCGGGCATCGGGCTGGCAGGATGCCTCGTCCTCTCCTTCGCCCTGCCCGTCTCGTCGGTGGTCTCCGGCAGCGCGGTCCTGATCGTCGGAGCTGCGGCGTACGCGGTGCGCCGCGCGGTCACCTTCAGGTAGTTCAGGTGGGGCGACACACTGGGGGGATGCGATATGAGGAGAAGGCGAAACTCACCGCCGCGAGGGTCCTGGTCCCGGTGGCCATCCTCCTCGCCTCACCGATGTTGCTGGTGGCCGGAGCGTTCGTCCGCCCCCGGTACCTCCGCTACATCTACCGGGACGGGGCGCCGGCGATCCTGGAGAAAGAACGGGGCCGGATCAGTGTGCACTGGTTCGTGGTCACGAACCCGCTGCTCTGGTGGCTCTGTTGGCCCACAGAGGCAGTTGCCGGGCTCATCTCGCGCCGAGGACGACCGGGAAGCTGAGTGCCCTTGCGGGGACTCCGTCGGCAAGCCGGCTTCAGCTACCGACCGGGCAACTCCACGAGGGGGAAGCCGGGTTGGCTGGGTGCGGACCGGAACGGCGCGCAAGCGGGACGCGGGCGCCGGCGTTCAACCACCAGGCCGTGCAGAAGGGTCCCTCAACCGATGCACCACCATCCGTCACAGTGTCGAGATTGAACCCTGGCGCCCGGTCCGCATCCGGGGGTCGAAGTCGCCGGTCGTGGCATCGTGTAACGAATCCGACCCGAGCGCCTTCCGTAGGTCGCCCCGCCGATTCGAGGAAGAGCGCAGCGAGTTCCCGTCGCGTTCGCGCTCTCCCTCCTCGGGGCTGATGCCCGATTGTGCGGCGTTGCTTGACAGGCGAAATGGTTAGCCGCCATATTATTGACATGACGAGGAACGGCGACGCCCACGAGACGCCCACCCTGGACCAGGCCAGGCGGCAGGTCGAGCACTACGGCCTGCAGGTCGACCCGCAGGCGGTACTGGTCGCGGTTCGGCTGATCTCGGCGGGTGCGAGGGTCGGTAGGGCCGCCGAGGCGCACTTCGCCAGGTTCGGGCTGTCGACCGGGCGCTACCGCCTGCTCGCCGACCTGGAGGATCATGGCGGGGAAAAGTCCCCGTCGAGCCTCGCTGCCGACCTCGGGGTCACCAGGGCCACGGTCACCGGCCTGCTCGACGGCCTTGAGCGCGAGGGGCTGATCGCCCGTCGGCCGTCCACGGAGGACGGTCGCGGCACGGTGGCCGTCCTGACCGCGCGCGGGGCGCAGCGGCTGCGCGACATGGCGGCCGAGCACTTCGGACGGCTTGAGGCGATGGTGAGCGGACTTTCCGTCGAGGAGCGCACCGTGTTCCTGGAGTTGCTCGCCCGCGTCGTGCGCGGCAGCGAGGCCCTGATCGCCGACTGAGGCGATCGGGGTCGACGGATCCCCGCCCTCGGGGTGGGGTCTGTTTTTTTGACGTCATAGTTAGCCACCTAATTACTGCGATGAAGTGAATCCTTCGATGCCGCCGGCCGTCCTCTCCGCTCCCCCGCATTCGCGTGGGAGCGGGTGCGGGGACGAGCACGAGCACGGCCACGAGAAAGAGGACCGCATGCGCACAGCGAAATCCCGGACCGGACTCAACCCCGCCGAATCCCGCCCACCCCGACCGTCCCGTCTCTCCCGTCCCTTCCGTCCCTTCGTCCTGTGGCGCGAGGTGTTGACCGCCTACGCCGCCCCGGCGCTGACAGCCGGTGCCGCCGGGGTCGTCACCGGGCAGCGGGACCTGATCGTGGCCGCGTGTACCTCCATCGCCGGGACCTCCGCCGTGGTCGCGTTCCTGATCGGCAACTGGCTGCGGCGCGGCGGGCGGCCCCGGCGGTGGACCACCACCGTGCCGCGCGGCGTCCTGACCTCCGCGCTCGTCATCGCGACCGTCGGCACGGCGGCCGTGCTGGGCTGGTTCACCGCCCAGTGGGTGCCCGCCCACGTCCCTGTCGCCGCCGCCCCGTGGCTGGAGCGCCTGCGCGTCGACCTGCCGGTTTCCGCGGCCCTCGCCACCACCATCGTCACCCTGCGCTGGCGGGCCTCCGCGGCGGCTTCCCCGGCGTAGGACACGCCGTCGCCCCTGGACCGCCCCGAATCGCAACCGCCGATGGACCACACGCCCCATCGACCCCCGCGCACCGGCTCCCGAGCCGGTCCACCCCGGCAGCACTCGCCGCCGGGACCCCACCAAGGAACGAGCACACGATGATCGTCGTCATGGGAGCCACAGGAGCCACGGGCAACGCCCTGGTCCGCGGTCTCCTCGCACTCGGAATTCCCGTCCGCGCACTGACCCGGACCCCGCACCTGCCCCTCCCCGGCCTGATCGGCACGCACCGGCCGACCGTCGAGGTCCGGTACGCCGACGCCGCCGACGCCCACTCCCTGCGTACCGCGTTCCACGGCGCGGACCAGCTCTTCCTGGCCATGGCCAACGGTCCGCAACAGGTCGAACTCGAAACGCGGGTCATCGACATCGCCGCGGACAGCGGCATCCGACACATCGTCAAGGTTTCCGCACCCGCCGCCGAACCGAACTCGCCCGTGGCCGTCTCCCGCGGACACCACGCCGTCGAGGAACACCTGCGGGCCCGCGGCCTCCCCCACACCGTCCTGCGCCCCTACGCGTTCATGCAGAACCTCCTGCGCCTGGCTCCCACCGTCGGTCAGGGCGTCATCCTCGGAACGACCGGCGACGCCGCCTGCAACCACGTCGACTGCCGCGACATAGCCGATGTCGCCGCGGCGGCCCTCACCAGCCCGGACGTCGCCGGCGGCGTCCACACCCTGACCGGATCCGAGGCCGTCTCCTACCCCGACATCGCACGACGACTGAGCGCCCTGACCGGCGAGCGGATCCGGTACGTCGACCTCTCCCCCGACGAGCTGCGCGACCACCTCGTGCACCGCGCCCACATGCCCGACTGGCTCGCCGAGCACGTGACGGAGATCCAACGGCTCGCCGTAGCGCGGCCGGAAACCCCCACCACCACCGTCGCCGACATCCTCGGCCGACCGCCCCGCACCCTCGACGCCTTCCTCACCGAACACCGGGCCCGTTTCAACCGGCGGGCCGAGGACGCCGCCGACGCGGAGCACAGGAGGGCGACGCAGAGCCCCTGACCGCGTTCGGTGCCCCGCCGACGCGCAGCGGGCCGTGCGCCGGCGCCCGTGCGGGAGTGCACGGCGGGTGGGGCGGCCGGGGCGCGTCGCAGGAGGCTACGGCCGGCTCGTCGGCCCGGCCTGAAAGGGCCCCGGCGGCCGGCCGCTGGGCCGGCTCCTCCCGTACCGGCCGTTCAGAGCCGGTCGGTCACGGCGACGCGGCGGGTGCGGGCGGATAGTCAGGCAGGTCGATCGCGTCGGCGGGCGGGGTGAAGAACCTCGACGCCAGACCGCCCAGGCGCGCGGCCGCGGGACTGCCGGCGATCCGCAGGACGGTGTTCATGGCGGCGAGCCCGGTACGGCTGCGCGGGTTGGCGATGCGGGGTGCGCCGGGCGGCAGTTTCTGCGCCCGGTCCACGTACGGACGCATGACCTCCTCGTAGCGGGCGAACGCCGTACGGTGCGGACGGCCGGCGAGTTCGCCCGCGAGGACGTAAGCGCCGGTCAGCGCCAGGCTCGTGCTCATCCCGCTGATCGGGGAGGCGCAGTACGCCGTGTCCCCGAGCAGGGCCACCCGTCCGGATGACCAGGACGGCATACGGGCCTGGCCCACGGCGTCGAAGTAGAGCGGGGCGTCGTCGAGGGCGGCGAGCACGCGGGGCGCGGCCCAGCCGACGTCGGCGAAGGTGCGGCGCAGGATCGTGGTCTGGCCGTCGCGGTCGAGCTCGTCCAGGCCCCGGACGTCCGAGAGGAAGCCGAGGGTGGCCCGGACGGTGCCGAGGTTGTCGGGGCGAAGGGTGACGCTGCGGCCGCGACCGGCGCTGTGCCAGCGCCACAGGTCGGTGTCGTCGTCGGTGCGGGGGAGGGTGAGGTAGGCGACGTAGAACCCGAGTTCGCGGACCGCGTCGACGCGCGGGAAGACCAGGGACCGGGTCCGGGAGCGGAGGCCTTCGGCGATGACGACGATGTCGAACGTGCGGATCGCCCCGTCGGCGAAGGTCACCTTCACCCCGTCCGCGTCCTCGTCGAGCGCCGTGATCCGGTTGCCGAAGACGTACTCGGTCCGGTCGCGGGTGCGATCGACGATGATGCGGGAGAGCTGGCCCCGGAGGATTTCCAGTTCGGCGGTCGCACCGCCGGAGTCCGATGTTCCGGCAGCGAAGCGGGCGAGCGGGGCGCCGGTCGCGTCGACGAACTCGGTACCCGTCTCGCCGGTCGAGGCGGCGCGGATGGCCTCCTCGATGCCCATGCGGCGGGCGACCTCGCGGCCGGCGCCGCGGACGTCGATGTTCTGGCCGTCCTCGCGGAGCTCCGCGAAGCGCTCCACGACGGTGGTCCGCCAGCCGTGGCCGTTCAGCCACCAGGCCAACGCCGGGCCGGCGATGCTCGCTCCGGAGATCAGGACAGTGGGCGTGCTCATGAGGGCCTCCACCCGTTTCGTCGTTCGGTCGGCCGAGGTTACTCTCCCGGCCCCGCGCACCGGGCTTGCCCGTGCGGGAAGTCGCGGGGCAGGGCGGCAGGGCGCCATGGTGACGTCAGGCCTCGGTGGTCCCCGTGCCCCCGGTGCGCCTGACGGCTCCGGCGGTCCCCGGTGGCCGCCGGTGGCCTGGCCCGTCCCGGTGGCCCTGGCTGGTCCCGGCGGTGCGGCGGTCCGGTGGCCCTGGTGACCCCGGCCGTGACCGGCCGGCCCCGGCCGTCCCGATGGCCCTGGTGATTCCGGCCGTCCCGATGGCCCCGCTGATCCCCGTGGTCCCGGCCGATCGTCCCGCGAGGTCGGGTCGTCGGCCCCGGCGGATTCGGGGCCTTCACCCGGAAGGAGCCCGACCCCCGCCCCATACATTCGAGCAATGACCGAAATGACCGGATCGGGCGGTGGCCCAGACGCTCACCGGCCCCTGGGCGTACCCTCGCGGCGGCGTCTGCTGTCCCTGCTGCGGGCCGCGAACCATCCGATGGGCGCAGCCGAACTCGCCACCGCGGCGGAGCTGTCCGCGGCGACCGTACGCCACCACCTCCGCGCCCTCACCGCGGCCGGTCTCGTCCGGTCCCTGACCCTCGCGGGATCAGGCAGTGGGCGCCCCCGCCTGTGCTACGCCCCCGCCGGGTACGCGGGAGCGGATCCCGCTCACCGGGCCCTCGCCGACGCCCTCACCGGGGACCTGGCCCGCGAGCCCGCTCTCGCCCGGCAGGCGGGCCGGGCCTGGGGCCGCCGGCTGACCGCGGCGAACGGGCCCGTGCCCCCGGTCGCACACGTCCTCGCGCAGGCCACGCGCATGGGCTTCGTCCCGGAGGCAGTCACCACCCCGGACGGCACCACACGCCTCCTCCTCCACGACTGCCCCTACCGCCACATCGCCCGCGCGCACCCCCGGGCGGTGTGCGCCCTGCACCAGGGCGTCCTCGACGGCCTGCTGGAGGAACACCCCGTGAGGGCGCGGCTGCGCCCCTTCCTCACCCCGGGGGTGTGCGGCGCCGACGTGGGCCCCGCCCTTCCTTGACCCCTGGCCCCCGGACCCCCGGTCCCTGTCGCCGCGAACCGGCCCGGCACCGGGCCCCGCCGACGGCGCGTTCCACGGCGTCACCGCGGCGTCGCAGCGGCATCACCGCGGCAGCCACTCCCCCGGTCGTCGACGGACGGAGCAGTGGGTCACTCACCCTTGAACACCGGGTACGGAACGTACGTCTGTCGGTCGGGGTCCACGGCGAGCCGGCCCCCGGCCGGCGGCCTGGCCCGCTGGGCGCAGTCCCGGCGTTCGCAGATCCGGCAGCCAAGTCCGATGGGCGTCGCGGCCGCCGGATCGGCCACCGCGAGGCCTTCGGCGTAGACGAGCCGGGACGCGTGGCGGAGCTCGCAGCCCAGTGCGACGGCGAACTCTGCCCGTCGTGCGCGGTGGCCGTGGCCGCCCCGGGTCACGGTGCGGGCGATCCAGAAGTACTTCTTGCCGTCGGGCATTTCCGCCACCTGGGTCAGGATCCGGCCCGGGGCGGAGAACGCCTCGTAGACGGTCCACAGCGGGCAGGTGCCGCCGAGGCGGGAGAAGTGGAAGTCGGTGGCCGACTGCCGCTTGGAGATGTTGCCGGCGCGGTCTGCCCGCAGGAAGGAGAACGGGACGCCGCGCTGTCCGGTGCGTTGGAGGGTGCTGAGCCGGTGGCAGACGGTCTCGAAGCCGACCCCGAAGCGGGCCTGGAGCAGTTCGATGTCGTAGCGCAGTTCCTCGGCCGCCGCCCGGAAGGGTCCGTAGGGCATCAGGAGGGCACCGGCGAAATAGTTCGCCAGCCCGACCCGGGCCAGTCCCGAGGATGCCCCGGAGTCGAACTCGGCGTCCTCCACGAGGGAGTCGAGCAGCGGACCGTACGCGAGCAGGGCCAGCTGGGTGGCGAGCTGGAAGGCGCGTTGCGCGTCGGTGAGCCAGGGGGAGAGGAAGAGCAGCCCGCGTTCGCGGTCGAAGCGGCGGGCGTCCGAGGAGCGGTCCGGGGCCCCGTCCAAGAGGGTCACCCCGTGGCGGGTGGCGAGGACCTCCGCGAGACGGTCCGCGGTGCGGGCCACGGAGCCGCCGCCCATGGCCGTTGCCACGGTCTCGGCCTCGGTGTCGAGCAGGTCGAAGTGGTTGTGATGGGCGTAGAAGAAGTCCCGCACCTCGTCGTGGGGCTCCGCCCGGACCACGGCGGTCGAGTCCCCCGGGGGAGCCAACGCGGCGGCCTGCTCGGCCGCGTCACGATAGCGGTGGTGCAGCGCGACGAGGGCCTTGGCGATGTCCGGATGGTCCCGGGCCATGTCGGCGATCTCCTCGGAGGCCACCGAGACCCCGCCGGCCTCGTCGGCCAGGGCGGCGCGCAGATCGGTGGTGAGGCGTTCCTCGTCGGCCTCGGAGAAGAATTCGGGGTCGACCCCGAACACTTCGGCGATCTTCAGCAGGACGGGTGCGGTGAGGGGCCGCCGGCTGTGCTCGATCTGGTTCAGGTAGCTGGTCGAAAGGTCGAGCGCGCGGGCCAGCTCCACCTGGTTCATGCCACGCTCGCGCCGCAGTCTGCGCAGTTTCGCGTGGGCGTAGATCTTGCGTCCGGCCGTGCGTCCCATGGGCGACAGCGTTCCTTTCCACCCGGTCCTCTCTTGCGAAGATAACACTCGCCAGATTTGCAAGATTCGCAGATTCGCAAGATTTTCCGGGACGGATTCCGCAGGTTGGAGCCGTGGACCCGGCCCGGGAAGCGGGAAAGGCTGACATCGAAACATTCGTCTGGCGCACATCCGCGTCGGGCGTTCCGCTCCGCCTTTTCCGCCTTCCGCTTTCCGCCTTCCGCCTTCCGCCTTCCGAGGAGTTCCGTGATCGAGCACGAGGTACGCGTCCACCCCAGTTCCGACCGTCTCCCCCGCGAACGGCAACTCGCCTGGAAGCTGGCCGAGACGGCCACCGGTACCGAGCAGGCCTCCGACCTCGACCCCCGGGCCGTCGACATGGCGGTGAACAGGATCGTGGACAACGCCTCCGTGGCCGTGGCCTCATTGCTGCGTCGGCCCGTCGCGGTGGCCCGGGCGCAGGCCGCGCCCCACCGGGCGGCGCCAGGGGGCTCCGTCCTCGGACTGTCGCCGGAGGTGCGCGTCTCCCCGGAGTGGGCGGCCTGGGCCAACGGCACGGCCGTGCGCGAGCTCGACTTCCACGACACCTTCCTCGCCGCCGACTACTCCCACCCCGGGGACAACATTCCGCCGCTGTTGGCCGTCGCCCAGCACACCGGTCGTTCGGGCGCCGATCTGCTGCGCGGGATCATCGCCGCCTACGAGCTGCACGTCGCACTGGTCCGGGGCATCTGCCTGCACGAGCACCGCATCGACCACGTCGCCCACCTCGGCGCCGCGACCGCCGGAGGCCTCGGCGCGATGCTGGGCCTCGACACGGCGACCGTCCACCAGGCGGTCCAGCAGGCGGTGCACACCACGACGGCCACCCGGCAGTCCCGCAAGGGGGAAATCTCCAGTTGGAAGGCCTACGCCCCGGCCTTCGCCGGCAAGGCCGCGATCGAGGCCGTCGACCGGGCGATGCGCGGCGAGGGCTCCCCCTCACCGATCTACGAGGGCGAGGACGGCTTCCTGGCCTGGATGCTGAACGGCCCCCGGGCCTCCTACACGGTCTCGCTGCCCGCGCCCGGCGAGCCCCGGCGGGCGATCCTCGACACCTACACCAAGGAGTACTCGGCCGAGTACCAGGCGCAGGCGATCATCGACCTGGCGCGCCGGATGCGGGAGAAGACCGGACCGACCTCCCGGATCCGTGAGGCCGTCCTGCACACCAGTCACCACACCCACCACGTGATCGGATCCGGCTCCGGCGACCCGCAGAAGTACGACCCCACCGCCGGCCGTGAAACCCTCGACCATTCCATCCCCTACATCCTCGCCGTCGCGTTGGAGGACGGCGCCTGGCACCACGAGCGTTCCTACTCCCCCGAACGGGCCCGGCGTCCCGGGACGGTCGCTCTTTGGCGCAGGATCTCGACCGTCGAGGACCCCGAGTGGACGCGCCGCTACCACCACCCGGATCCCGAGCGCCGGGCCTTCGGCGGACGCCTGGTCATCACCCTCGACGACGGCGGCGTCATCGAGGACGAACTCGGTGT
This sequence comes from Streptomyces sp. NPDC057939, assembly GCF_042887545.1. Classification (NCBI taxonomy): domain Bacteria; kingdom Bacillati; phylum Actinomycetota; class Actinomycetes; order Kitasatosporales; family Streptomycetaceae; genus Streptomyces; species Streptomyces sp. NPDC057939. Next base: position 183,065 of record NZ_JBHVPG010000011.1, read on the forward strand.
CGCGGACGCCCACCCCGCCGGCGCCCGCCCCTTCGACCGGGCGGCCTACACCGGCAAGTTCCGGACCCTGACCGAAGGCGTCGTACCGGCCGACGCGCAGGACCACTTCCTCGATGCCGCCGGTCGACTCGCGGAGCTGGACACCGCCGGGCTCGCCTCCCTGTTCCCCGCGGTCGACACGGGCCGGACCGCGGCGTACGACGCGTCGCTCCCGAAGGGACTGTTCTGATGCTGCACACCCGCACCACCGCGGCCGACAGGCGCCGTTCCTTCCGCGAACAGTTGGCCTCCGGGAAGCTGTTGCGGATGCCCGGCGCGGTCAACCCGTACTCGGCGCGCATGATCCAGGACGCGGGCTTCGACGGGGTGTACCTCTCCGGGGCGGTCCTCGCCGCGGACCTGGGGTTGCCCGACATCGGCCTGACGACGTCGACCGAGGTCGCGGCCCGCGCCCAGCAGATCACCCGGACCACCGACCTGCCCGCCCTCGTCGACGCCGACACCGGCTTCGGCGAACCGTTGAACGCTGCCCGCACCATCCAGATCATGGAGGACGCGGGCCTGGCCGGCCTCCACCTGGAGGACCAGGTCAATCCCAAGCGCTGTGGCCACCTCGACGGCAAGACCCTGGTCCCGCGCGAGGCGATGGTCCGGCGGGTGCGTGCCGCCGTCGACGCCCGTCGCGATCCCGACTTCCTCCTGATGGCGCGTACCGACGCCCGTTCCGTCGAGGGCCTGGACGCGGCGATCGACCGTGCCAGGGCGTACGTGGACGCGGGCGCGGACGCGATCTTCCCGGAGGCCCTCGACAGTGCGGCCGAGTTCGAGGCCTTCCGACGGGCGGTGGACGTACCGCTGCTGGCCAACATGACCGAGTTCGGCAAGGGCCCCCTGCTGTCCACCCGCGCACTGGAGGACCTCGGCTACAACCTCGTCATCCATCCGGTGACCCTCTTCCGCCTCGCCATGGGCGCGGTCGAGGACGGTCTGCGCACGATCGCGCGGGAGGGGACGCAGGAGTCCCTCCTTCCCCGGATGCAGACCCGGTCCCGCCTGTACGAGGTCCTCGAATACGACGCGTACTCGGCCTTCGACGGAAGCGTCTTCGACTTCACCCTGCCGCCCGGCACCTGACCCCACCGGAGTGAGCCATGACCGCCACCACCCCTGAGATCCACCGCGGCCTCGCCGGTGTCGTCGTCGACACCACCGCGATCTCCACCGTGATCGAGGAGACCAACTCCCTGACCTACCGCGGCTATCCGGTGCAGGAGCTTGCCGCGCGCCACTCCTTCGAGGAGGTCGCGTACCTGTTGTGGCACGGCGAGTTGCCGGACGCCGGAGAGCTGGAGCGGTTCCGGGCCCGGGAGCGGGCCCTGCGTCCGCTCGACCGGACCACCGCCGAACTGCTCGCCGGTCTGCCCCGGACCTGCCACCCCATGGACGTGCTCCGCACCGCGGTCAGCTTCCTCGGCGCGGAGGACCCCACCGAGGACGAGGAGGGCACCACCGGGCATCCGACGAAGTCGCTGGGTCTGCTGGCCAAGTTGCCCGTCGTCGTCGCCGCGGACCACCGGCGCCGGCTCGGACTTCCGGTGATCCAGCCGGATCCCGCGCTCGGCTACGCGGAGAACTTCTTCCACATGTGCTTCGGTGCGGTACCCGCGCCCGAGGTGGTCCGCTGCTTCGAGGTCTCGATGATCCTCTACGCCGAACACAGCTTCAACGCGTCGACCTTCACCGCCCGGGTCGTCACCTCCACCCTCTCCGACCTCTACAGCGCGGTCACGGCGGCGATCGGCGCGCTCAAGGGGCCCCTGCACGGCGGCGCCAACGAGGCGGTCATGCACATGCTGCGGGAGATCGGCGACCCCGAGGACGCCGTCGACTGGCTGGACCGGGCCCTCGCGGACAGGCGCAAGATCATGGGGTTCGGCCACCGGGTCTACAAGCACGGCGACTCCCGCGTCCCGATCATGCAGGAGGCGACCGACCGGCTCGTCGCCCGGGCCGGGGACCCCGAGGTCACCACCCTCGCCGCCCTGCACGCGGCCCTGCGCCGCGCGATGATCGGCCGCAAGGGCATCCACCCGAACCTCGACTACCCCGCCGCGCTCGCCTACCACCTGATGGGCTTCGACGTGCCCATGTTCACCCCGCTGTTCGTCATGAGCAGGGTCACCGGGTGGACTGCCCACATCACCGAACAGCTCGCCCACAACGCGCTGATCCGCCCGCTCGGCAGCTACAACGGCCCGCCGCAGCGCCCCCTCCCCCAGGCCGGGTGAGGTCGTAACCGGTCGAACGGCGGGTGCGGCGCCGCGCCCCTGCGGTGGGCCCCGCACCCGTCGTTCGACCGCCCCGTCCATGGGCCCACGGTCGGACGGCTCTTTTCACCGAGCCCATCCTGACTTAAATTTCAGTCAGGATGATGGGGTCACCGAGCCCCCACCCGTCCCGCACCCACCCATCTCGCCCGAAGGCGGCCCCATGACCACGTACGCGCTCCTGACCTCCGACGGCTCCCCGCTGGGCTCCCCGGGCCGGACCAAACCGGCCGAGCGCCTACCGCTGCGCGTCGGCCTCGTCCAGATGCGCTGGTACGCCGACCGGAGCGAGCACGACGAGCGGCTCCGCGAGGGCGTCGCGCTGGCCGCCGAGCAGGGCGCCACGATCGTCTGCCTCCCCGAGCTCACCCGCAGCCCCTACTTCTGCAACACCGACGACCCCATGGCCGACGGCGCCGCCCGTTACCTGGAGGACGTGGAGAGCGGCCCCACCGTCGCCCTCGCGGCGGAACTCGCCACCGGGCTCGGCATCGCCGTCCACGCCTCCCTCTACGAGCGCGCCGAGGACGGCGGCCTCGGCTACAACACCGCCGTGTGCGTCGACGCCGACGGGAAGCTGATCGCCCGGACCCGCAAGAACCACATCCCGGCGTTCCCCGGCTACCGCGAGGACCTCTGCTTCCGCCCCGGCGACAGCGGCTTCCCCGTCATCGCCCACGAGGGGGCCCGCCTCGGCTTCCCCACCTGCTGGGACGAATGGTTCCCCGAGCTCGCCCGCGCCTACTCGCTCGCCGGCGCCGAGATCCTCGTCCACCCCACCGCCATCGGCTCCGAGGTCGACCTCCCGGAGTTCGACACCCGTCCCATGTGGGAACACGCCATCAGCGCCAACGGCCTGGCCAACGCCCTCTTCGCCATCGTCCCCAACCGGGTCGGCACCGAGGGCCGCTCCACCTTCTACGGCTCCTCCTTCATCTCCGACCCCTACGGTCGGATCATGCTGCGCGCACCGCGGGACCGCGAGGCCGTCCTCGTCGCCGACCTCGACCTCGACCAGCGCCGGGACTGGCTGGAGTTCGGCCTCATGCGCACCCGCCGCCCCGAGCTGTACGGCTCGCTCTGCGAGCGAGCGGACACCCGCGCCTTCTGAGACCCGTCCCGCAACCGGGCAGCGGCGCCTTGCCCGTCCCGGATCGACCCGTGTCAGTGGCTGCTGACAGGATCGAGGGGTGCTGATCACGGGATATGACGCCGACGAGTTGGTGGCGGGCGAGTCACTGCTCGCCCGCCCGGGTTTCTGGTCGAACTACCTTCCGGTGATGTGCAGCGCCGGCGGGTGTACCGAGCAGCCGGTTCCCGAGTGGTTCGGCGACGACGGCGCGGATGACGACGCCCTGTCCGACGTCCTCTTCGATCCCGAGCACTGGCCGGTCTTTCGGGTGCCGGCAGAAACCGGCCCCGGAGCCGTGGTGATCCACCGCAACCTGGATGGCGACTGCTCCACCGACTACCTCCTCACCCATCGCGCCACGAGCCACGTCCAACACATCGCGAGTCGGGACGTGGATTTCAGGGGCACCGGGCTGACGTGGCCCGAAATGGTCCGCATCGCCGACAACCCCCGCTCCGGGGTCGAAGGCGTCCAGGACACGGCAGTCCGTCTCCTGCTGCTTCTTCCGCTGCTTACCGACCCGGACGTGCCGGAGGAGGCGTCGGCCCGGCTCACCTCCGCCTTGACCGTGATCGGCGCGCCGCAAGACACCGCCTCCCACACGGCGGAGCACTTCCTGGCCCACCTCACGAGAAGACCCCTGCACGATCCCACGTGGGGGTCTCCGCTCACCGGAGCCGCGGGGTGAGCCGAGGTACTGGTCACCGGACCGAATGAGCTTGGATCGTGCCTTCCCTCCGCCGGTCCGGCGAATCGCGGTTCGCGGTTCCCCGTTCACCTCCAGCGGGTGGGAGCGGACGCCGGAGGCGGGGTCGAGCCGGGCCCGGAGCTCACCGGCGGGCTTCCGGTTCCGGGTTCAGACCCGTTCGAGTCGGGGTGCGCCGTCGAGGATGGCGAGTTCCCCGGCGCCCGCCTGGCGCTTCCAGTCCGGTGCGACGGCCGCGTAGGTGGTGACGTCGTACCAACAGCCCTGGGTGTGGAAGAGCTGGCGGAGCGTGGCTTCGGGATGCAGTCCGGCGGCGCGCATCACCTTCGGCATGTGGTGGTGGTCGCTGCGGTGGCCCGCCCAGATGCGGTGCAGCCCCAAGGGCCCGAAGCCGTAGGCCATCAGCAGGCGGCCGGCCTCGTGTCCGTGACCGCGTACGGGGGTGCCCGGCAGCAGCACCAGGCTGGTCAGCATGGCGTTGCTGCCGTAGTCCTCGATGAGGAGCCCCATGGTGCCGACCAGCGCGTCGTCGTCGGGCGCGCAGACGGCGAGGGTGTACTTGCGGCGCGGGTGCGCGAACGGTTGGGCGAGGCTCTGGGCGAAGGCGTCGTGGGCCTGACCGGCGTCCATGCGGTCGACACCCAGGTAGCGGGTGAGGACACGGTGGGTGAAGATGCGCGCGAAGGCGTCGTGGTCGCCGGCGTGCAGTTCCCTCAGCCGGAGGTGTTCGCCGCGCAGTTCGGGGACTCGGGTCACAGGGTGGCTCCCTGCGGTGCGGGCAGGAGCGTCCGGGCGGGGACGAGGGACTCGAAGTCGATGGAGTGGCGGCCCGATTCGAGGGGTTCGCCCAGCAGGATGCGGCGGGCGGTGTCGGTGACGAGGGCGGCGCCGAGCATGACTCCGCTGGCGAGCTGGGGCCAACTGGAGAGGGTACGGCCGACGCGGGTGAGGGCGTCGGTCATGGCCGGGCTCAGCCGCCGCTCGTCGACGACGGCGAGCAGGAAGCGGATGGTCTCCTCCTGGTCCATCACCTCGACGTCGGCGGCGGTCGTGGTTCCGGTGCGGCCGTGGAAGAGCGGCCGGTCCGGTTCGAGGTCGAAGCGTTCGATGTCCAGCAGGCCACGGTCGTTGGTGTCCATGAGGACGGGGACCCGTCGGCTGCGTGCGTGCTCGCGGGCGGCGACCTTCACCCACGGGGTGTCGCACTCCTCGATGAGCAGGTCCAGGCCGGCGTTCCGACCGCCGCCCTCGTCATCGGCCCGGCCGCCGTCGCCCGGGCCACCGTCCGGACCGTCGAAGAAGTCGGCGATGTTCTCCTCGCTCACGCCGCCGCGATGGACCTCGATGTCCAGGTAGGGGTCCAGCTCGTACATGCGGCGTGCGCACAGCACGCTCTTCTCCAGGCTGAGTTCGTGGACTCCGGCACGCAGCCGGTTGAGGTTGGACAGGCCGAGCCGGTCGAAGTCGGCCAGGCGGAAGGCGCCGCCGACCCCTTCCATGGCGCAGGTCATCGCCGCACTGCTGCCGACCGACAGCCCGATGACTCCGATGCGGCGCCGCAGCAGGCTCCGCTGCTGCTCGCGAGTGATCTTGTCCCGGTTGCGGTCGGTCCGCACCAGGCGGAACTCGGCCTCGGGCAGCACGTGGACGAGGCGTCCGGACCACGGGTACCAGGCCCATCTGCCATAGGCATCGGGCTGCGCTCCCAAGGTGTCGGCGATGGCGCGGGACCGGGAGCGGGAGCCGAACGGGTCCTGCGGTGCGAGGCAGCGCAGGAGTTCCTCGACCTGGTCCTCGATCCGGTCGTGCACCTCGCGCAGCCGGTCCGACTCCCGCAGTTCGGCCAGGGCCGCCGCGTCGGCCGGCCGGGAGGTGTCCAGTAGCACCGGACGAAACGATTCGTCGAAAAGGAGGGGCGAGGACGGCACGAGGAAGTCCGGCTCCGGGCCGGGCAGCAGGGGGGTCGTCACGGCATGGACGCTAGCAATCCGAAGATCTTGAACCGGCGCATCTCACCCCAGGGGGCGCAATCGAATTGATCTTCTATCTGAATGCGCCCCCTTATGCCGCGCACGCCCTCTGTCGCCCCGTCGGAGCGGGGTACCGCCGGACCCGAAGTCGACCGAACAGCACTCTCCACCGGGGAGCATCACGCGACGCAACCATGTTCGTGGCGGCGGAGAGGAATTGCTATCGTCACGGGGATTGCCGGTCCGAGGGGCCGATCGGGGAAGGCCGAAGGGGACTTGAACATGGAGCATCCGCCGCAGCAGCCGGCCTGGCCGCCGTACGCGCCGCCGCCGGCACCGAGTCCCTCCCGCGCCAAGATCTGGGCCGCCGGAGCGGCAGTGGTGAGCGCCATCGCCGGCGTGGCGACCGCCGTCGCCGCCTTCTCCAACGGATCGCCGCCCCAGCCGTCGGCCGTGCCGCCGCCGGCTTCGTCCGCCGTCGGCGATCAGCCGCCGCAGAGCCCCGCCGTCACCGCCGCCCCGGGCACTGCGACAGGCGCCGGCGGGGCCGCTTCCGTCCGGTGGTCGGGCAAGGTCGTACTCGGGCTCGAGGGCATCGACCTCTCACAGGTGCCGCCCAGCAAGGGCTCCGGCTTCGGCATCCGACCCGCGGCCGGGCGCAACGGGTCCAGTTCGATGGAGGTCAAGGGCACCGTCGCGTTGTGGGAGAACCCCGGGGATCCCACGCCGCAGGGTTGCAAGGACCTCCTCGCCGCCCAGTCGCGCAACGCGGTTGTCGTGGCGGAGGGCGACAGCGTGTGCCTCGTCGACGAGAACTCCCCGATCGCCGCGCTCAAGGTCACCGCGACCCAGTACAACGAGGGCAGTTACGGCCTGATCGAGGGCCAACTGACCACCTGGAACCTGCGCGCCGCCAAGTAGCCGCTTCGGGTGGCGGTCGGCGGCCGCCCGTACCGGTGGAGGGGCGCCCTACGGGGCGGGAGTCGCGGGTTCCCGCCGAGCAGGGGGCGGGGATTCCTGCGGGTGGCACGGGGGCAGGGCGTCCTCCTCCGTGCGCGGCCAGTACCGTCCTTCGAGGGCCTCGGCGCTGCGGTTGAGCCGGACCAGGACGTCCTCCAGCTCCCGCACCTCCTCGGGCGACCAACCGGCGACCACCCGGGCCAGGCAGGACCGGTTGACCTCACGGTCTTCGGCGAGCCTGCGGCCGCCCTCGTCCGTGATGCGCAGCTTGCGCGCCATGCCGCCGTCCGGATCCGCGACGCGCTCGGCCAGTCCGCAACGCAGCAGTGCGCCCGTCTGGCGGTTCACGGTCGAGGTGTCCAGCGCGAAAGCCTCCGCCAACTGTCCGATGGACATGGGGCCTTGGGTGTCGATCCGGCTGAGCAGCAGGTATGCCGACCGCTCCAGGCGTTCGGGGTCGCGCTCGCGCCGGGCCAGCACCTGGTGCCGCGAGAGCAGCATCAGCTCCCGCTCCAGTTTCTCCAGCACTTCGCCTCCTGCTCCTTCCGGCGCTCCATTATCGCGGACGGCGGCTCCGGGGAACCGACGACCCCCGGCGCTGCTCGATCTGCGGGTGGCGTGCCGTACCACGGCCGCCGCCGGACCCTGCAATATGCATGATACATAACATGTGTACTATGCACTTCTCGTTGTCACCCCGACGAGCCACAGCCTCAACCCGGAGGACCGCATGACCGTCACCACGACCACCGCCTCCCGCGCGGCCGAGATCCTGTCCCGGCCGATCACGCTGAACGGACTGACCGTCCCCAACCGCATCGCGATGGCTCCGATGACGCGGATGTTCTCCCCCGGCGGCGTGCCCGGTGAGGACGTGCAGGCGTACTACGCCAGCCGGGCCGCCGCGGGGGTGGGCCTGATCGTCACCGAGGGGACCTACGTCGGTCACGACTCGGCCGGGCAGAGCGACCGGGTGCCGCGGTTCCACGGCGAGGAGCAGCTGGCCGGGTGGGCGAAGGTCGCCGCGGCCGTGCACGAGGTGGGCGGCACGATCGTGCCCCAGCTGTGGCACATAGGCATGGTGCGCAAGCAGGGCGAGGCACCGTACGCCGACGCGCCGGCCGTCGGCCCCTCCGGCATCCGCGTCGACGGCACCGAGGGAACGGGCAGGGCGATGACCCGCACCGACCTCGACGACGTCATCGGCGCGTTCGCCGACGCCGCCGCCGACGCCGCCCGGATCGGCTTCGACGGCGTCGAGCTCCACGGCGCCCACGGCTACCTCCTCGACCAGTTCCTGTGGGAGCGGACCAACCGCCGCACCGACGCCTACGGCGGCGACGCGGCGGCCCGTACGAGGTTCGCCGCGGAGATCGTGGCCGCGGTCCGCGAGCGCGTCCCGGCCGACTTCCCGGTGATCTTCCGCTACTCGCAGTGGAAGCAGGAGGCCTACGACGCCCGGCTCGCGCAGACCCCGGAGGAGCTGGAGGCGATCCTGTCCCCGCTGGCGGCGGCCGGTGTCGACGCGTTCCACGCCTCCACGCGTCGCTACTGGCTCCCGGAGTTCGAGGGCTCGGACCTGAACCTGGCGGGTTGGACCAAGAAGCTCACCGGTCGGCCGACCATCACCGTCGGCTCGGTCGGTCTCGACGGCGACTTCATCCGCTCCTTCGCCGGCGAAGGTGCGGCCCTCGGCGACATCGACAACCTGCTGGACCGCATGGAACGCGACGAGTTCGACATGGTCGCCGTCGGCCGCGCGCTGCTCCAGGACCCGCAGTGGGCGGCGAAGGTCCTCGGCAACCGCTTCGACGAGCTGCAGCCGTACGACGCGGCGGCGCTCAGGTCCCTCAGCCGGTAACCGGAAGCGGCCGTGCGGTAGCCGGAACCCGTCCGGACGGCCGGCCTGAGGACGAGGACGCCCCGTGACATCGGTCCGCCGACATCACGGGGCGTTCACGTCGTGAACCATCGCACGCCGGCAAGTCGCGGACCTCGTCGCGACCGCCCGTGGTGCGCCGTCCTGTCGCTCGTGGCGCACCCATTGCGTCCCGGCAGCAGCAGGTGTTCCGCGTCACCGTATGATCCGGCGGACGGAGTCGCCGGCGGAGAGGAAGCACCTTCGTGTCTCGGAGCGAGGCGTCCGGCGGGGCGTCGGGCGGGACATCGGGCGGGGTGTCGGGCGGGCAGCTCGACGAGCTCGCCGCGTTCGCGCCGGCGCACGCCGATGCCGCGTCCGCGGTGGGTCCCGGCGACGGAGCAGTGTTCCTGTTCGCCGACGACGTCGAGGACCGCTACCTCTACGCCTTCGCCGACCTCGACGAGGCCCGCGAGCACCTGGCCGACCCGTCGCACGGATACCTCCGGTGCGCGGTCGCCCGGCGATCCGGCCCCGACGTGGTCACCGTCCATGCCCAGGAGATCGGTGGCGCGTCCTTCACGTTGACGCGTACCGAGGGGACGTCCCCGTTGTTGCCCGGCCGGGGATCGGCGGGCAGGACGAAGGCGGCGCCGAGCGATCCGGCGGAGCCGGCGGACATGGCGGATCTGGAGGACGGACTGCAGCGGGCCATCGACTCCGGGACGGGGTTGACGGCGGCGGAGGACCGGCTGCGCAAGTGGGTCGACCGCGCGGGCGAGGACGACTGGGCGGCCGCCGAGAAGTGGTTGCGCGGTCGCCTTCCGATCGGGGACGAGCCCGACCCGGCGGACGACGCGCTCCCGGACGGGCCGCCGGGCGGGGTCCGCACGGCGGGACGGTACGTGATCGCCTTCGACGGGGCCGACGCCCCGATCGGCTCGGTCGCGGCCCTCGCCACCTGGGACCGGGTCGCCCGGCAGGCCGGCGAGATCCTGGGAGCGACCGCCACCCCGGCAGAGGGGGCGGAGCTCGGAGATCCGGTCAGCGGCATACGCCTGGCCCTGGACCGGACCTCGGGCCGGTACGAGCTGTCGGCGGCGCTGACCGGCGACAGCACCCTGCCGACGGCGAAGGTGCTGGGGCAGCTCTACCATCTGGCGCTGACCGTGCAGTTGGAGACCGGCGTCCGCGCCCGCGACGCGCAGGCGGGGCGGTACGTCGACCAGCTCGGCGGCGCGACGTGGGGACGCCGGTTCGGGCTGTTCGCCAGGGCCGTCCAGGCGTTCCGCCCTGGCCTGCACTGAGCGCCGACGCATCTGCGATGGCTCCGCGGCGCCGCCGATGGTCCGCCTGCTCCCGGACGGACGTGGTGGGGTGGCCCTCGGCGCCGGACGCTGACCCTGCGCGACGAAAGGATGCCGCGCCGGTTCGCGCTCACCGGAGTGCGGTCCGCCCCGAGGCCGTCGGTAGGTTCAGGCCCCGTACCGCGGCATGCCCGGCGCCGGCGCACTGCCCCGGCGCACTCGGTCGGGCTCGCGAAGCGGCTTGGCTCACCCGCTCGTCACGGCAACGAGCGGGTGAGCCAAGCCCCGTCGCCGGTCTACTCCGGGGATACGCGATACCGGTAGAAACCCAGTT
>NZ_JBHVPG010000012.1:0-93806 GCF_042887545.1 Streptomyces sp. NPDC057939
CCGTACCGGAACGTCGGCAGGGCCCGACGCGCGAGGAGGTGCCCGATCCGGGCCTGGAGCCCGGTACGGCATGCCCCGTGCGCGCGACCGTCCCGTCCGCACCCCCGGACGCGCGAAGGCCCCGCCCGGGCGGACCGGGCGGGGCCTTCGCGTACGGCGTGTCGCGGACGTCAGTCCTTGATCTCGCAGATGCTGGCGCCGGAGGTGATGGACGCGCCGACCTCGGCGTTCAGCCCGACGACGGTGCCGGAGCGGTGCGCGTTCAGCGGCTGCTCCATCTTCATGGCCTCCAGGACGACGACCAGGTCTCCCTCGTTGACCTGCTGACCCTCCTCGACGGCCACCTTGACGATGGTGCCCTGCATCGGGGAGGCGAGGGTGTCACCGGAGGCGGCCGGGCCCGACTTCTTCGCCGCGCGGCGCTTGGGCTTGGCCCCGCCGGCGGCGGCGGTGCGCGCCAGGGTCATGCCCAGCGAGGACGGGAGGGAGACCTCCAGGCGCTTGCCGCCGACCTCGACGACGACCGTCTCGCGGCCGGGCTCGTCCTCGGTCTCCTCGGCGGCCGGAGCGACGAACGCCTTGATGTCGTTGACGAACTCGGTCTCGATCCAACGGGTGTGGACCGTGAACGGGTTGCCGCCCGCGGGGGCGAACGCCGGGTCGGCGACGACCGCGCGGTGGAAGGGGATGGCCGTGGCCATGCCCTCGACGTTGAACTCGGCGAGCGCCCGGGCGGCGCGCTGGAGGGCCTGCTCGCGGGTGGCGCCGGTGACGATGAGCTTGGCGAGGAGGGAGTCCCAGGCCGGGCCGATCACCGAACCGCTCTCGACGCCGGCGTCGAGGCGCACACCGGGGCCGGACGGCGCGTCGAACTTCGTGACGGTGCCCGGGGCGGGGAGGAAGCCACGACCCGGGTCCTCGCCGTTGATGCGGAACTCGAAGGAGTGCCCGCGCAGGACGGGGTCCCCGTAGCCGAGCTCCTCGCCGTCGGCGATCCGGAACATCTCGCGGACCAGGTCGATGCCCGCGACCTCCTCGGTGACGGGGTGCTCGACCTGGAGGCGGGTGTTGACCTCCAGGAACGAGATCAGGCCGTCGGCGGAGACGAGGAACTCGACGGTTCCGGCGCCGACGTAGCCGGCCTCCTTGAGGATGGCCTTCGACGCGGCGTACAGCTCGGCGTTCTGGGCCTCGGAGAGGAACGGGGCCGGAGCCTCCTCCACCAGCTTCTGGTGGCGGCGCTGGAGCGAGCAGTCGCGGGTCGACACGACGACCACGTTGCCGTGGGAGTCGGCGAGGCACTGGGTCTCGACGTGACGCGGCTTGTCGAGGTAGCGCTCGACGAAGCACTCGCCGCGGCCGAAGGCGGCGACGGCCTCGCGGACGGCCGAATCGTAGAGCTCGGGCACCTCTTCGAGGGTGCGGGCGACCTTCAGGCCGCGGCCGCCACCACCGAAGGCCGCCTTGATGGCGATCGGCAGACCGTGCTGCTCGGCGAACGCGACGACCTCGTCGGACCCCGAGACCGGGTCGGGCGTGCCCGCGACGAGGGGGGCCCCGGCGCGCTGCGCGATGTGGCGGGCGGCGACCTTGTCGCCGAGGTCGCGGATGGCCTGCGGCGGCGGCCCGATCCAGGTGAGTCCGGCGTCGAGGACGGCCTGCGCGAAGTCGGCGTTCTCCGACAGGAATCCGTAGCCGGGGTGGATGGCGTCGGCCCCGGAATCTGCGGCGGCCTGCAGGACCTTCGCGATGTCGAGGTAGCTGGCGGCCGGGGTGTCACCGCCCAACGCGAAAGCTTCGTCTGCCGCGCGGACGTGCAGGGCATCCCGGTCCGGATCGGCGTAGACGGCTACGCTCGCGATCCCTGCATCCCGGCATGCCCGAGCAACGCGGACAGCGATTTCGCCACGGTTGGCGATGAGCACCTTGCGCACGATGGCTCCCTCCTTGAAACAAGCTGAGTTTAGGGATAGTCGACACGGCCTTTCGACCCTTTCCCGGAGGTGAGCTTGCCCACACGGAGCGTGATTCGAGGCAGGCTCTAGTCCGAAAACCCTTGTGTCGCCCCAGGTCAGGGAGATCCCAGACTGCACAGTAACCCTGATGGACGGCCAAGGTCTCTGTTCGGCGGGTCAGCCGCCCCCGCTGATTCTTTGTGGAGTCCCTACGAACGGCCTATGCATTCTTTGCGTGAGAGCCGTCACGGAGGGCATCCGTAACGAAGCCGCCCCGACCCCTTGTCCGCAGGTTTACTCGTTAGTAGCCTCCACGACGTCGAACACGCTTGTGCCGTGTCGGGGGATGGGGACGTCGTGCTGCGCAGATTCGTCGCCGGGCTGGCCGCGGTCGTGCTCGCCGCCGAGGCGGCGCTGCTCGTACTCGTCCACCTGGTGCTGGGCCGGACCACCGAGAACCAGTCGATGTCCATCGCGGGCAGCGACCCGGACCTGATGTCCACGGCCACCTACGTGATGGGCGCCGGGATCGGCGCGTTCCTGCTGCTGTGCGCCGTCGTGCTCGCCGTCGCCGCCGTACGGGACCGGTCGCCGGGCCGTGCCGGCCGCATCCTGCTCATCGTCGCGGCCGTCGTCCACGCGCTGCTCGGCACGCTCGCCGTCGGACTGGCCGGCTGGCCGGTCTGGGGCGCGCTGATGCTGGTCCTGTGCCTGCTGGTGCTGTGCCTGCTGCTCTACGCCAGGACCGACGGGGACGCCCACGGCACCCGGCCGAAGGCGCCCACCGGGCCGGTCGGCGAGTTCAGGCCCACAAGTCCGTGATGGACACGTCCAGTTCGCCCAGCAGGGAGCGCAGCAGCGGCAACGACAGGCCGATGACGTTGCCCGGGTCGCCGTCGATGCCGTCGATGAAGGGCGCCGACAGGCCGTCCAGGGTGAACGCCCCCGCGACGTGCAGCGGTTCCCCGCTCGCCACGTAGGCGGCCACCTCCGCGTCCGTGGGCTCGCCGAAGCGGACCGTGGTGGAGGCGGTCGCCGAGACCTGACGGCCGGCGGCGGTGTCGACCACGCAGTGGCCCGTGCGCAGCACGCCGGACCGGCCCCGCATGGACTTCCATCGGGCGGTGGCCTCCGTGGCGTCGGCCGGCTTGCCGAGCGCCTCCCCGTCCAGCTCCAGCACCGAGTCGCAGCCGATCACCAGGGCGCCCGCGGCCTCCGGGAGGGCCGCCACCACGGCGGCCTTGGCCTCGGCGAGGGCCAGCGCCAGGGCGGCGGGCTCGTCGTGGTCCAGGGTGTCCTCGTCGAAGCCGCTGACGATCACGTGCGGGGCGAGGCCGGCCTGCCGCAGCAGGTTCAGCCGGGCGGGGGACGCGGAGGCGAGGACCAGCGTGCGGCGCGGGCTCTCGGGGAGCGGGGTTGCGGGCAGTGGGGTTGCGGTCATGGGGGCCATCGTAGGGCGGCCCCGGGGACCGCCTAGAACGGGGCGACGCCCAGCACGTAGACGCCCACCACCATCGCGAGGACGAGGAGCACGAGCAGTCGCCGGAGCATCGCCTGCGCGTCGCGCATGTCCTTCGGCGGCTCGTCCTTCGGGTCTGACCAGAGCATGGTTCGATCCTGGCGCCGGTACGGCGGTGGCGCCTGAGTACTCGTACTCAGGCGCCACCGTGCGTTCACGTCATCCTCGCCCGGCCCGTCCCGCGGACGGGTCCGGGAAGGGGCTCAGCCCTGGCCGGGCCAGTACGTACGACCCCAGGCGCGGGGCCCCGGCCGCGGCAGCCGGTGGCGGGCCACCCGGCCCGGAGCGGCCCATTCGTCCGGAACCCGGGGCGCGCCCGACGGGGCCGAGGCCAGCGCCGCCGCGCGCGCTTGGACCACCGCCAGTGCGGCGGCCAGCTCCTCGGGGGTCGGATTGCCCTTGACGACCTTGATCACCGCAGAGACCTCCTCGGGGGCTTACAGGGGGATGTTGCCGTGCTTCTTCGGGGGCAGGGACTCCCGCTTGGTGCGCAGCTGCCGCAGGCCCTTCACGACGTGCGCGCGGGTCTCGGACGGCATGACCACCGCGTCGACGTAGCCGCGCTCGGCCGCCGTGTAGGGGTTGAGCAGGGCGTCCTCGTACTCGGTGATGAGCCGTGCGCGGGTCTCGTCGGCGGTGCCGGCCTGCTCCGCCTCGGCGATGGCCCGCCGGTGCAGGATGTTCACCGCGCCCTGGGCGCCCATGACGGCGATCTGGGCGGTCGGCCAGGCCAGGTTGAGGTCGGCGCCGAGGTGCTTGGAGCCCATGACGTCGTACGCCCCGCCGAAGGCCTTGCGGGTGATGACGGTGATCAGGGGGACGGTGGCCTCGGCGTAGGCGTAGATGAGCTTCGCGCCGCGCCGGATGATGCCGTTGTACTCCTGGTCGGTGCCGGGCAGGAAGCCCGGAACGTCCACGAACGTCAGCACGGGCACATTGAAAGCGTCGCACGTCCGGACGAATCGCGCAGCCTTCTCGGAGGCGTTGATGTCCAGGCAGCCGGCGAACTGCATCGGCTGGTTGGCGACGATGCCCACCGGGTGTCCCTCGACGCGGCCGAAGCCGGTGAGGATGTTCGGCGCGAACAGCGACTGCGTCTCCAGGAACTCCGCGTCGTCGAGCACGTGCTCGATCACGGTGTGCATGTCGTACGGCTGGTTCGCGCTGTCCGGGATCAGCGTGTCGAGTTCGAGGTCGGTGCCGGAGACCTCGGTGTCCGCCTCCTCCGGGAACGCGGGCGGCTCGGAGAGGTTGTTCGACGGCAGGTACGCCAGCAGGGACTTGACGTACTCGATGGCGTCCTTCTCGTCGCCCGCCATGTGGTGGGCGACGCCGGAGGTGCTGTTGTGGGTACGGGCTCCGCCGAGTTCCTCGAAGCCGACGTCCTCGCCGGTGACGGTCTTGATGACGTCCGGGCCGGTGATGAACATGTGCGAGGTCTGATCGACCATCACGGTGAAGTCGGTGATGGCGGGCGAGTACACGGCGCCGCCCGCGCAGGGGCCGACGACCAGGCTGATCTGCGGGATCACGCCGGACGCGTGGACGTTGCGGCGGAAGATCTCGCCGTACATGCCGAGCGCGCTGACGCCCTCCTGGATGCGGGCGCCGCCGGAGTCGTTGATGCCGACGAGCGGGCATCCGGTCTTCAGCGCGAAGTCCATGACCTTCATGATCTTCTGGCCGTAGACCTCGCCGAGGGCTCCGCCGAAGACGGTGAAGTCCTGCGAGAACACGGCCACCGGGCGGCCGTCCACCGTGCCGTAGCCGGTGACGACGCCGTCGCCGTACGGCCGGGTCTTCTCCAGCCCGAAGTTGGTGGACCGGTGCCGGGCGAACTCGTCGAGCTCTACGAAGGACCCCTCGTCCAGCAGCAGTGCCACCCGCTCGCGTGCCGTCAGCTTGCCCTTGGCGTGCTGCTTCTCCACGGCGCGTTCGGAACCTGCGTGGGTGGCTTCCTCGACGCGGCGCCGCAGATCCGCGAGCTTGCCCGCGGTCGTGTGGATGTCGATCGGCTCTGAGGGTTGGGACATCGGGGTCGCGGCTCCCTGTGTGGTGTCAACTGCCTGGTCAATTGATTGACTGCTGCTGGCTACTGGTGCGTAGCGTATCGGCGGGCATGGCGCTCGGCAGTGCGGCGTTTGACACACCTACATTGACTTGCATGACGCCATCAGATGCTCCAACCGGAGCTTCCGCGGGACGCTGGTCGAGCCTGGACCGTCCTCCCCTCAACACCGCAGCCCTGCAGCGCGCCCTCGTGGCCGACGGGGGCCTGTGGACCTCCCTGGAGGTCGTCCCCGCCACCGGGTCGACCAACACCGACCTCGCGGCACGGGCCGCCTCGCTGCCCGAGGGGGCGGTGCTCGTCGCAGAGGAGCAGACAGCGGGGCGCGGTCGCCTCGACCGTAGCTGGACGGCGCCGGCCCGGTCCGGGCTGTTCTTCTCCGTCCTGCTCAAGCCGGGGCCGGGCGTGCCGGAGGAACGGTGGGGGTGGCTGACCCTGCTGGCCGGCGTGGCCACCGCCACCGGCCTGTCCCGGGCGGCGGGCGTGGACACCAGGCTCAAGTGGCCCAACGACCTGCTGGTCGTCGTGGACGGCGAGGAGCGCAAGACCGGCGGCATCCTCGCGGAGCGCGTCGCGGACGGGGTGGTCGTCGGGATCGGCCTCAACGTGACCCTCACGGAGGACGAGCTGCCCGTACCGACGGCCGGTTCGCTGCTGCTGGCGAAGGCGTCGGCGACGGACCGGGACCCGCTGCTGAAGGCCGTGCTGCGCTCGCTGGAGCAGTGGTACGGGAACTGGCGCGAGGCGGCCGGCGACCCGGGGGCCAGCGGGCTCCAGGAGGCGTACGCGGCGGGCTGCGCGACCCTCGGCAAGCACGTCCGCGCCGACCTGCCGGGAGGGCGGACCCTCACCGGAACGGCCGAAGCGGTGGACGCGGACGGACGCCTGGTGATCCGTACCGTCGAGGGCGAGCGGGAGGCCGTGGGCGCGGGCGACGTGGTGCACCTGAGGTCGGTGCACTGACTCCGACCCGGTGGCGGTCGGGGGCCCGCTCCCGGGCCGCCGGGCCGGCGGGCGCGGCCGGGTCGCGGGGGGCTGAGCCCCCGGGCCCCCGCGCCCCGGGCGTCGGCGGAGCCTCGGGCCGCGGGGGACCGGGAAGTGGGGGAGTGAGCTACGGCACACCTGCCGTATGGTTTAGGCGATCCCGGTCCTCCCGGTGATCACCCGGTTCGGCAGTGCGCACGGAATGGACAGGAGGCGGCCCTTGACCGTCGACGACCCTACGTCCGGCGCGTCCGGGGCCGGCTCCACCAGCGGCCCGGGGACCCCCATCGGGCGGGACCAGCACACGCCGCACCACGAGGTCGACCACACGGCGCAGCCGACGGCCGATCCGCTGGCCATCCGGCTGGAGCAGCTGATCCTCGGCGCCGAGCGCCGGTACACGCCGTTCCAGGCGGCCCGGAGCGCCGGTGTGTCGATGGAGCTGGCCTCGCGCTTCTGGCGGGCCATGGGCTTCGCCGACATCGGCCAGGCCAAGGCGCTGACGGAGGCCGACGTACTGGCCCTGCGGCGGCTCGCCGGTCTGGTGGAGGCGGGGCTGCTGTCCGAGCCGATGGCGGTGCAGGTGGCCCGGTCCACGGGGCAGACGACCGCCCGACTGGCCGAATGGCAGATCGATTCCTTCCTGGAGGGGCTGACGGAGCCGCCGGAGCCGGGGATGACCCGTACGGAGGTCACGTACCCGCTGGTCGAGCTGCTGCTGCCGGAGCTGGAGGAGTTCCTCGTCTACGTGTGGCGGCGCCAGCTGGCGGCCGCGACGGGGCGGGTCGTGCAGGTCGCCGACGACGAGGAGATGGTCGACCGGCGCCTGGCGGTGGGCTTCGCGGACCTGGTCGGTTTCACCCGGCTGACGCGGCGCCTGGAGGAGGAGGAGCTCGGCGAGCTCGTCGAGGCCTTCGAGACGACGGCCGCCGACCTGGTGGCCGCGCACGGCGGCCGGTTGATCAAGACCCTGGGCGACGAGGTGCTGTACTGCGCCGACGACGCGGCGACGGCCGCGGAGATCGCGCTGCGGCTGATCGAGACCATGGAGGCCGATCCGCAGATGCCCGAGCTGCGGGTCGGGATCGCCTTCGGCACGGTGACGACGCGGATGGGCGACGTCTTCGGGACCACGGTGAACCTCGCGAGCCGGTTGACCTCCATAGCGCCGAAGGACGCGGTCCTGGTCGACGGGGCGATGGCCGAGGAGCTCGGCCGGACCGGCGCGGCGCCGCTCTCGGAGAAGTCGGCGGAGCTGGAGGAGGGCGGCGGCGCCTACCGGTTCGCGCTCCAGCCGATGTGGCAGCGGCCCGTCCGCGGACTGGGCGTCGTGGAGCCCTGGTCGTTGACGCGGCGGAAGCCTAAGATCCCCGGGTAACGTTCGTTAACCGGGAGGGTGGCGTGGCTGTGGACGAGGTCCGGTTCGGGGAGTTCGTCGCGGTGCGGCGCCACGGCGACGGCGGCGCCGTCGCCGAGCTGGTGCTGGACCGTCCCAAGGCGATGAACGCCGTGTCGACGGAGATGGCGCGTTCGATCGGTTCCGCGTGCGCGGCGCTGGCCGCCGACGCGTCCGTGCGGGTCGTGGTGCTGTCCTCGACGCACGAGCGGGCCTTCTGCGTCGGCGCCGACCTCAAGGAGCGCAACTCCTTCTCCGACGCCGAGCTGGTGCGCCAGCGTCCCACCACGCGTGGCGCGTACGGGGGCGTACTGGAGCTGCCGATGCCCACCATCGCGGCGGTGCACGGCTTCGCGCTCGGCGGCGGCTTCGAGCTGGCGCTGGCCTGCGACGTCATCGTGGCCGACACGACGGCCGTGGTCGGCCTCCCCGAGGTGTCCGTGGGCGTGATCCCGGGCGGGGGCGGCACGCAGCTCCTGCCGCGCCGGGTCGGGGCGGCGCGGGCCGCCGAGCTGATCTTCACGGCGCGCCGGGTGGAGGCCGCCGAGGCGCTCTCGCTGGGCCTGGTGGACTCGCTGGCCCCGGAGGGCGAGGACCGTACGGAGGCCCTGGAGCTGGCCGGCCGGATGGCGGCGAACTCGCCGGTCGGGCTGCGCGCGGCCAAGCGGGCCCTGCGGCTGGGGCACGGGATGGACCTCGCGGCGGGACTGGAGATCGAGGACGCGGCCTGGCGGACGGTCGCCTTCTCGGGGGACCGGGCCGAGGGCGTGGCCGCGTTCAACGAGAAGCGCAAGCCGAACTGGCCCGGGCAGTAGGCGGTGGGCGGTAGGTGCAAGTAGTGGGCGGTGGGCGGTGGCCGGCGGAGCCGAATGGCACACCGGCCATCACCGAATCGGACAAAACTCCCTAATCTGGAGTGATGGGAGTTGACGGGCGGCTGAGAGCCGTTGTGGGCCTCGCGCAGGCCATGGCGGCCGCCTGCGCGCCGCGGGACAGCGTCCGGGCGGCCGCGCGGGGCGCGCGCCTGGCGATGGACGGCTCCTTCGCCGCGATCTCCGCCTGGGAACGCGAGCGGGGCCGCCTGCGCGTCCTCGTCAACGAGGGGGAGCGGCGGGCCGGGGAGGAGGAGTTCCCCGAGGACGAGTCCTACCCGGTGCACGACTTCCCGGAGATCACCGAGTTCCTCCACGAACGCTGGGTGGGCGGTGGCGGGCCGCACGCCTGGGTCGAGAGCGCCGTCGGCGAGCGACCCGGGCGGCGGGGCGAGGCGCTGCGCCGCCGCGGCCGCGGGACCTGCGTGGTCGCGCCGATCGTGCTCAGCGGCCGGGCCTGGGGGGAGCTCTACGTCGCCCGGGACGAGGGGCTGCCCGACTTCGACGAGGACGACGCGGAGTTCGCGACGGTGCTCGCCGCGGTCGTGGCCGCCGGGCTCGCGCAGAACGAACGCCTGGAAGAGGCGCGTCGGTTGGCCTTCACCGACCCCCTCACCGGTCTCGCCAACCGCCGGTCCGTCGACATGCGCCTGGACGAGGCCCTGGAGGAACACAGGCGGACCGGGGCGGTCGTCAGCCTGGTCGTGTGCGACCTCAACGGGCTCAAGAAGGTCAACGACACCCTCGGCCACGCCATGGGCGACCGGCTCCTCGAACGCTTCGGATCCGTCCTCAGCCTGTGCGGCGCGATGCTCGCGGGCACCCTCGTGGCGCGGCTCGGCGGCGACGAGTTCTGCCTCGTCAGCGTCGGGCCGTCGGCCGACGACGTCGTCCGCGTCACCGAGGAGGTGTGCCGGCGGGCCGCGGCGCTCGAACTCGGGGAGGGCGTGGCCTGCGGGGTCGCCTCCACGGGGGACCCCATCGGGCTAGTCAAGTCCTCCCGGCGGCTTTTCCGACTTGCCGACGCCGCCCAGTACAAGGCCAAGGCGGCCCGCTCGCCGCAGCCCGTCGTCGCGGGTCGCGACACCGCCGTCGTGCGCCTCGCGGACGCGGCCGCGCAGGAGGGTCCGGGCGAACGGCGCCGCTTCCGCGGCAGGGGGTGACCAGGGGGCGGGGCGGGCGCGGAAGTAAGGGGTGGTCGTGCGGCTCGATCGTGACGATTCTGGGTGGTGACATGAAGGGATTCAGTCCGTAGGGTGCTGAATATGGATATGCACACTGTCGTGGTGGGGACGTCCGGAACCACCGCCGAGGACGTCATCGCCGTGGCCCGCGGCAACGCGCGGGTCGAGCTGTCCGGCGAGGCGCTCGAAGCCCTCGCCCGCGCCCGCGCCATCGTCGACGCGCTGGCCGCCAAGCCCGAGCCCGTCTACGGGGTCTCCACCGGCTTCGGCGCTCTCGCCTCCCGGCACATCAGCCCCGAGCTGCGCGCGCAGCTCCAGCGCAACATCGTCCGCTCGCACGCCGCCGGCATGGGCCCGCGCGTCGAGCGCGAGGTCGTGCGCGCGCTGATGTTCCTGCGGCTGAAGACCGTGGCCTCCGGGCACACGGGCGTCCGCCCCTCCGTCGCGCAGACCATGGCCGACGTGCTGAACGCCGGGATCACCCCCGTCGTCCACGAGTACGGGTCCCTCGGCTGCTCCGGCGACCTCGCGCCGCTCTCCCACTGCGCGCTCGCGCTCATGGGAGAGGGTGACGCCGAGGGTCCCGACGGCATCGTCCGCCCCGCGGGCGAGCTGCTCGCCGAGGCCGGCATCGAGCCCGTCGAGCTCCGCGAGAAGGAGGGCCTCGCCCTCCTCAACGGCACCGACGGCATGCTCGGCATGCTGATCATGGCCCTCGCCGACCTGGGCACGCTCTACACCTCCGCCGACATCACCGCCGCCCTCACCCTGGAGGCGCTGCTCGGTACGGAGAAGGTCCTCCAGCCCGAGCTGCACGCCATCCGCCCGCACCCCGGCCAGGGCGCCTCGGCCGCGAACATGGCCGCCGTGCTGAAGGGCTCCGGGCTGACCGGGCACTTCCAGGAGGAGTCCGCCCCGCGCGTCCAGGACGCCTACTCGGTGCGCTGCGCCCCGCAGGTCGCCGGCGCGGGCCGCGACACCATGGCGCACGCCGCCCTGGTCGCCTCCCGCGAGCTGGCCGCCGCCGTCGACAACCCGGTGGTCCTGCCCGACGGGCGCGTGGAGTCCAACGGCAACTTCCATGGCGCGCCCGTCGCGTACGTGCTGGACTTCCTGGCCATCGCCGCGGCCGACCTCGGCTCGATCGCCGAGCGCCGCACCGACCGGCTCCTCGACAAGAACCGCAGCCACGGCCTGCCCCCGTTCCTCGCGGACGACGCCGGCGTCGACTCCGGCCTGATGATCGCCCAGTACACGCAGGCGGCCCTGGTCAGCGAGATGAAGCGGCTCGCGGTCCCGGCCTCCGCCGACTCGATCCCCTCCTCCGCCATGCAGGAGGACCACGTCTCCATGGGGTGGTCGGCCGCCCGCAAGCTGCGCACGGCGATCGACAACCTGACCCGGATCATCGCGATCGAGCTGTACGCGGCCACCCGGGCCATCGAGCTCCGCCACGGGCTGACCCCGGCCCCGGCCAGCCGGGCCGCCATCGGGGCGGCGCGCGCGGCGGGTGTGCAGGGTCCCGGGCCGGATCGTTTCCTCGCCCCCGACCTGGCCGCCGCCGACGCCTTCGTCCGCGCGGGCGGGCTCGTCGCCGCGGTGGAGCCGGTGACGGGTCCCCTCGCCTGACGGGCGGCGCGACCGACGCGGGAAAGGGGCCGGGCCCCGGGGATCGCTCCCCGGGGCCCGGCCCCTTCCGCGTTCTTCCGTGCGCCGCTACTGGGTGCGGGAGCGGCGCACGGAGAAGGCCACGAAGCCGGCGCCCAGACCCAGGCAGACCGTGCCGCCCAGGACGTAGGGGGTGGTGTCCGCGCTGCCGGTGTCGGCGAGCGTGAGGGTGACCATCGAGGCGCGGTCCCCGGCGGAAATCCCGTCGGGGGTGCCGGCGTCGGCGCGGGTGGATTCCGGGGTTCCGGAGTCCGGGGCGGCGGGGTCCGTGGTGTCGGACCGGGCGGAACCGGAACGCGTGGCGTCCTGCGTGGAAACGCCGTTCACGGTGCCGGTGTTGGCGGCGGCGGGGCCGCCGGAAGACCTCGCCGCGTCCTGACCGGGTGCGGTTGCGTTCGCCGAGGGGACGAACCAGAGGACGGCGAGGAGGGTGGTCGCTCCGAGAGCGGTGAGCAGCGGTCGACGTGCGGACACGGTGCGATCCCCCTTGTGGCAGCAGCGAATTGGCCGTGTGCGCCGATGCTAGTGAACAGGGCGGGTCGTGGGAAAGTCGGGGCTGTCGCGGGCTTACTCTCCGTCGTATGAACCCTTCTGAGACATCACGATTCGTACGGCTTCGGGTGGATTTGGTCCTCGAAGTATCGGACTCCGAGGCACTCATCGGCGCGGCCCTCGGACACATCAAGGCCGACGAGTTCATGCCGGACGAGGAGCGCGGTCATGCGGAGGCCGCCGTCCGGCAGGACGAATCGGAGGCGCTGGCCTACCTGGTGGACCCCACGGACCTGGTCGCGGAACTGCCCGGAATCGAGCTCGCACAGGCCTCCTGGAGCAGTGAACCGGTCGAATACGACCCCGAGTCACTGGAGTGGGACCTGGACGAGGAAGATGGTGACTTCGAGGAAGAGGCGGACAACGCCTGACCGTGGGGTTGCACACATTCGAACGGAGTGTGGAACCGACCCGCGTCGTTAACGCGTTGTCAGGACGAGCAGGGGGTGATGCCCCCTGCCCGGCCCAATCCCGGGAATGCAGCCTCGGGGTTTCCGGCAACGATGGAGTGACGTGTGAGGACGTACAGCATGCGGCGGAGAAGGTCCCTGGTGGCCGTATCCGCCGTGCTCGGCGGCGTACTGATGCTCTCGGCCTGCAACGACGGGGGTACCGAGAAGCCTCAGGGCAGCGCCGAAACCGGCAAGGCACAGGCGGACGTGGACGCGGCGGCGGCCAAGGACGCGTCCAAGGCGAAGATAGAGATCACGCCGAAGGACGGTTCCACCAACATAGCCCTGAACGACGCGGCGAACGTCACCGTCAGCGACGGCAAGCTCACCCAGGTCGAGTTGAAGAGCTCCGAGGGTGCCGTGGTGGCGGGCAAGATAGCCGCCGACGGCAAGAGCTGGAAGCCGGACGCGGCCCTCAAGCGCTCCACGAAGTACGCGCTGGCGGCGACCGCGAAGGACGAGGCCGGGCGCGAGGCGCACGAGAACGCCTCGTTCACCACCCTCTCGCCGGAGAACAGCTTCGTCGGCTCGTTCGTCCCGGACGAGGGCCAGACGGTCGGCGTGGGCATGCCGGTCTCGATCACGTTCAACAAGCCGATCAAGGATCAGAAGGCCGTCCAGGCCGCGATCAAGGTCAGCTCCAGCAGCAACCAGGAAGTCGTCGGCCACTGGTTCGGCAACCAGCGCCTGGACTTCCGCCCCGAGGCGTACTGGCAGGCGAACTCCACGGTCACCCTGAAGCTCGCGCTCCAGGGCGTGCAGGGCGCACCCGGCATCCAGGGCGTGCAGAACAAGACCGTCACCTTCAAGGTCGGCCGGAGCCAGGTCTCCACCGTCGACGTGAAGGCGAAGACGATGACGGTCACCCGGGACGGCGCGGTCCTCAAGACCATCCCGATCTCGGCGGGCTCCCCGGAGAACCCCACGTACAACGGCCAGATGGTGATCTCCGAGAAGTTCAAGGAGACCCGGATGGACGGCGCCACCGTCGGCTTCAAGGGCAACGACGGCAAGGGCGAGTACGACATCAAGGACGTCCCGCACGCGATGCGGCTGTCCACCTCCGGCACGTTCATCCACGGCAACTACTGGGGCGCCGACTCGATCTTCGGCAAGGTGAACACCAGTCACGGCTGTGTCGGCCTGAACGACGCCAAGGGTGCGAACGACCCGGACCAGCCCGGCGCGTGGTTCTTCGACAACTCGCTGATCGGCGACGTGGTCACCGTGATGAACTCCCCGGACAAGACCATCAAGCCGGAGAACGGCCTCAACGGCTGGAACATGGACTGGGCGGAGTGGAAGGCCGGCTCGGCCGCCTGACACCCCGTGTGAGCGCCGCTCGCGGCGCCACCCGCCGAACCCCGGACGGCGGGGAGCCCACGACGGGCTCCCCGCCGTCCGTGCGTTCCGCGGCGTCGCGACGCCGCGGGGCCGAGCTCCGGGCGATGACGGCGGTTCGACGACAGGCCCTAGGGTCGTGGCATGACGAAGATCGACACGCTGACCGTGCCCCCGACCGACGACGAGGTGGACACCTGGTGGGCGGTGCAGGTCTCCGCCCACGCCGCCGACGCCACCGCCCTGCCCGGCGTGCCCGTGCCCACCCGGGCGGAGGCCGACGGTCGACTGCGCGTGCCGCCCGCCCGCGGCCGGTTCGTCCACTGGGCGCAGACGGACGGCGAGGGCCACGCCGCCCTGCTGCTGTTCACCGAGGAGGCCAACACCCACACCGCCTTCCTCGACGAGCTGACGGTGCGCCCCGACGCCCGCCGCCGGGGCGTGGGCACCGCCCTGTGGGAGCGGGTCCGCGCCGAGCTCGTCGACCGGGGCCGGACCTCGGTCTCCACCATCGCCGACACGGGCGGGCCCGGACAGGCCTTCCTGGAGTCCGTCGGCTTCGTGAACGTCCTGCCGATGGCCTGGTACGTCCAGGAACTCGGCGAGGACCCGGCCGCGGAGGCCGACCCCGACGTCCCCGGCTACGAGCTCCTCACCTGGGCCGGACTGGTCCCCGACGCCTGGGCCCCGGCCGCCGCGGCCGCCCACGGGGCGATGGAGGACGCGCCCTCCGGTGACGGCGACGAACGGTTCACCGCCTGGACGCCGGCGCGGGTGCACGCCGCGCAGCGGCTCGTGCTGGACCGCGGCGGGAAGATGCTGATGGTCGCCGCCGTCACCCCCGCCGGCGAGATCGCCGCCTACACGGCGCTGGTGCTCCCGGACCCGGACGGGCCGCGCGCCCTCCAGTACGACACCGTCGTCGTCCCCGCGCACCGGGGCCGCGGCCTGGGCCGCGCCGTCAAACTCCGGATGCGGGCCGAGGCGGCCGTACGGCACCCGGAGCTGCGCCGGATCGGTACGACCGTCGCCGACGAGAACACCCCGATGCTGGCCGTGAACGAGGCCCTGGGCTACCGGCGCGAGCGCGGCGCGGGCGTCTTCCAGCTGACGCTCTGAGCGGGGCTGGGCTGAGCGGGGCGGGGCTGGGCGGGGCGGGGCGGGGCGGGCGCCGACCGGCCCGGTCGTGTCCCCGCCCGTCCCCGCCCGTCCCCGTCGCGTCGCTCAGGCGCGGTCCTCCGCGCGTGCCGTCCCCGACCCGGAGGGCGGCGCGGGGGTGGTCGGCGTCGGCTCGTGGGCCGGCGCCGACCAGGACGACAGCAACCGCAGCGCGTCCGCCGAGGGGGATCCCGGCACGGCGTGGTACGTCACCAGGAACTGGGCGGGGTCGTCGGGCAGCGCCAGCGTCTCGAACGGCAGGACCAGCTCGCCCACCACCGGGTGGCGCAGGCGCTTCACCCCGTGCGTCTTCTTGTCCGCCACCGTGTGGGCCGCCCACAGCCTGCGGAACTCCTCGCTCTTCACGGACAGCTCCCCGACCAGCACGGACAGCTGCTCGTCGTCCGGGTACTGGCCCGCGTACATGCGCAGGTTGCTCACGACCTCGCAGGCCCGGCACTCCCACTCCGCGTACAGCTCGGCCGTCGCCGGGTCGAGGAACACCAGCCGCACCAGGTTGCGCTCCGCCGGGGGCAGCGTCCCGAAGTCCCCGAAGACGGCCGCGGCCAGCCGGTTCCACCCGATGACGTCCTGCCGCCGCCCCACCAGGTACGCCGGTACGCCCTCCATCGCCTCCATCAGGCTGCGCAGCTCCGGGCGGACCTGCTGCGGACGCCGGGACCGGCTCCGCCCGCGGGTGCGGGGGCGCGCCAGGTGGGTCAGGTGGTCCGACTCCGTGCCGTCCAGCCGCAGGGCCCGCGCGATGGCGTCCAGGACCTCCGCCGACACGTTCTGCCCGTGCCCCTGTTCCAGCCGCGTGTAGTACGCGACGGACACCCCGGCCAGCTGCGCCAGCTCCTCGCGGCGCAACCCCGGAACCCGCCGGTGCCGGCCGTAGTCGGGCAGGCCCACGTCCTCGGGGCGCAGCCGGGCGCGGCGGCTGCGCAGGAACTCGCCGAGTTCGGCTCGCTGATCAAGCTGGTCCATGACGCCAGTATCCCCGGGCGGGACACCGGACGAGACGGTGAGCCTGACCCCGCCAAGGGTAGGTTCGGCAGTCCTAGGCACGGCAGGGGTCTGGGTGGGCGGCCCGGACCGGGGCAGGGTGGAAGTACCGCAGTACGGACGTCGGACCCCGGCGTCACCATGACGTCACAGCCCGGCGTCCTCGTCAGAGGAGATCACCCCCATGTCCGTCACCCAGGTCCCCGCCTACGCCGCCCCCGCCGCGAAGGCCCCGCTGGAGCGCGTCACCATCCCGCGCCGCCCGGTCGGCGAGCACGACGTCCTCATAGACATCAAGTACGCCGGCATCTGCCACTCCGACATCCACCAGGCCACCGACGGCTGGGGCGAGGGCATCTTCCCGATGGTCCCGGGCCACGAGATCGCCGGGATCGTCGCGGAGGTCGGTCCCGGCGTGACGAAGTTCGCCGTCGGGGACCGCGTGGGCGTGGGCTGCTTCGTGGACTCCTGCCGGGAGTGCGAGTACTGCCTGCGCGGCCAGGAGCAGTACTGCGTCAAGGGCATGACCGGCACCTACAACGCCGTCGACAAGAACGGCGAGCCCACCTACGGCGGCTACTCCACCCACATCGTCGTCGACGAGAACTACACCCTGCGCATCCCCGACGGCGTCGAGCTCGACGTCGCCGCGCCGCTGCTGTGCGCCGGGATCACCCTCTACTCCCCGCTCCGGCACTGGGGGGCGGGCCCCGGCAAGAAGATCGCGATCGTCGGCCTCGGCGGGCTCGGGCACATGGGCGTGAAGATCGCCGCCGCGCTCGGCGCGGAGGTCACCGTCCTGTCGCAGAGCCTGCGCAAGAAGGAGGACGGCCTCAAGCTGGGCGCCGCCCACTACTACGCGACGAGCGACCCGAGCACCTTCGAGGAGCTGGCCGGCACCTTCGACCTGATCGTGTCCACCGTCTCCGCGCCGCTCGGCCTCGACCGCTACCTCGCCCTGCTGAAGGTCGACGGGGCGCTCGTCAACGTCGGCGCGCCCGAGGAGCCGGTCGAGCTGAACCTGTTCTCCGTCATCGGCGGCCGCAAGACCCTCGCCGGGTCGATGATCGGCGGCATTCCCGAGACCCAGGAGATGCTCGAATTCTGCGCCGAGCACGGGCTGGGCGCGGAGATCGAGCTCATCTCCGCCGACCGGATCAACGAGGCCTACGAGCGGGTCCAGTCCAGCGACGTCCGCTACCGCTTCGTGATCGACACGTCGACGATCTGACGCGTGGCACCGTCGGCACCCGGCCCCGGGCCACCGCCCGGGGCCGTGCCGTTCGGCCCGCGCCGAAATGCGCGCTCCGGCCCCCTCATCGCCGGCCTGGTGCCGGCCCCGGGGTGAGGTGCCCGAGGCGGGTGAGCCCGAGACGGCGCCGGTCCGCCCGGGCGTCGCGACGGGCTCCCACCCCGCCCCCTCTCATCGGCGAGCGGTCCGACTGCGGCGCAGGAACTCCAAAGCGGCACTCTGGATTTCCTCCTCCGGCCCATCCGCTCGATAGTCCCGCGACTTGATGTACTCGTAGAACTCCGAATCCGGGGCAAAGCCGTAGTGCTCCAGGTAGTAGGCGTGTGCCAGCGTCCAGATCCAGACGCCGTCCGTCATCGTGACGATTGGCACGACCTTGCCCTTGGACGCATCGAGCTGATCCGGAGCCAATCCCGCGGCCCGCTCGATGGCGGCGCCACCGTGCGAGAGGAACTCAAGCAGGCGGTCACGCTCGGCTTGATCGGCGATCCGTGGCCTGGACTCATCGAAGTACGGCCCGGACTCCGGGGTGACGCCATCGAACAACCGCGCACGCTTGAACTCCACCGGTTCTCTCCCTCAGCTCTTTTTTTCCGGTTCAAAAGTCACCCACTTGCCATCGGGTGGCCAGGTCGAATGCATATCGCCGTATTCGTCGAAGACGCCGGAAGCCACCCATGAATTCCCCTCGGAGTCCGACCAGGCCAGCTCCGTGGGGGCGGTGACGTTCACACCCAGGTTGTCGGCCAGTTCCTGTGCGAACGGTTCCTCGCCTTGACCGGTCTCACATGACATCAATCTGACGGGCTCACCGTTCCAATCCGATCTGTCGCTCGTGAGATAGGTGGCAAGCTCTCCCGCGTCGAGGCTTCGCCCATCAACCTCGACCGAGCTCGGAGTACCGTGCAGATCGAGAGTGAAAGCACCCTGCTCAGGCTCCAGACTCGAAGCCATGTCCCGCATCACGGTGTCCTCCGGACCGTAGAAGGCCTCGCCCGCATCGGTGGTCAGCTTGCGATCCTCCAAGTAGGACACTGCCTCCGGTAGCTGATCCGTCTGCTCGGCGGGCTCTGCCTGCTCGGCGGGCTCGGCGGGCTCTGCCTGCTCGACGGGCTCGACCGGCTGCACGGGCTCCGCCTGCTCGGCGGGTTCCAGCGGCTCCGGTGAGCCTGCTTGATCCGCGTCCTCGGGACGATCCGGGTCTTCGGGGGAAGCGTCATCCGGTTCCACCGGATCCAATTCCTCCGGCACGTGCTGATCAACGGTTCCCTCATCCGGAGAGTCGGGTTCCTTCGGGGCGTCGGTACCGTCGTCCGAACCATCCGGTGGGTCCCCGGCCTCAGGGAGCTCTTCCTGGGAGTCGTCCGGTTCGGCGGGTTCCATCGAATGGTCGTCGAAATCCACGGCCGGTGGCGCGTCATGGGCCGGAACGTCCTGGGCGTCGCCCGCCCCGTCCGCGCTTTCGGAGCCGTACAGCTCACTCATCCCGCAGTCCTCCGGCAACGCCGGAGGTGCTTCCCGCCTCCGGACCCCGCGCGCTCGGCGAAGGCGTCGGGTGGCATCGGCGCTCCGATCCGAGCCGGCTCGTGTCCGTGCGACATGGTCCGCACCGTATGCCCCCTGCATGATCGCGTGGAGCCCACCCTAACCGCCGACGCCATGTGATGGCCCAGCGGTTCCGGGGCCGCCCGGGCAGTGTCCGGGATGTGCGAAGAGAGCTGGAGAGAGCTTTCGACGCGGCAGTTGGGCGGCCCGCCGCCGGCTCGTGTCACACGTTTTTCACGTTCCGTGCATGGCCTTCGTGCGGGCCGGGTGTTGATGATCTCCTCACCGCCCCGCCGCCGCCAAGGAGTTCACGATGCCCAGCCGCCGCCACTTCATCGCCGGATCCGCGGCGGCCGTCGGGCTCGCCGCGCTTCCCCAACTGCCCGCAGCCGCCGCGGAGTCGGCCACCGCGACCGCGCCCGGGGGCGCCCCGAACCTCGTGGTGGTGCTGGCCGACGACCTCGGGTACGGCGATCTCTCCCCGTACGGCCAGAAGCTGATCAGCACCCCGCGCATCGGCCAACTCGCCGCGGAGGGGCTGCGGTTCACCGACGCCTACGCGGCCGCCGCCGTCTGCGCGCCCTCGCGCGCCGCCTTGTTGACCGGTCTGCACACCGGGCACGCCCCCGTCCGCGCCAACCCGGGCAGCGGCGGTCAGGCCGGCCTCGGCGCCGGGGACACCACCTTCGCGGAAGTGCTGCGGGCGCGCGGCTACCGTACGGGCCTGTTCGGCAAGTGGGGCTTCGGGCCGGAGGCCGCCGACCAGCCGAGCCACCCGCTGTCGCGCGGCTTCGAGCAGTTCTACGGCTACATCGACCACGGTCACGCCCACCAGTACTACCCGTCGTACCTGTGGCGCGACGGGGTCAAGGAGCCGGTCGCGGCGGGCACCTTCGCCCCCGACGCCATCGCCGCGCGCGCCCTCGACTTCATCGACGCTCACGCGGCCGGACCCGACCCCTTCCTGCTCCTGCTCACCCCGAACCTGCCGCACGCGCCCAGCGAGGTCCCGGACCTCGGCCCGTACGCCTCGAAGCCCTGGACGAAGGCGAACAAGGCGCACGCCGCGCAGATCGGACTGCTCGACGCGCAGGTCGGCGCGGTCGTCGACCGGCTCCGGGCACGCGGGATCGCGGACCGCACGGTCGTCCTCGTCGCCTCCGACAACGGCCCCCACGAGGAGGGCGGCGTGGACCCCGACCTGTTCGACGCCAACGGCCCGCTGCGCGGCTACAAGCGCAACCTCTACGAGGGCGGCGTACGGGTCCCCCTGATCGCCTGGGGCCCCGGCCGGATCGCGGCGGGCACCACCAGCTCCCGCCCCACCCCGCTCCACGACCTGCTGCCCACCCTCGCCGACCTGGCGGGCGCCCCGGCCCCCTCCGACATCGACGGCCTCTCGGCGGCCCCCGTCCTCGCCGGCGCCCCGGCCCTGGCCCCGATCCACTCCCACCTGTACTGGTACCGCGACGAGCAGGGCGTCACCTCCCGGGCCGATGCCCAGGACGGCGGCCGCGCCAAGCGGGTCGCCGAGGCCATCCGCAAGGACCGCTGGAAGGGCGTCCGGTTCGCCCCGGGACGGGACCGCGAAGCCCCCGACGCGCAATGGCAGTTCGAGCTGTACGACCTGACGGCCGACCTCGGCGAGCAGCGCGACGTGGCGGCGGCGAACCCGTCGGTGGTCGCCTCCCTGACGACGCTGCTGCGCGCGTCCTGGGCGCCGACCTACCCGCGCCGGGCCTGGGGCCTGACGGCCGTCCCGGACGCGGCCGGCGCCACCGTCACGACCCGGCTGTCGAACGGCGCCGCCCGGGCCTGGCCGGACGCCCGGGTCGCGCTGAGCGTCCCGGCGGGCTGGACGGCGACCCCGGCGGGCCCGGTGACGGCCGCTTCCCTGGCCCCGGGGCAGACCCTGACCACGGTGTGGACGGTGACCGGGCCCGCCGCGGCGACGTCCGCCCTGCTGACGGCGTCCGCGACCACCTCCGCGTACCGATTCTCGGCGCCCGTCCGCTTCGCCCCGTTGCCGGCCCCGCCGACCCGGGACGGGTACCTCAGTGACCTGCCGTGGGTGTCCGCCTCCAACGGCTGGGGCCCCGTCGAGGTGGACCGTTCCAACGGGCGCAAGGAGGCGGGCGACGGCACCCCGATCGCGTTCGGCGGGGTGACGTACGCCAAGGGGCTCGGCGTGCACGCCCCGTCGGAGGTCGTCTACCACCTGGGCGGGCGGGCGGCCCGCTTCACGGCCCTGGTCGGCATCGACGACTTCTCGAAGCAGCAGTCGGCGGCCGGGGCGACCCGGGCCGTCGTCCGCGCCGACGGCCGCACCCTGCTGACCACGGCCGTCCTCACGGGAGCCGGCGGCCCCACCGCCGTCGACCTGGACGTCACCGGCGTGCGCCTGCTGCACCTGGTGGTGGAGGACGCCAACGGCAACTCCGCCTTCGACCACACCTCGTGGGCCCGCCCGCACGTCACGGTGCGCTGAGCGCCCCGGCGGGCGGGCGCGCTCAGGCCGGGTCGGGTCGGGCGGGCGGCCACGTGTAGGCGTACCGGCCGGCCGTCCGGTCGAAGGTGACGTCGACGGCGTGGGGCGGCAGGGCGAACTCCTCCTCCGCCCAGCGCAGGACCGCGGCGGCCAACCCCTCAGGCTGGAAGTCCGCCTCCGGGAACAGCACGCGGTCCACCGTGACCAGGACGTGCGCGCCCGGGTGCCGGGCCGCGACGGCCGGCGCCGCGACCGCCGCGCCGTGGCGCAGCCATCCGGCCTCGGCGGCGTCGAGCCGCTTGCCCCGGCGGTCCGCCGGCGGATGCGTGCGGACGGGGGTGGTGTCCAGCCACACCCCGTTCGCGACCCGCTCGCCCCGCTCGGGCGGCGCGGCGCCGACGGCCGCCGAGGCCGTCAGCTCGATCCGGATGCCCCACGGGCCCCGCAGGACCCGGTGGAGGACGGTACGCGGACCGTCAGGCATCCGGCGACGGTGCCGCCGCGACGCCGATCGGGCAGGAGACGCCCGTGCCGCCGATGCCGCAGTAGCCGCCCGGGTTCTTGTCGAGGTACTGCTGGTGCTCCGGTTCCGCGGGCCAGAAGGGGCGCTCCGCGGCGGGCAGGACGGCCGTGGTGATCTCGCCGTGGCCGGACGCGGTGAGGACGCGCTGGTAGGCGGCGCGGGAGGCCTCGGCCGTGGCCTGCTGGGCGGGGGAGTGGGTGTAGATCGACGAGCGGTACTGGGTGCCGACGTCATTGCCCTGACGGAAGCCCTGGGTGGGGTCGTGGGCCTCCCAGAACACCTTGAGGAGGGTCTCGTAGGAGACGAGCGCGGGGTCGAAGACGACCCGGACGACCTCGGTGTGCCCGGTCAGGCCGGAGCAGACCTCCTCGTACGCGGGGTTCTCGGTGAAGCCGCCCTGGTAGCCGGCCAGGGTGGTCCACACCCCGGGGGTCTGCCAGAACTTGCGCTCCGCGCCCCAGAAACAGCCGAGGCCGAAGTCGGCCGTTTCGAGGTGGGCGGGGTACGGGCCGGTCAGGGGGTTGCCGAGGACGGTGTGGCGCTCCGGCAGGGCGAACAGCGGGTGCGCGCGGCCCTTCAGGGCCTCCTCGCGGGTGGGCAGCTCGGGCGTGCGGCGGTACGAGAACATGGATTCCCTCCTTGTAGTCCTGACAACGGCCGGGGGCGGGCCGGGATTCCCCGACCCGCCCCCGACGTGCGCCGGGCGCCGCGCGGCGCCCGGCGCGATCAGTCCTCGTCCTCCAGCAGGGTCACGCGGACCGCCCAGTCGCGGGCGTACAGATAGCGCTGCTTCGGGTTGCCCGCGTAGTACCAGGGCATCGCGCCGATGTGGCCGTCGACGTGCCGGAACTGCTCGACGGCCTCCGCGTCCCGGTCCTGCCAGAACAGCAGGTAGGCCAGCAGGTGGCGCAGCGCGACCGTGCGGGTGTCGGCCGGGTCGGCCGCCGCGAGGTCGACGAGGGCCTCGTCGACGGCGGCGCGTACGTCCGGCCCCGTGAAGAAGTCCTCCGCCGCGAGGTCGTCCTCGTAGTTCTCCTGCTCGACGTAGGCGATCAGCGGCAGCATCGACAGCAGCTCACCGGGGGCCGCGCCGGCGGCCGCCTTCCGCGCGAAGGCGTGGGACTCCTCGTGCGAGCCGCGCCACTTGCGGGCCCAGTACTGCATGGCGTTGGTGTGGGCGCTCAGCAGCTTCGGGGAGCGCGAGACGATCTCGGTCCACAGCCGCTCGTACCGCTCGTGCGGGTACATCAGACCCAGGGCGACGGCCTGCTCGACCATGTACGGGACCGGGTCGGCGGGGTCCGCGACCTTCTGTGCCTCGTGGACGGCCGCCTGCGCGCCGCGCAGCAGCTTGTGGAAGAGGTCGAACTGTTCCTCCGAGGTGTGGCGGGCCCACGCGGAGCCGCGGACCTCCCACGCGACGAGGACGGCGTTGTCGGCGAGGACGAGGGCCGCGGCCGGGTCACCGGGCCGGGCGGCGCGCCAGGCAACCAGCCAGGCGTCGTCCTCGACGGCCGCCTCGGCGAGGGCGCGCACGCGGTGCCAGCGCTCCTCCCGGTCCGAGCCGGCGGCTTCCAGGTAGGCGGCGCCCGCCTCCCAGTCCCCGGACCGGACGGCGGCCAGGGCGGCGGTCCGCTCGGCCGGGACGGGCGCGGCGTGCTCGGTGTCCAGCCGGTCCTCCGGTACGAAGCCCAGGGCGACGACCGCGGCCGCCACCTCGGCCTTGCCGTCGGCCTTGAGGGCTTCGGTGCGGGCGCGCAGCTCGGCGCCGGCCGATTCCAGGCCCTCGATCCGTTCGGTCAGTTTTCGGGCCTTGCGGATGATGAGGAAGCCGCGGGCGACGTAGAGGGCGCCCGCGAGGAGCAGGGTGCCGAGGACGAGGAGGAGGACGATCACGGGTTGAGCACCAGCTTCCGCAGCGGTTCGGTGTCGCACGGGTCGGCGACGGCCGCGTCCAGGGCGGCCTCAAGACGGTCCTCGAAGTCTCCGGCCGGGTAGGCCAGGCCGGCCGCGTCGGACCAGGACAGCTGCCAGCGGGCGGTGCCGCGGGCCGTCAGCTCGGTGGTGACGAGCTGGTTCAGGATCCGACGGAAGGCCGGGCGGGCGAACTCGCGGGCCGCGCGGCCGGTGGCGGCCGCCGCCTGCTCCGAGGTCGGGAAGCGCCCGGCGAGCCGCCACCGCAGCTGCGGGTCGGCGTCGACGGCGTCCAGCAGCGGGGCGAGGCCGTCGCCCGCGCCCTCGGCGGCCACGGCCTCGCGGATCTCCCGCGAGCCCTGTCCCACGTACAGGGTCATGCTCTCGTGGACGAGGTCGGGCCAGTCCAGCCGCTTGAGGGCGAGGGCCTCCGGGCTGAGGACGACGGGCTCCAGGGCGGCCATGGCCGCGTCCGCGTCCGACAGCAGCGCCAGCGACGGGCGGACCGCAGCCTCGGCCCGGCCGTCGTCGGGCAGGGCCTCGATGCGGGCCACGCGTTCGGCGAGCGCGGGGTGCGAGTCGTACGGGGAGGCGGGCTCGGTGGACAGCTCGGTGCGCAGCTCGTCCAGCTGCTCGGAGCGGGCGTCGAGGAGGTGGCGGAAGCCGCCGAAGACCTGCCCGGGCAGGGGCAGCAGCCCGGCGTTGACGCCGAGGGTGGCGTAGGACTCCATGTAGAAGTCGTGGGCGTTGCCCAGCGCGTTCAGCTCGCGCAGCGCGGAGGCGGTGGAGTCGCGACCCGCGACGCGGACGGCGGCCAGGTCGGCGGCGAGCTCCTGGCGGCGGGACGCCGAGAGCGTGGCCCGCATGTAGAACTTCGCGTAGCCGGTGTAGATCGCGGCCATGGCGCGGTAGGTCATGCCCTCGCCGGTGGTGTCGACCTCCTTGGCCTTCTTGCCCTTGGCGGTCCGCTTCTCGGCGCGCTTCTCCTGCTTGGCGCGCTCCTTGGCGACCTTGGTGTCGGCCCGGTCGTGGAAGTGGCCGATGGTGCGGATCAGCTGGGCGCGGCCGCGGGCGATCAGTGGGGTGAGGCGGGTGTCGAGGTTGGCGTAGTGGCCCATCTCGTGGGCGAGGACGGCGCGCAGCTGCATCTCGTCCAGGCCGCTCATCAGGGGCAGGCCGATGTGGAGGCGACGGGTGCCGGGCAGCAGGCCCAGCATCCGGGATTCCTCCGAGACGGCCGCGTTGACCTCGTCGATCAGCAGGATCTCGTCGGGCGCGCGGGTGCCGACCCGGGCGGCGACGTCACGGACGGCCTGCCACAGGGCCGGTTCCTGCGCCTCGGTGACGGGGATGCCCGGCAGCGGCTCCGACCGGGGGGTGCGCAGCATGAACATGCCGCGCACGATCGGGATCGCGAGGACCACCGAGACGATGACGACCTTGCCGGCCACGGCGCCGTGCAGCCAGGTCATGACGGCCCAGTCGAGCAGCCCGAGGACGCCGAGCAGGATCAGGCCGAGCAGGTAGAAGCCGGCGAGCAGGACGAGCGCGCGCAGCGCGCGAAGTGAAGCGCCCATAAGGACGGGTCCCCCCAGGGATGCGGAATCGGTGCGTGTGGTGACGGGCGCGGGCCTTGGCCCGGCGGGGCGGCGCCCCGCGCGGGGTCAGCCGCGGCGTGCGCCGTGGGCGGCGAGCCCCCGGGCCAGGTCGAAGGCCGCGACGGGACCGGACCCGTCGGCGTTCCAGGGCGCGGCGCCGCAGTGCGGGCCGATGGCGCGGAACTGGTCGAGCGCCGCCGCGTGCATGCCGGCCTCGCCCAGGCGGTGTGCGAGCAGGTGGCGCAGCCGGGGCAGGCCCTCGTGGTCGGCCCGTACGGACTCCAGCCGGCCCGCGACGGCGCCGAGCAGGGCCCGGTGCGTCTCGGAGCGGGCGGTACGGGAGGCGCGGGAGCCGCGCAGTTCGTCCAGGGCGTGGAGGTAGACCCCGGGCAGCAGGCTGCCGGCCGGGGCCTGGGCGACGGCCCGCCCGGCGAACTCGATCATCAGCTGGTGGGAGCCGTGCCACTTGGCGCACCAGTACTGCATGGCCTGCCAGTGGGCGGCCGTGTGGTGGGGTGCCCGGAGCGTGAGGTTGCGCCACAGGTCGGCGAACTGGCTGTGCGTGTACGACATGGCCCGCGCGGCCGTGATCATGACGACCCAGGGTCCGGGGTCCTCGGGGGCCAGGTCGGCGGCGCGCTGCGCGGCGGCCATGGCGGCGGGCAGTTGGGCGTGGAAGGCGCGCATGTCGGCGTCCGGAACCTCGCGGGCGACGGCCGAGCCGCGCACCGCCCACGCCCGGCTGACCAGCAGGTGGGAGTGGACGGTGCCGGCGTCGCCGTCGGCGGGTTCGGCGGTGCGCCAGTCGGTGAGCCAGCGGTCGTCGGCGTCGGCGAGCCGGATCAGCAGTTCCAGCCGGGTCCAGCGCTCGTCCCAGTCCGTGCCGGCGGCGCGGACGTGCGCGGCGGCCGGCCGCCACTCGCCCTCCTGGGCGGCGGCGATGACGCGGTGGCGCTCGGCCGCGCGCCCGGGATCGGCCGCGGGGCCGGCGGTGCGCGGGTCGAGCGACTCACGGGGGAGGAGGCCGAAGGCCGCCGGGTCGAAGCGCTTGCGGGCCCAGCGGGTGGCGAGCGCGCGTGCGGCGCGATTGACGATCACGGCCGGAATCATGCGGCCTGATCATCACTTACGGCAACTTTATTGGCCAACGGTCAGGGGTCGGGGGCGGTGAGCCCCACACCGGCCGGGACATTTCCGCCGACCGCCGGAGATTCCGGAACCCCGCCGCCGGCTGCCCGCCACCCGCCACCCGTCACCGCCGACCCGGGCACCGCACCCGGCCGAGGTCGTCACCGCGCCCGCCGAACCCGCCACCGCCGACCCCGTCACCGCACCCGCCCGCCCCGCCGCTGCCCCCGCCCGCCCCGCGGCCGGAGCCGGGTCAGTGCGGCAGCGTCGCCGGGGAGCCGCCGTTCGCCTCGTAGCCGGCGACGGCCAGCGCCCGGTACACCGCGTACGTCGCGGCCGGGTCCGGCGCCGTCGACCAGGGGAGCGCGCCGACGTACCCGTCCACGTGCCGCACCTGCTCCATCGCCTCCGCCCAGCGCTCCATATTCACCAGGAACACCAGCAGCAGGTGCCGTACGTGCGCCAGCATCGGGTCGTCCTGACGCGCCGTGCGCACCGCGTACATCGCGCCCTCCACCGCCCGCGTCACGACCGCGCTCCGGTAGAAGCTCTGCACCAGGTTCACCTCGGGCAGGTGCTCGTACACCGCGAACAGCGGCAGCGCCGCCAGCAGCGAGCCCTGCGGGGCACGGGCGGCGGCGGCGTGCGCGAAGGCGTCGGCCTTCTCGCGCGAACCGTGCCACTTCTCGCACCAGTAGTGCAGCGCCGCCAGGTGCGCGCCCATGTGCTGGGGCGCGAGGTCGATGATCCGCGCCCACAGGACGTCGAAGTCCGCCTCGGTGTAGCCGAGCGCCCGCGCGACCGCCAGCTCCGTGATGTACGGAACCGGGTCGCCGGGGGCCAGCAGCGTCGCCCGGCGGCACGCGTCGCGGGCCTCCTCCAGGATGATCCGGTGGTCGGTGGAGCCCACGCCGCCCGAGTGCCGCCACGCCTGCTGCACCAGCAGCTCCGCGTGCACCTGCGCGCCGCCCGCGTCCTTCTCCGCCTCCAGCCGCCACGACTTCAACCACCGCGCCCCGGCCCCGGGCTCCCGTACGAGCTCCAGCGCCGCCGCCCCGCCGAAGGACTGCACCCGCTGCCAGCGCTGCTCGCCCTCCTTCGGGGTCCCCGCGAGCAGGGCCGACGCGGCCTGCCAGTGGCCGCTGCGCTGGACGTTGCCCAGAGCGTCCATCAGGTCCTGGTCGGGCCCGGGCACCCGGATGTCCAGCTGCTCCTCCCGCACGAAGCCGTAGTCGGCGGGGTCGGCGGCGTCGGGGCTGCCGGGCGCCACCTGGCGGATGCCGCCGGCGAAACCACCCCGCCTGCGGCGCACGTACGGCATCACGACGGCCACGAGCAGGACCACGGCCATCAGGACCAAAAGAATCTCCATGCCGCAAGCGAACCAGACGCACCGGGGCCAAGGCCAATGGTCCGGCCCTCCACCCGGCGGCGCAGGTCAGGAGGGCAGGTCAGCGGCCCGTCGTCCACCCGTCAGGCCAGAAGAGGACCGGGGCCCGAACGGGGCATAGCATCTGCCCATGAGCGACGACAGCCACGAGCACCAGAGCTTCGAGACCCGTGCGATCCACGCGGGCAACACGGCGGACCCGCAGACCGGCGCGGTCGTACCCCCGATCTACCAGGTGTCCACGTACAAGCAGGACGGCGTGGGCGGCCTGCGCGGCGGCTACGAGTACAGCCGCAGCGCCAACCCCACCCGGACCGCGCTGGAGGAGAACCTCGCGGCGCTGGAGGGCGGCCGTCGCGGCCTCGCCTTCGCGTCCGGGCTCGCCGCCGAGGACTGCCTGCTGCGCACCCTGCTCGCGCCGGGCGACCACGTGGTCATCCCCAACGACGCCTACGGCGGCACCTTCCGGCTCTTCGCGAAGGTCGTCTCCCGCTGGGGCGTGGAGTGGTCGGTGGCCGACACCTCCGACCCGGCGTCCGTGCGCGCCGCCATCACCCCGAAGACGAAGGTCATCTGGGTCGAGACGCCCTCCAACCCGCTGCTCGGCATCACCGACATCGCCGTGGTCGCCGACATCGCGCGCACCGCCGGCGCCAAGCTGGTCGTCGACAACACCTTCGCCTCCCCCTACCTCCAGCAGCCGCTCGCGCTCGGCGCGGACGTGGTCGTGCACTCCCTGACGAAGTACATGGGCGGCCACTCCGACGTCGTCGGTGGCGCCCTGGTCACCGCCGACGCGGCCCTCGGCGAGGAACTGGCCTACCACCAGAACGCGATGGGCGCGGTCGCCGGGCCCTTCGACTCCTGGATCGTGCTGCGCGGCATCAAGACGCTGGCCGTGCGCATGGACCGGCACGCGGAGAACGCCGCCAAGATCGTGGAGGTGCTCACCCGGCACCCGAAGGTCAGCCAGGTCCTCTACCCGGGCCTGCCCGAGCACCCGGGCCACGAGGTCGCCGCGAAGCAGATGCGCAACTTCGGCGGGATGATCTCCTTCCGCGTCGAGGGCGGCGAGGAGGAGGCCGTCGCGGTCTGCGGCCGCACCAAGATCTTCACCCTCGCCGAGTCCCTGGGCGGCGTCGAGTCCCTCATCGAGCACCCGGGTCGGATGACCCACGCCTCGGTGGCCGGCTCGGCCCTGGAGGTCCCGGCGGACCTGATCCGCCTCTCGGTCGGCATCGAGAACGCCGACGACCTCATCGCGGACCTGGCCCGCGCCCTCGGCTAGGTCGGCCCGCACGGCCGCTCGACCACGGCCCGTACGGCCCCACCCGGGCCCGTACGGCCTCGAACTCCCCGCCCCCCGGAGCGCTACCAGCCCTCCAGGGGCGGGGAGATGCCGCTGGGCGGGGTCACCCACGGCCGGGTCAGCGAGGCCCACACCGTGAAGGCCACCGCCGCCGCGAACAGCACCGACCAGCCCAGCCGGCGCAGGGCCCGCCTGCGGCGCAGCAGCCGCCTTCCGTGTGTGGCGGCGGCCGCCGCGAGCCCGGCCGGAACCATCGGGTGCGGGCCCTCCAGCAGCTTCCTGACCTGGTCCTCCTTGCGGTCGGGGCTCACGCGGCCCCCCGCCCGGAGTCGGCCCCCGGCGCCCGGCCCGCGCCCTGCCCGGACCCGGCGCCCCGACCCGTCCCCGACGCGGCACGCATCGTGGCGACGGCCCGGTTGCAGACGGCCTCGACCCGCTCGGGCGGCAGCCCCAGCTGCGCGGCCGTGACCTCCTCCGCGACGCCCTCGTAGACCCGCATGACCAGCACGAGCCGCTCCAGCGGGCTCAGCCGCGCGAGCACCCCGGTGCCGCCCGGGTGCCGCCAGGCCGTCCGGGCGTACGCCGCGCACAGCTCCTGGCGGGTGTGGTCGTACGGGTCGTCGTCGCGCAGTCGGCTCCAGTGCGCGTACGTACGGGCCAGCGCCCCGGCGAGCAGCCGGCGGGCCGCTCCGGCCTCGGACGGCGGCTCGGCCGTGAGCAGGACCGCGACGTGCAGGAGCCGCCCCGCCGCGCCCGCGACGAAGGCCTCGAACTCCGGGTCGCGCCCCGAACGCCGGTCCACAGCCCACATCTTGCGGCCGGTGCCACCACCCCGGTCAAGGGGTCGGACGGGCCGGGATCGGAGCGCGGGGGTCAGGAGGCGGGGCCGCCCTCGGCGGCGGCCGCCATCAGCTCCGACAGGGAGAGGTTGAAGCGGGTCAGCAGGACGGTGAAGGACTCGCGCTCCTCCTCCGCCCAGTCCTCGGTCACCCGCGCCATCAACTCGCGCCGCGAGGACCGCACCTCCTCCAGGCGGGCCAGCCCGCGCGGGGACAGCGCGAGGACCACGGCACGGCCGTCCTCGGGGTGCGAGGTCCGCTTGACGAGACCGCTGTCGACGAGCGGGGCGACCTGGCGGGTGACCGTGGACGAGTCGATGCCCATCCCGCCGGCCAGCGCCTTGACGCCCATCGGGCCTTCCAGGTCGAGCCGGTTCAGGAGCAGGTACGCGGCGCGGTCCATCGAGTTGCGCGCCTGGCCGACGCCGCCGAGACGGGTCTGCTCGGCCCGGCGGGCGAACACCGCGACCTGGTGCTGGAGCGAGTCGAGGAGACCGGCTCCGGCGGGCGCTTCGGCCGCCGTGGGCAGGTCGGAACTGGCCGGGGTGGAGGGCATGGCCGTGGGCTCTCTTCGCGTGGGGCCGACAAGGATGGGGGACAGAGTACGCGGCCGTGCGGCGGCCCGTACGCCGCGTACGAGAACTGGTGCGGCCCATCGGGCCGACCGCCCCGGGGGCGTCCCGGATGGCGAGATCTCGCCCCTGTCCGCGTGGACGCCGCGCCCCCGCGGAGCGGGTGGGCCGGTCGTCCGCCCCCTGGTCGTCCCTGCGCCGTGACCTGCGGGGGCTGCGAGACTGGCCGTATGAACTACCGCGTGCCCCAGCCCGTCCCCCAGGTCATCCTCGACGACGTCCGGGGGGCCCAGAAGATGCTGTCGGGGGTTTCCCGGGTCACGCCGATGGAAGGCAGCCGCCACCTCTCCTCCCTCACCGGCTCCCCGGTCCACTTCAAGTGCGAGAACCTCCAGCGGACCGGCTCCTTCAAGCTGCGGGGCGCGTACGTGCGCATCGCCGGCCTGCGCCCCGAGCAGCGGGCGGCCGGCGTGGTCGCGGCGAGCGCCGGCAACCACGCGCAGGGCGTGGCGCTGGCCTCCTCGCTCCTCGGGGTCCGCTCCACGGTGTTCATGCCCGTCGGGGCGCCGCTGCCGAAGGTGGCCGCGACCCAGGAGTACGGCGCCGAGGTGCGCCTGCACGGCGAGGTGGTCGACGAGACCCTGGCCGCGGCCCAGGAGTACGCGGACCGCACCGGCGCGGAGTTCATCCACCCCTTCGACCACCGGGACATCATCGCCGGCCAGGGCACGGTGGGCCTGGAGATCCTGGAGCAGTGCCCCGAGGTCCGCACGATCCTCGTCGGCATCGGCGGCGGCGGGCTCGCCGCGGGCGTCGCCGTCGCGGTGAAGGCCCTGCGTCCCGACGTCAAGGTCATCGGGGTGCAGGCGGCGGGCGCGGCCGCCTACCCGCCCTCGCTCAAGGTCGGCCACCCGGTGTCGGTGGACAACCCGACGACGATGGCGGACGGAATCAAGGTGGGCCGCCCCGGCGACGTCCCCTTCAAAATCATTGGCGAGCTCCTCGACGACGTGCGTACGGTCTCCGAGGACGCTCTCTCCAGCGCCCTGCTGCTGTGCCTGGAGCGGGCGAAGCTGGTCGTCGAGCCGGCCGGATGCAGTCCGGTGGCGGCGCTGCTGAGCGAGCCGGAACTGTACGGCGGCGGCCCCGTGGTCGCCGTCCTGTCCGGCGGGAACGTCGATCCGCTGCTCCTCCAGCGGATCCTGCGCCACGGCATGGTCGCCGCGGGTCGCTACCTGTCGTTGCGGCTGCGGGTCACCGACCGTCCGGGCGCGCTGGCGGGACTGCTCGGGGTACTGTCCGCGCTGGACGCGAACGTGCTGGACGTCAGCCACGTGCGCACCGACCCGCGGCTGGGGCTCACCGAGGTCGAGGTGGAACTGCACCTGGAGACCAAGGGGCCGAAACACTGTGCGGAGGTGGCGCGTTCCCTGCACAGTGCGGGGTACGCGGTCATCGGCTGAGCGCGGGGGCCGCCCGCTCGGGGTTCGGGAAAAAGCATGGCGGGACGCGATATAACGCGATAATGTGACGGCCGTCGGGATACCGCCGATCCGAGGCCACCTAGGATTCGTGCAGGAAAGTCCTGATTCTTCTGGCCTGAAACCATCCGGCCTGAATTGCTCTGGGAGAATCCGTATGCCAGGCGCCATCTATGCCGAGGGGCTCGTCAAGACCTTCGGCGACGTAAGGGCTCTGGACGGCGTGGACCTCGATGTCCCCGAAGGCACCGTGCTGGGGCTCCTCGGCCCCAACGGCGCGGGCAAGACCACGACCGTCCGTGTGCTGACCACCCTCCTCCAGCCCGACAGCGGCAGGGCCGTCGTCGCCGGGATCGACGTCCTCAAGCAGCCCAACGAAGTCCGCCGGGCCATCGGCCTGTCCGGCCAGTTCGCCGCCGTCGACGAGTACCTGACCGGCCGGGAGAACCTCCAAATGGTGGGCCGGCTCTACCAGATGAAGGCGAAGGCCGCGAAGGCCCGGGCCGACGAACTCCTCGAACGCTTCAACCTCGCCGATGCTGCCGACCGCACCGCCAAGACCTACTCCGGCGGCATGCGCAGGCGGCTCGACCTCGCGGCGGCCCTGGTCGTCAGCCCGCCCGTGATGTTCATGGACGAGCCGACCACCGGACTCGACCCGCGCAACCGCCAGCAGCTGTGGGGGATCATCCAGGAACTGGTCGCCGGCGGCACCACCCTGCTGCTCACCACCCAGTACCTGGAGGAGGCCGACCACCTCGCGCACGACATCTGCGTGGTGGACCACGGCAAGGTCATCGCGCGCGGCACCTCCGACCAGCTCAAGGCCCGCACGGGCGGCGAGCGCGTCGAGGTCGTCGTCCACGACCGCGCCCACATCGCCACCGCCCGCGAGGTCCTCGCGGGCTTCGGGAAGGGCGAGGCCACGGTCGAGGAGCACACCCGCAAGCTCACCGTGCCCGTCGCGGGCGGGGCCAAGCTGCTCGCCGAGGTCATCCGCGAACTCGACGGCCGCGGCATCGAGATCGACGACATCGGCCTGCGCCGCCCCACCCTCGACGACGTGTTCATCTCCCTGACCGGCCACGCGGCCGAACTCGCGGCGGAGGAGAACGGCGAAGCGCCCGCCGACGGCAAGGGCGACGCCGGCGCCAAGGGCCGCAAGGCGCGTAAGGAGACGGCCAAGTGACCCTCACCTCCCCGAACCCGGGCACCTCCCCGACCCCCGAGCTCGCGGCACCGCGGCCGCGGGGCGGCATCGTCCAGGGCGTCAACGACTCCCTGGTGATCGCCAAGCGGAACCTCATCCGGATGTCCCGCATCCCGAATCTTGTTCGCCAAGGTGGATTTCAGTTCAACTCGTCAGGACGTCATGACCTGCGCCTGAGCGCCAGGAAAGAGGGGACGCAGTGAGCAGCACCGCCGACAGCCTGGTCATCGCCCGCAGGAACCTAATTCGGATGTCCAGGATTCCTGAGATGGTCCTTTTTGGGCTCATCCAGCC
The DNA here is from genome assembly GCF_042887545.1 of Streptomyces sp. NPDC057939. Lineage (NCBI taxonomy): Bacteria > Bacillati > Actinomycetota > Actinomycetes > Kitasatosporales > Streptomycetaceae > Streptomyces > Streptomyces sp. NPDC057939. Next base: position 33,698 of record NZ_JBHVPG010000012.1, read on the forward strand.
AGTTATGTTCGTGGTGCTGTTCGCCTACGTCTTCGGCGGGTCCATCAGCGTCCCCGGCGCCGGACTCAGCGCGGTCGGCTACCGCGAGTTCCTCATGGCCGGCATCTTCGCCCAGACCGTCACCTTCGCCACGGCCGGCGCGGGCGCCGGCATCGCGGACGACATGCACAAGGGCCTGATCGATCGCTTCCGCTCCCTCCCCATGGCGCGCGGTGCGGTGCTGACGGGCCGCACGCTGGCCGACCTCGTTCAGACCACGCTCACCGTCATCGTCCTCGCGGTCGTGGCCCTGCTCGTCGGGTGGCGCATCCATGAGGGCATCCCGAAGGCTCTGGGGGCCTTCGCCCTGCTGCTCCTGCTCGGTTACTCCTTCTCCTGGATCGGCGCACTGATCGGCCTGTCCGTACGCACCCCGGAGGCCGCCACTTCTGGCGGACTGATCTGGCTGTTCCCGGTCACCTTCATCTCGAACGCTTTCGTGCCCACCGAGAACATGGCGAGCTGGCTTCAGCCCATCGCCGAGTGGAACCCGTTCAGTGCCACCGTGCAGGCGTGCCGCGTGCTGTTCGGGAACCCTGGAGTCTCGCCCTCCGACGCGTGGCCGATGGTTCATCCCGTGTGGGCCTCGATCATCTGGTCAGTGGTGATCATCGCGGTCTTCAGGACCCTTGCAGTTCGCAAGTACCGCAAGGTGGCGAACTGATGACAGCGTGAAGCCAACCGCAGCAGACGAGCAGTCGGAAGCTGAACGACTCTCACGTATGGCTAGGTTGCGCATGATCAAATCGTGCACGAGCTAAACCCCCACAAAGTGTGGGGGTTTCTGCGTTTTGGCTGGTCAGCACGGGTGTACCACCGAGTAAGGGCTTTTGTGGCCATAACGAACTAAAGGAAAAGCGGAATCCTAGATTCCGATCATGATGTCCGGTGTGTTCCTATGACTGGCGTACTTCAAATTTGCACAGCCTTCTTGGGGGCCCCTATGCCCGAACACCGCCGAAGGAAGTCCGGCCGGACAGGGACAGTCGCAGGCGCAGTGACGATGGTGCTCAGCATGACTTGGATGCTCGTTGTGGGTATCCGAGGACCGCAGCACGATGCAGCACGTACGCATGACGTCAGCGTCGATGACGATGATGAGATCCCGACCGAGCAGAGAGACGACGTAGCCGTCTCGGACACCTTCACCACGCCCACGCAGGGCACGACTCCCGTCGCGGGGGTGACGAGTGCCGCACAGCCTGCCCAGACCCCTGCTGTGCGCCCTCCCGTGGCCCAGGACGCCATGTCGGCGAGCGAGACGCCCGTCAAGGCAGACCAGCCCGCCCCGGCCCTCACAGAGGCAGCCAGACCGGTCCCCGGAGCCTCGGCAGCAAAGAGGGCCGACACCAAGAAGACCCCGACCGCGAAGGCCCCCAGCAAGAAGACTCCGAGTGCACCGAAGAAGGCCGGCGCGAAGGCCCCGACCGCTTCCGTCACCCCGAACACCTTCATCGTCCAGAACGTCGAGGGCTTCGGGGTCTCGACGCCACCGAAAGACGAGCACGACGCGTGGGACGACTTCGGCGACTTCTGGGGTGCGTTCAACCCGTTCATGGCCTCGCTCGCGGCACTGCCACCCGAGTTCCAAGAGTGGAAGGAAGAGGTCATCGAGCAGTACGTGGAGTCGACTCCCCCGGAACGACAGGACATGGAAGAGGAGTTGGAAGAGGTCTTGCCTGTGCTGACTGAGTCGGTCGGCGACACCCCCCAGCCCGACCGGTACGAGCAACTCAACCCCATCGAGCTGCCACCGATCTTGATCCCCTCGACCGAGGAGACTCAGGACAGCTCCGTCTGAGCGACCAAGCCCCCGACAGGCCAGTCCTGAAGGGGGCTTGCGCTTTTTCCGAAGGGCTTACTCTGGCTGAGAGAGGTGGTGCGCATGTCCGACGAACTCGCAGACAACCTACGGAAATACCGCCGCGCTGCGGGGCTGAGCCAGGAGCAGCTCGCACATCGCGCCGGCATGTCGGTTGGGCCGATCCGGAAGATCGAGCAGGGCCATGGCGGCGTCCGGATGGAGACCCTCCATACACTCGCCCGTGTCCTCAAGCTGAAGACCTCGGACCTGATGGCGGCCGGGCCTCCCCAGCCGGTCAAGCACGACGATCCGAACAGTCAGAACCTCCGCGAGCTGCGCATCGCGCTCACGCCTGCGCTCACCCTCGGTCCAGCGACCGCCCCGACAGGCGAAGAACCAGACCTGCGCCGCCTGAACCGCATGACGTACGACAACTCCGTCCTGTACTTCGGCGACACCTACCAGAGCATCGCCGCGGATCTGCCTACGCTCATCAGGGCGGCGAACGATGCCGTGGCCTACTACGACTCCGGCGAGGAGCGCGCGAACGCCCTGGTCGAGCGCTCACGGGCCTTGAACCTGGTCGGGCGGTACCTGACACAGATCCGCCAGTTCGACCTAGCCCACGTGGCGGCCAGGGGCGCCATCGAGGACGCAAAGGCGGCTGGCAACAACCTCGTGGCAGCGTCCGGGGTCGGCGGGATGTGCTGGCTGCTCGTACGGACCGAGCGGTTCGACGAGGCCGAGGACATCGCGGTCGCGACGATGGACATCGTCGAGCCGAAGATCATGGGGGCCACCCCGGACGAGTACTCGACGTGGGGCGGCCTGGCGATGGAGGCGGCGGCTGCGGCAGCGCGGAACAACCGCCCAAAGGAGGCCAAGGCCCTCCGTAAGGCGGCCGGCACCGCCGCGAAGGCCGTGGGCAAGACGCACAGGAACCTGCTGCGCCACTGGTCGATGTTCGGTCCCGTCACGGCTGCCATGAAGGAGCTGGAGGACTACATGATCGAGGGTGACGCGCTCTCTGTGATCCGGAAGTCCAAGGAGGACGCCACCCTCCAGGAAAAGCACTGGAAGCAGCTCGGAGGGCCGAGCACCAACGACGGCAACCGCTACCGCCTCGACCTCGCGCGCGCCTTCGTGCGTACGGGCGACGCCACGGCCGCGATGGAGGAGCTGACGCACCTCGACGAGATCGCGCCCGAGTGGTTCCGGCATCAGTCCTCCGCCGCGATCACCTTCGAGGAGATCACCAAGAAGCGCCGGACCCTGACGACAGACATGCGCGAGGTGGGCGCTCACCTGGGCGTCTTCGCCTAACTACACGCGGGCGATGCACTTCTGACGGATCATCGTTGGAAGTGCATCGTTTTGTGTCTGGCCCAGCTTGACTACCGCTCGTAGCTTCGTGGTCATGGCGAGCAACCAGCAAGCCGAGCCCCGTATCGAGATCGGCTCGGTCATGAGGGACACAGGGACCGGCCGAGTCGGGCTGGTTCGACGCGGACCCCAGGGTGAGGTGCGCTTACACGCTCTGGACGATGACGACTACTGGGAAGTGGACCCGGAGACTCTTCGGGAGCTGACCCAGACGGAGCGGCTCAGCGCCCGCGTCGCGCTGGCCAACCACGCCAGCCGGTGGCGACGGTGACGACGCAGCCGCGAGCCGTCGTGCGGCACGTCACGTGGACCATCACCCCGGACCAGGAGCCGGACGCCGAGCCGGTGACCTACGCGCTCCAGTGTGTCGTCTGCTCTGAGAAGTCGGAGCGGTTCGAGGACTGGGAGAAGCCGCAGGAGTGGGCGCTCGCGCACTCGGGACAGAACCCTTCGCACCACACGTACCGCGAGCACATCACCCGCCCGTGGAAGACGTTCATGCACGCCGAGCCCGGAGCGCGCTCGTGATCTGGCGACTGATAGCCCGAGCGGCCGGCCCCCTGCTCGCCCTGATGATCGCGGCCTCGGTCGGCTTCGTCCTCGTCGTCGGCTACCAGGCCGCCAACCCCTAAACCGGTCCGTCTTGCGCGGAGGCCATCCACCTGGCTCCCCCCGTACCCGCGCAGGACGGACCTACCAAGCCCCCGCCCCGGTCGTATCGAAACCCTGGACAGGTCGAGTGACGACCGGGGCGGGCTCTCCCCTTCTGAGAGGAACCATGAAGCCCTTCCTTGGCCTTGCCGCCATCGCCCTCGGTGCTGCACACATCGCCCTCGCCGAGAAGAGGCATCGCGAGTCACAGCACCTCGCCTTCGTGCGCCTGCACGGCGACCTCGCCCGCGACACCGCCGAGGACAGCCGCTACACCGAGATCATCAACGCGGACCACTTCGCCCATCTGGATGCCGATGGCAGGGCCCAGATGGTGACGGCGAACAGGTGGGTCTCCCTGTGGAGCGCGATGCTACGGCTGGGCTTCATCACTCGCGCCAGTGCTCGTCAGATCTGCGACACCTTCATGCAGAGCGAGATGAACCGCTCCTACTGGAAGCTCGCGGCCGACTACCGGCGCACTGGCGCCCGCGACCGCCACGACGAGAGGTTCGTCGAGATCATGGCCGACGCCTACGAGAACGCGCGGGCGGCCTGACCCAGAGACGCCCACTCGGCCGATGCATGACGGTCTCGGTCGAGTGGGCTGCAAGTGCACGACACACGGCGGTCCATCGGACCGCAGTCCCTTTCGGCAACAGAGATGGGAAAGCTGATGTCCAACTTGTACGACAAGCCGGTGGCCGGTCCGTTCGCTTCCTTCTGCGGAGGCGGCACGGACAACGACGGCAACATGGAGGACTGCCTCACGGTCGCCGAACTGGCGGGCGGCGGGTACGCCCTCGGTGACAGCAAGCCGGAGGGTGCCGGCCGTGAGCTGCGGATGTCGGCGAAGGAGATCACCGACTTCGCCGAGGGCTGGCTGGCCAAGACGAACCAGTCGGCCTGACGTCCGGCAGGGCCCGCGCCGGGTGGCGCGGGCCCGTTCCTCGTTCACCCCGAAAGGAGCCTCCGATGCCGCTTGCCAGCCTCGTCGACAACGTGCCCAAGATCCTGGAGGAGTGGCCCACGAAGCCGGCCCTCTTCCGCAGACCCCTGCAAGACCTCGCGAAGCTGCTCACGATCGACGAGGTCAACGCGCTGGTTGACGCCGAGTGCCTCGCCGCCCGCAACGTCGTCCTGCTCAAGGACGGCAAGGTCATGGAGCGGTACACCTACATCGACGGGGAGATGCCGCGCCCCGGCGCGGTACGGGCCCACCTGGACGACGGGGGAACCATCTCCGTCCGGCAGCTCCAGACGATCAAGCCGTCCCTGAGCCTCCTCCAGCGCGAGATCCAGGAAGAGACTGGCTGCCTCGCGCACGTGAACGCCTACATGACCCCGCCGGGTTCACAGGGCCTGAAGTACCACTATGACCCCTACGTGACGCTGATCGTGCAGCTCGCTGGCCGGAAGGCGTGGCCCCTGCACCCTCCGTTCGTTGAGAACCCGATGAAGGAACACGGCAACTTCCTGGGACGGGGCTTCACGGAAGATGAGCGCCACTATCTGGCCAACACGCCGCCGTCCCAGACGTTCACCCTGGAGCCTGGTGATGTGCTCTGGCTTCCGCGTGGCTACGTCCACTCGCCCCACACCGTGGGTGACGAGACGTCGCTTCACCTGACCTTCGCCCTGAAGGAGCGCACCTTCCACTGGCTCGCCGAGCGGATGGCGGAGGAGATCCTCGCCCAGGCCCTCGTAGACCCGGCGCTTCGGGCCGAGATCTCGCCCGCCTCGCTGCTCTCCGCGCCGGACTCGGCCATCAAGTGGACACGTAACTATCTCCTCGGAGCCCTGTTACTCCAGAAGCCCGAAGAAGTGGCCGAACTCGCGCGGAAGGCGGCCACGAGTGCAGCACGATGATGAGCCCCAGCACGACTACCCTGCCGCCGTGACGCATCACTGGCACGCCTACTCGTACAACGGACGGTCCTACGCGGACGGGATGATCCGGCGCGGGGAGGTCCCTTCGAACTACCCCCCGATCGAGATCAAGGACTGGCTGCGCAGGCCGGCCGCGCAGGTCATCAACACCTTCCATGAGATCGAGAAGGCGGTGACCTGGCTCGAAGGCGAGCTGACGCAGAATCCGCACCTCGACGAGCAGTCCTACCCGGTCGCGGATCGTCTCCAGTACTCGCGGGACACGCTCGGACAGACGGCCGGCAACGATGTGGTCTACGGGTACTACTCGAAGGGCGGTCAGTACATCTCTCGGGCGCTGATCTCCTGCCCCCGCGACAGCTTCCCCACCTGCCCGTACGGGATCACGTAGACCGGCCCTTCAGCGAACGGCGAAGACCCCCAACGTCGGCTGGGGGTCTTCGCTTTGTCGTTACCGGATCGGGCAGGCACCCGACGCACAGTCCTCGTCCGTCGAGTCCTCGATCGAGGTCAGCTCGTAGGAGTCGAACTCTTCCTCGGTGATCCGCTCGTACGGGCTCTGCGGGCGGGTGCCGTCCGGCATCAGGGTGGTGCCCTTCAGCGACGGAAGCCACGACTCGATGATGTCCATCGCCTCGTGGACCTGATACTTGCCCTCGGGGAAGTTCACCGTGAAGGAGACGGCGTTGTCTGCCCAGCACTCCTGATACATCGCCTGGAAGGCGAGCATCTCGTGAAGGGTCAGCTCGTCTGCGGACTCGACGATCTTCGGATCGAAGCCCAGCTCCTCGACCTCGGCGACGAGCTTCTCCTTCGTCGGGAAGGCCACGACGTAGGTGTTGCCCGACTGGTCGTACGCGCACGGCTCGACCGCGTACCCCTGCGCCTCGAAGTCGCGGACCGTCTTGGCCTGCGCCGGGTCCGGCATCGAGAACCGCACGCGGCGGATGAAGTGCCTGGCGTAGATCGGGTGGATGCCCTCGGTCACGCCCGGCAGCTTGGCGATGGACCCGGTCGGCGCGACGGTGGTGACCTTGACCGGCTCGGGTATCCGCAGCTCGAAGGCGTACTCGCGGGCCTCCTCACGGACCGCGTCGTACAGGTCCGAAAGGTGGGCGCGGAAGCCCTCGTTGTAGGCGGCCTTCGAGTACCGGATGCCCTGCTTGGCGAGGTAGCCCTGGACTCCGAGGTGGCCTACGCCGATGCGTCGGTTCCGCAGGAGAAGGCCGGCCTGCTGGTCGTCGTTCACGTCGCCGTAGGTGGCCCGGACCAGGAACCGGGTCATCAGCTTGTGCGCCCTTTGCAGGCCGACGCGGTCCACCCTGGCGCCGCTCGCCGTGGGGGCGAAGTAGTCCAGGTTCACGTGGCCGAGGTTGCAGTTCTCGGCGGGCTCCAGTGCGATCTCGCCGCACGGGTTGGTCGCGATGACCGTGCCGGTCTCGCCTTCGTTCGAGGCGGAGCTGTTCCAGTAGCCGGGCTCACCGTTCTTGAGCATCCCGGCAACGACCTGCTGGTGGACGAAGCGGGCGTTCTCGTGCTCGGGGTGGTCCTCGTTGGTGAGGGCGGCCATGAACGTGTCATCGATCTCGACGCTGATGTTCGTGGTCCAGTGCTTCGAGCCGTCCGCCTTGCACTCCAGGAAGTCGTCGATCGCCGGGTCGTCCCAGTGACAGATCGCCATCCGGGCCGAGCGCCGGACCCCGCCGGATACGACGCACTCCGCGATGGCGTGCGCTATCTCCATGGCGTCGGTGGGGGACAGGTGCGGGCCGTGGCCGAAGAAGAACGGATCGACCGCCTTGTTCATGACGGCCGCGATCTCCAGCATCATGCGAGCGAACGGGCCGGGGCCCGAGGCCGTACCGCCGAACGTCTTCAGGCGGCTGCCCTTGCAGCGGACGCGAGAGACGTCGTACACGCGGTCGGCGTGCTGGACGTGGCGGTCGTCCATGAAGGTGTCGAGCAGGTCCACCAGGGCGTCGGACCAGCCCTCGCGCGAGTCCTCGATCTCGAACGCCCCGGCCCAGTCCGAGTTGTATTCCTCGGAGAGGACCCCCGCGGCCTTCATCTCCTCGTAGTCCTGGTGCATCGGGTCGCACACGATGTGGACCTTCAGCTCACGGCGCGGGGCACCGTACGGCGCGAGGAAGCGCGAGCTGTAGTTCGCGCCGACCCCGCCGCCCTCCATCAGGCGCATGAACTGGAACTCGAAGTGCCGGCTGAGCTTCTCGCCCCACGGCGCGACGTGGCAGTTGAACAGGTACTGTCGGCCCTTCACTCCCGTCGCCCACAGATGGCGCCCTGCGGGGATGATGGCGAACCGGTCCATGTGGGAGACCAGGGCGTCGTATTCGGCCTTCACGGGCGCGCTCCAGGCGCTCATGTCGGCACCGTGGACTAGGGCGAGGTTGCCCTTGGCGACGCGGCGGACAGTGTCGGGCCACTGCTCCTTCGAGCCGTCGGCCAGGGTCCGGCTGTACGTGCGGTCGTAAACGATCTGGCCGGAGGGTCCGAACGGAACGTCGAAGAGGTCAGTCACTGAGTAAGGCTCCTTTGTACGTCTATCACACTCTGGTCAACGAGGGGGCGGGCCACGTCAGGCCCGCCCGGTCCCTCGTTACTTCACGCTGCGGCCAGTTCGGGCATCGAGTCGTAGCCGTCCACGTAGGGCTCACCGTTGAGCCAGGCCGTCACCTTGCCGACGCCCCTCTCGGTGGCCTTCCTCGCGCCGGACTTCTGCTTGCCGGTCTGCTTGCCCGCGTCCTCGTACGTGTCGTCGAGGACGAATCGCATGAACACGGCCTGCCGCTCGACGAGCGAGAGGTCCGCTTGCTTCCAGGCCCGCCGGACGTCCGAGAGGGAGGCGAAGACCGAGTTGCCGTGAGAGGGGTCTGAGTACCCCTTCGGCATCCCGTCCTCGACGTAGACCTCGGACTTGATCCCGTACGCCGCGATCGGATCGAACAGGTAGGGAAGGACCCGCTCGACCTCGGCCCGCTGGTACATCAGGCGCCGGCCAGGACATCGAAGGAGGTGAGCGCGGTGCGGCGCCCGGCCTCGGTGAGGAACTGGTCCCGAAGTCTCTGGTGCAGCCAGCGGTGCAGCACGCCCGTCCCCTGCGCGAGGGCCTGCCGAGCCTGCCGGGACCGCGTCGCCAGGATGACGAGGGCCTCCTGGTGGGCGTCGTCCTCTTCGAGGGTCAGCGCGTAGTCCCGGCCGAACTGGCGGGCCACGGCTCGGGCAACGCTTCGCACGCCTTCCTCGTCGAGGACTGTCCAGTCGGTGTACGCGGCCTCTGCCGACCCGTACGTCTGCGTCTCGATCTCTGTGATCGCGAAGCTCAACTCACTACCTCCTTGACGGGTACGGCCCCGTCCTTGGTCACTGCGACGATCAGTCCGGGGGCCCCGGTCGTCCCCTTGGCGTGGCGCCACCACGTCGACTCGCTCTCCATGGCCGGCGGCTGGAGAAAGGTGCGGTATCCGTCCGTGTCGATGAACTCGTGGTGCAGATGGCCGGAGAGGAGGACGTCCGCCTGATGCATCGCCGACTCGCGGTTGAACGCCTGGCCCTTCCACCACTCGAAGTGCTTGCCGGGCCGCCACTGGTGACCGTGAGCGTGGGCGACGATGGTGTTCGAGCAGTCCGTTACGACCGTCAGTTCGTCCGTGTCCGGGACGTAGAACCCGGCATGACCGAACAGGGTGGGGTTCAGGCTGGCCGCGTCCTGGACGGCGATCAGCGACTCCGTGTCGTGCGAATCGTCGTACCTCGTCACGCCCTTGCCGTTGATCCTCACGGCCTCGCCGTGGTTGCCCGGCACGGCGGCCATCGTCAGGCGCTCGACCAGCGGCGCGAAGGTGAGCAGTGCGTGAAGCATCACCCGGCGCGTCAGGCGGATCTGTTCGTTCAGTGTGAGCTGAGTGCGCCACGTGTTGGCGCCGCCCTGGCTGACGAACCCTTCGATGTGGTCACCCATCCACGCCACGTGGACATGGTCGACACGGAACCGTAGGCGGTATAGGGCCAGCAGCTCGGCGGCCTTGTTCAGGCAGTTGACCGTGCGGGCCAGCGTGCCTTCGACCCCGTCGCCGTCGATCTTGCCGAACTGCATGTCGCCGAGGATCACCAGGAAGGTGTGCTCGCCACCGCTCTTGACCATCATCGTCTCGGGCTTGCCCGGCCTGAACGCCTCGATCGTGGCCAGCAGGTCATCGATCGGTGGGCGCTCGGCAGTCGCGGAAGTGCCGGCTCGGGCGAAGGTGAATCGCGTAGAGAGGCCCGTGTCCCCGTTGGCCATCGTCCACTCCGAGGAGCGGAGCCCGGTCACCGTCCACTGCGACGGGTCCAGGCCCTGCCCCTGAAGGACCGAGCTGGCCGCGCTCTCGTTCTCCTCGAAGGTCTCACCGCGGACCGTGACGGCCGCCTCGTCCCCGCTCACCTCGATCTGCCGGGTGAAGTCCTTCTCGGGGACGGTCTGACGGGGCGGGATGCTCGGGCCCACGGGCTTCGCGAGAAGCTCGTCCTTCAGCGATCCAGGCACTACTATCACACTCCGGTCTGGCGAAGGGATCGCCGATAGGTTCGTATCGTCGTGGCGGACACGTCGTGTCCCCACTTGCGGAGCGTCGTGGCCAGCCAGTCGGCGCTCGTGCCTCCGAAGAGGTGATCGAAGAACAGGTCACGCTCGCGCTCCCCGAGGTCGGTCCAGATCTTGTCCAGCGCCGGGCCGGCGCTTCCAGGCAGCGGCACTAGGCCCCGCTGTCCAGCTTCTCGACCTGGGCCACGGCGATAGCCGCGAGCTGCACGAGGGCCCAGCGCTGCTCGTGTTCGTAGGCGGCGAGCGACTCGAAGGCGTACGAGAGGAGCAGAGCCTCGAAGGTGCCCTGGCGTCCATACTCCTTGCCCCAGGCCGAGGCTCGACCGTCGTGCTGGCGGCGCCTGTCGTCCGTGCCGGGCTTCGCCGTGTACTCGCCGAGGTTCTTCACGGCTGCCCGTACGTCGGTGAAGACGTGGGTCATGGGGTCGGGTTTGCGGGTGGCCTTCTTCGTGGTGGTGGTCTCACTCATGCTGCGGTCTCGAAGTCCTTTCGGTAGAGGTTGAAGATGGAGTCCGCTCCGCCCTGGAGGTAGGTCTCCGTCACGTCGCCGTCGCGCATCCGTACGGCCTTCGCGGTGCGGAGCTGGCGGCAGATCTTCGCGGAGAACTCCGCGCCGGCCTCGTCCGGATCACCCCAGACCCAGACCTTCGAGAACCCGGCGAGCATCCGGCGGTGACGGCCGGCCCACATGTTCGCGCCGGGTGCGGCCACGGCGTACAGGCCGAGCTTGCGCAGGATGGCCCGGTCCAGCTCGCCCTCGGTTATGTGGATCTCGTCCCCGGCCTGGTGGATGGAGTCGATCCCGTACATGCGCGGGATGTCGTCCTTGATCGTGTTGTATTTGCCGTGGAAGAAGTCGCGGTGGTTGTGCTCCTGGAGGCACCGGAACCGGATCGTCAGCGGCTTGCCGTTGCGGTCCAGGTAGGGGATGGCCAGCATCCCCCTGTACTTCGCGTGTCCGGGGAAGGGGTCAGCGACGACGCCAAGTCGGGCGGAAGTTGCTTCCTCCCTGCCCAGCCCCCTTGCGTGGAGATACTGAGCGACCTCCGCCGTAAGCGCTCCTTCGTACGCCCTGGCCGCCTCTTCCAGAGTCTCCCTCTGGGAGACCGAGAGAGGTCGCAAGGGCTCGTGCTCCTGGGAAATCTGTCTCCTCCTTCAGCATGATCATCGAGTAGCTGTCACCGCCCTGTCCGCAGGAGTGGCACTTCCACAGGCCCTCGTCGAGCTTGTAGGACATCGATGGGGTGTTGTCGTCATGGAGGGGGCACTTGGCCATCCCTGTGTTGCGCTCCGAGTTGAAGTCGACCTCGAAGTGGTTCATCACGGCTTCCAGCGCGGGCTTGGCCTCTTCGCCCTGCTCGTCGCGGTCTCCGACCCGCCCGTACCTCACACCGACACCCCGTACAGCTCCTCTACGGCGAGGGTCGTGGTCAGGTCGGCGTCCGGGTCCTCGATGTAGGCGAAGAACGCCTCGGCCTCGTCGAAGGCCCGCTCTGCGGTCTCGGGGTCTGTCCCCATGAAGCCGATCACTGGGCGTCCAAGCCGAGGTAGTCCTCAAGCGTGGTCAGGACGTACGCCTGTCTCCAGTTCTTGCCTCGCGCCTTCACGACGGCGAGCGAGGTGACCAGCTCGGGGTCGAGGCCGCGGTGCTTGGCGAAGTTCAGCCGCTCGACCTTGGCCTCACGGACGAAGGTGGCCGGCTCGAACTTCGCGTTCTTCGCCTCGATCACCAGGAACGAGCCGTCGATCCGGACGACCATGTCACCCTCGTCCTCGGTGCCGGCCAGGCGCAGGGACTCGACGTCGAAGCCCAGCCCGCGCAGGCCCTCGCGGAGGTCCGTCTCCCACTGCGAGCCCTTGCGCTTGTTGCGACGGTTCCTCGCGGTAACGTCGGTCACTCTATCACACCCCTTGTTTAGGAACCGAGCAAGACCTTCGTCGGGCTCCAGTCGTCTGCGGGCTTCGGGGCCCTGATGATCGTGTGCTTCTCCGCCCGCTTGAAGCGGGTGTACTCGGGCTCGCAGATCATCGTGGTGTAGCGCTGCGCGGTGGGATCGCACGGGCCCATGCGTTGTTTCACGCACGCCACGTGGTACGCCATCGACGTGGGGTCGAGCGCCACCGACAGGGACAGCTCGGGCTTCTCACTGAGTCCGCCCTTGATCTGGTCGCGGCTCGGCGGGTTCCAGGGGGACGACTTCGCCTCCCATGCCTTGTCGCTCGCGTGGTGCAGCAGGATGACCGTGGCGCCCGTGTCGCGGGCCAGCTCGGTGGAGCCCTGCATCACCGCCATCTGCTCGGTGTAGTCCGACTCGGCACCCTCGAAGTCCATGAGGTTGTCGAACACGATGACCTGCGGATACGCGTCCCACAGCTCGATGTACGCCTCGATCTCCTCGTCGATCTGCTTCCACGTGATCGGGCTGCCGAAGCTGAACGTGATGTTCGAGCTGGACAGCGCGTCGAGGTACGCCTGGCGGTACTTCCCGCCCTCGGCCATCCCTGCCTCGACCATCTCCGTGGTGTCGCGTGTCGCCATCGAAGCGAGCCGGGACGAGGCGGTGAAGGCGCTCATGTCGGCGGAGAAGTAGAGGGTGGGCAAGTTCATCTGCGCGACCCAGAAGAGGGCGAACCCCGACTTCTGGGTGCCGGACCGGCCGGCGACCATCACGACCTCGCCGTGACGGGGGCGGACACCAGCGGCGTAGAGATCCTCGAACGCCTCTACGCGGGGGAGTTCCTTGCCCGACTCTGCATGGAGCGCCAGGGACCTACCGGGGGTCAGCACGGGGTGTTCTCCTCTCCGAGGACGACGACGCGCCGGATGCCGGCGGAAGCGATGAGCGTTGAGCAGGCCGGACACGGCTTGCGGGTGACGTACAACGTGGCGATGGGGAACTCAGACGGATCGACGCCCTGTTCGATGGCGTTCTCGATCGTGTTCCTCTCGGCGTGCGTGGCCGAGCAGTTGAAGTAATCGGTGTCGCGGGCGCACTCCGCGGTGGAGAGCTGGCCTCGCGGGCAGTTGCCGGCGCTCGCGCATCCAGGGATGCCGGCGGGCAGACCGTTGTATCCGACGCCGAGCACGCGGTGCTTACGGCTGAGCAGTACAGCCCCGACCTGGGACCTCGTACAGTCCGCTCGGGTCGCTACGGCCCCGGCGATACCGAGGGCCCATGTGTCCCATGTAGGTCTCACTGGAGACCTCCTTCCAGCAGGCGCTACCGCCTGCCATCGCCCTCCCTCCGGGCTCGTGATCTTGCTTATGCACGACTAACACACTATGATCAGTCGAAGTCGGGGGCGTCGTCGACAGCCGCCTCCGCCTTGGCCTCTCGCTCGTTGGCGTACGCGATGACCTTGTTCCGGGCCTGCGCGTCAGTGAGCTGGCGCCACACCCACGCCGGACGCTGGCCCGGCTTGGACGGCGGGATCTGGTCGAGGGTCACGATCGTCGCGCCGCCGACCACGGTCTGAAGGTCACGGGCAAGGATCGTCTGCTCGATGCGCACGCCCTTGGTGATCTCGGGAGTGCCGGCTTCGAGCTGGTCCGGCGTACGGAAGGCCGTGACGTCGCACAGAGCCGAGTCCTTCGGGCCGTTGGCCGTGGGGCGCTGGCGCTCGAAGGAGTGGACCTCGACGAGGAAGGCCGCGGAGCCCTGGACGTCTGCGGGCTTGAACCAACCGCCGGCCTGGACGGGGATGTCGATGAGGTTGAGTGCCACTGTTGGGGTGCTCCTATGTTCGGTGAAAGGTGTCGGTGTTCGGTGTTGCGGTGGTTGCTACTTCGGGCGGCCGGCGACAACAACGGCCGTCGCCTTCACGTCCAGCAGCTCGGTTCCGGCGGGCAGGCCCTCACGGAAAGACCGCTCGTGTTCCTTGGCGTGTGAGGCAGCGAACTGCTTCTCATCGACCAGAAAGAAGAGGGGTACGTCTACTTCGATCGCGTACGTCACCGTGCTGACGATGGTCACCTTGCTCATGCGGGCAACGCCTTGCCCTTGGCCTTGTAGGCATCCATCACGGCCGCCTCGGCGAAGAAGGACTGGTTGTTGGCCCAGATCTTCTTCAGGTCAGCGCGGTTGGTCTGCTTCTCGATCTCCCCGAGAATCCACGCGTTCTTGTCCTGCTCGGGGCTGGCGGCCGGTGCGCTCGCGGCCTGCGGCGTACTGCCGAGACTGGCCCACGGGTCTCCGCCTGCCGGCTTGGCCGGGGGCGTGTCCTCTGCGATGACCGTGCCGCCGAGCTGCGTGGCGATCAGGCCCTTGCCGTGCGCAAGGTTCGTGGCGTTCGTGACGATGTCGCTCAGCGTCAGTCCAGTCACACTATCACGATCCATCCCGAAGAAGTCCAGGATGTCGTCGCGGACCTCGCCCGGCCGGCCCTTGAAGACCGCCCAGCTATCGTCATACGACTTGCCATACTTGATCGTGACCGTAAGGGCCCTGCTCGTTTCACTCACTGAGTGGTTGATCCTCTCTCTCGCCCCGCTGACGTCGTCACTCTATCACACTTTCAGGCGGCCGAAGCGACCTGATCCCGTGTGACCTGCGCGACGAAGGGCTTCATCGCCTTGCGGCTCAACGACCGCATCTCGCGGATGGTCAGCGCCAGTTGGGCCGCCTTCCATCCGATCTCCAGGTCGACCCAGTACAGCGTGCACTCACCCTCACCCGCAGGCAGGTGGATGATGATGCCCCACTTCTGGTTGACCGGCCGCAGAGGCGAGTAAGCGCCCTCTGCATGCTGTACTTCTATCACACGCTTCTTGAAAGAAGCAAGCTCGGCTTTGCTGTCGACGTTCACCGGGAAGCGGGTGTGGTCGTAGACCTCGCCGCGCGAGTACACCGCGAGCTGGGCCGCCATCTTCAGGCCGCCATACTTCACGCTGCCCGTCTTCAGATCCGCGATGAACTCGTCCTCGATCCACTGCCCGTCAGGGTCGGGACCGGCGTACTGGACCATGCGGTCGAAGGTGCCGGCCACGCCCAACTCGTTGACCACGACGAACTGTTCGACAGAGATCACCTTCAGGACCGACGTCTCCATGAGGTACGCGCCCATGTCGGCGATGTCTTGCTTGGAAGCCGAGGCCGGCAGGGGCTGACCTGCGTCGACCAGCTCCGAGAGCGTGTGGAGGTAGGTTCCCCGCTCGCGCTTGTCGTTGGCTCCCGACGCGGCAGTTGCCTGCTCGGCAAGGGCGTTGAGATGCTTCTTGTCGTCCGCGTTCTCGGGGTCGAGCCCCGCGGCCTTGTTCAGCAGGTCCGGCCGGCGCGAGGCGCCGAACAGGACCATGCGCTTGCCCCAGTCGACCAGGCTGGACTTGTCCTCGATGCAGTCGATGAACGTCGTGGTCCTGGTGTGGCCCTTCGGCTTCCCGCCGGCCTTCGGCACTACCAGGGGTCGGCCCCAACCGTCGCGCGGTACAGCATGGTTGGGGTGGTCAGACTTCTGCGGGATCTCGATCAGGTTCAGTGTCACTCGGCCACCTTCGGGTCGCACTCGGCGAGGTAGAAACGGACGTTGCCGTCTTCGTCGAACTCGGGCTCGTACTCGTCTTCGTCGATCAGCTCGTAGCCGATCTGTCCGAGGAAGTTCAGCAGCTCGCGCATCGCGGTTGAGCTGTGCTGCATGGGGTTGACCAGGATGTGATAGTCCTCCGCGTCAGCGTCGATATGAACGCTGATGTTGCCCGAGTCGGCAACCAGTGCGGCCCTCTCCAGGACTCGTATCACTATCATCTCCGAGGTGTGTAAGTATGACTAGGCAGGGGCTGGAGTGTCGCACACCCGAGCGGGGGTGTCAACGAAGCTCCAGAAGTTAAGGAAAATCTAACGCAAGCGGAGTAGGTGAGGAGTAAACGATCAGCCCTCTTTGATAACGAAAAGGCCCCCTTCGGGGAAGGGGGCTTCGCAGGTCAGAGGGGTTGGGGGGCCTACTTGTTGTAGTCCGTCTTGCTGTGGTCGGTGTGCTCGTCAGCGTTCTTGCGCTTGGTCGTCTTGCGCTCCGGGCGGCGGATGATGTCGTCGTCGCCCTCCTCGCGGGGCACATAGAACCACCCTTCCTCTGTGTCCGGGTCGTAGTGCACGACGCAGTTGTTGTCTTCGAGCATCTGCTTCCAGCGGGCGAGTCGCTGGGTCTTGTCCTCGTCGAGCGGCAGGCCGGCGCGCCTGCGGGCCTCCACGCGCAGCATGATGATCGGGTACGGCTGACGGTGCTCCTTCTTCACTGCCCACGGGATAAGCTCGTCGTCCCGTGCGATACGCCGGTCCAGCCCCTCGCGGTACCGGAAGTTCCCCCACATCGAGGAGACGGTGTCGATGCCGTACTTACGCTTGTACTCCTCAGTCATCTCCTGGTACGTCCAACCCTCCTCGAACCATCTGATGACCTCTTCCTTGTCCTGGATCTTGCGAGCCCCCATGGCCGTCCTTCCCTCGGTGTGTTCCGCAGTGTGTTACCGGCGGTCTTGATCTTGCACTACTTACACTCCCATTATGCCTCGACCTTGTCAACCCTGCACACCCGCGACCGTAGCGCTGGCTACAGATTCACACCGGAGCCCCGATGAAGATCACCGCTTGCGACCTCGACAAGCTGACCCCGGCGAAGACCTACACCATCACGCCCGAGGGTGAGGAGCCTGTCGAGCTGGACCTCTGCGGGACGCACGCCGCGCCGATCGAGGAGCTGATCCAGCAGGCGAAGGGTGCGCAGGTAGCGGCCCCGGCAGAGGCTCGGACGGCCCCGGCGCCTGCCGTCAAACGGGTGACAAGGAAGACGACGGCGAAGAAGGCTGCGGCGAAGAAGACCCCCGCGAAGAAGACTCCTGCGAAGACCGCCAGCAGGGCGCCGAAGATCATGACCCTGGAGGAGATCGAGGCCCAGAAGCAGGCACAGAAGGGCTGAGACGAGAAGAGAGCCCCCACTGACCGCGAGGTCGGTGGGGGCTTCTGTGTTACTCGGACTCTCCGTTGGGCTGGACGTACACACCGAGCGCGGTGAGTACCTGGACGGCCGCCGCGATCCTCGGCTCGTCGATGCCGTACATCACCGCGAGGCCGGCCAGGGCGCCGAGCAGAGCGACCGCCGCCTTGGCGTACGGCTGCACCCGCTTCGGCAGGAGAGGAAGGATCAGCCCCATGGGCTTAGCGTGCTGGCTCACTCGGCCTCCTTCTGAAGCTCGACGAAGCCCTTGGACCCGATCGCCGGGTCGTACGCCTTCGAGGACAGCGCCGGGTTCTTCTTGTGGAAGCGAGCCACCGCGGCCTGGGTTTCTGCGCCGTAGAAGTCCGTGACCGAGCCCTTGATCGGGCCGTACCCGGCCTTGATGAGGAACGTCTGGAGCTTCTTCACCTGCGCGTGCTTCGCGCCCGGCTTCACGCCCGTGGACAGGGACAGGTACGTCTTGGCCGCAGTCGCCGGGGCCGCCATCAGACGGGACCAGGTGGACGAGCCGGGGTAGCCGTCAGCGTCCGAGCCGCTCCAGCCCTGGGCCTTCTGGAACGCCTGCGTCGCGTCCTTGTCGGCCTGGCCGAACGTCGGGCCAGGACCGACCGAGTAGAAGCGGCCGTACCCGTGAGCGACCAGGCGCTGACCGAGGACCGTGACGGCCGGGTGCGACTTACCCAGGACGAAGGCACTCGTGCCGGGGAAGCTCTTGCCGTCCCAGGCCGCCGGCTCCGAGGGAGCGGTCGAACCGCCGGTCGAGGGCTTGGCGCCCTTGACCAGCTCGATCAGGCGCTTGATCGGGAAGTTGCCGGGGTCGCCGTGGTCGTTCTCCGGGACATGCTGATGTCCACAGATCCCGTTGAAGTTCTCCCACTCGGCGAACGACATGCGCTGACCACGGGCGGACCCGTAGCTCGACGGGTAGGACAGCCACGGCTTGGACGTCGAGACGACCGGGATCGGGTAGGTGTCCGTCAGCCACTTCACCAGCTCGGCCAGGGCCGCAAGGTCAGCGTCGTCAGCGTCCGGCCAGTACAGGCCAGGGCCGCCCTTGTCGCACGTGCCCACAAGCTCGATCTGGATCGCGTTGAGCGTGTTGGTCTGCACCCCGCCGGCCGCGTTGACCAGAGCCCGAGCCGACTCGTTGGCGTAGAAGTGCTGACGGACGATGCCGCCCTTGATCGTAAAGGTGGGCGCGGAGCCACCGCCCCCGTACGACGGGAACGAGCTGCCCTCCGTGGTGTGCAGGACGATCACGTTCGGGTGGGCCATGGTGTCGCCCTGGTACGCAGTGTGGAACCACTGCGACGTCGCGTCGGCCTTCGGGTAGATGTGAGCAGTCAAGGGTGTGCCTCCAAGGGAACGCCGAAGGCCCCGCCTCACTGGGAGACAGGGCCTTCGGAAGGGGATGGGTCAGGCGTTGGTGGATGCCATGTGGTCGTCGAGGCGCTCGGCCACCGCCAGGCGCTCACGGCGCTCGTGCGCGATGTCCGAGCGGAGGCCGGCGATCTCTGCGCCCTGCTGACGGAGGGCGTCGTCGTGGCGCTCCTGGCCGGCGAGGACGCGATCGATCCGGAACATCACGGAGTCGAGGTCATCTCGCAGGTTCGTGCTGTGCGTGTTCGCGACCTGGTCGCGTGCTTCCTGTGTGTGCTCGCGCACCTCGTTGATGGCGCGAGTCTGACGGCGCAGAAACTCGGCTCCGATGCCGATCAGGGTGACCAGGACCGTGCCGCCTGCGGTGACGGCGGCGACCTGAACAGTGGGTTCGAGAGCGAGCGTCATCATCAGGCGGCCTTGGACTCCAGCGCGGCGAGGCGAGTCTCCACGGCCGCGAGCTGGGCGGCCTGGCGCTGGACGACCGGGAGCAGCGCGACGCCCAGGAGGTCGTACCGCAGGCCGTCCACTTCGCCGTCGAGGTAGTTGACCAGCCAGGAAAGGCCGGCCGCCTCGACCTCTTCAGCGATCAGGCCGACCTCGTCCTTGCGGCCCTCCTTCACCGAGCCGTCTTCCTTGACCTGGTCCTTGCGGTCGTAGACCACAGGGCGCAGAGCAAGGACGCCCTCGGCGTGGACGTCGAAGTCCCGGACGTTCTCCTTGAACTTGATCGAGGAGGTGTTCCGGCAGAACGTGCCGTCGCCCTCAACCCACACCGCGTACCAGGTGCCCGAGCCGCTGGCAGAGTTCGAGTGCGGCTTCTTCGAGCCGTTGGCCCAGGCGATCGTCGAGCCCGACGTGAGGTAGCCCGAGTGGGAGTGGGACGACGGCTCGAAGGTGTCAGGCTTCGAGGTGATCGAGGCCCAGGTGTGCGAGTGGGAGGCTGGCGCGAACGTGGACGGCTTCCCGCTGATGTCGTCCCAGTCGTGCCCGTGCGAGCTGGGCGGGTACGTGGACGGCTTGCCCGTGACCTGCGCCCAGTCGTGCGTGTGGGTGCTGGGGTTGAAGGCGGTCGGCTTGTTGATGACGTCGCCCCAGTCGTGGGTGTGAGTGCCGGGCGTGAACTCGTTGGGCCGACCGGAGATCGAGGCCCATGTCACGGTCGGGGCGAGCGCGGACCAGGCCGAGCCGGTCCAGTACTCCCACGTGTTCGTCGAGGTGTTCAGCCCGAGCCGGCCGATCCGCGGTGACTGGGGTCGAGTCGTGCTCGTCCAGCCGCCCACGGTGTTGCCGGTGAACCGGCGCTCGCTCGTCACAGCCGAGGCCGAGATCGTTGCAGCACCCACAGCGACGGAGACCTGAGCCAGCGGGAACTCGTAGACACCGGTGTCGGTCTGGGCGAGGGCGGGGACTCCACCGCCGGGCGTCCCCTGCACGACGGCTATCACGATGGAGTTCGCGGCCGGGTCCAAGCGCAGGACCACGCGGTCGATGCGGGCGCTCGTCGAGGCCGCCGCGATGGTGATCGTCTCGGTGCCCGTCGACTGGACCGCGTGGCCACGCACCAGGGCGAAGCCGGGGGCCACCTTGACCTGCATACCCGAGCTGTCGCCGTAGGTGTTGAAGGAGGAGCCGCCCACCTGATCGGCGACGCCCGTGGACTGAAGCTCGCGGAACAGGTAGGAGAACTGGCCTTCGCTGACCGGCTGCTCGTCGAAGGGGTAGGACGTGAGGGTCACTGGGGGTCCTTCCTGGGAATAGGAAAGGCCCCCAGCGACCAAGTCACTCGGGGGCCTGCGGGGCGGGGCGAGTCGGCGTTAGCGGCGGGCAACCTCGGTGGGTACCTCATCGATCCGACTCGCCACAGCGAGACCGAAGGAGGCCGGCAGCGCGGCCACTGCCGCCGCCAGCGCGGCATCGACGACGGCCGCTCGCTCGATGTGGCTGAGCGAGCCCTGGAGGTATTCCGGGATGTCCGGGTCGATCGTGATGTGGATGTAGTCCTGGAGCTTCATCTCGTCGGTGCCGTAGTGGGCGCGGACGAGTCCGCCAGTGATGGCCAAGGGGGTGACTCCTTAGAGGGGGAGGGTCACGCGAGGGCGACCCAGAAACGGTTGGACTCGTTGGCGACGCCAGAGAGCGGGGAGGGTGACGTCGTCGGCGACGTGGACAGCCGGCCGTAGCGCCAGAGGTTGTTGAGGCCGAACTGGTTCGCCGGCCCTCCGTACGAGTTCTCGATGCCGAGGATCATCGGCCCATCACCCGTGGTGGTGTTGTAGTTGAACCGCCACACCACGTAGTAGACGCCGGGGTCCAGGGTCACGGCCGCGTCCAGCGTCGTCGCTGAGGCGTTGCCGCCGGGGTCGTGCTGCTCGGCCGGCTCGTTGCCTGCCTCGATCGTGGTCGCGTTGCCGACGCGGACCATGGTGGAGGCGTTGTAGATCGCGGCCCAGGACCCGGAGATCAGCCCGCCCGCGTAGCCGCCGAAGTGCCACACGATCTTCGTGATCGAGGTGCGCTTGTTCAGCTTGACCGCAGCCAGGCGCGGCGTGGTCCCGCAGTAGATCGGCGTCGACTGGGAGACGGCCGGGTCGTAGGCCCACGCCTTCAGGCCGAGATCCTCCGGCTCCCACACGCTGGGAAGCGCAGGCTGCGAGCCGATCGTGATGACCTGTCCATCGGTCTGGCGGACCTTCATCACGCCGCCCTCGGCGTAGGCCACGACACCGTTGGACGGGTTGGTCGTCGGGACGGTCGTGGCGTTCTGCATCCCGAGTACGCGGACGCCACCGCCGAACGGGGTGGTCGTGTCGCCTACGCCGACGTTGTAGAAGGTGGACCGGAGGCTGTTGCTGTATGGGTGGCCGGCCGACGTGACGCGGAAGTACGTGGCCGGGTCGGTACTGCCGTACGCGGTGAGGGCGTCCCCGGAGGTGGGCTTGATGTCGACGGACCCCGTCAGGGTTCCGCCAGCCTTCGGGAACGCGTCGGCAGGAACGACGGTCGAGCCGTCCGCCTGCTTGACCTTGAAAACGCCGGCCTGCGAGTAGGCGACGACACCGTTCACCGGATTCGTGGTGGGCAGGGTCGCGGCGTTCTTCATCGCCATGACGTAGCTGCCGCCCGCGAAGTCGGTCGAGGTGTCGCCGACGCCCACCGTGTAGAAGGTGTTCGCCGCGCCGTTGCTGTAGACCGAGCCGGACTTCAGGACGGCTATGCGCTTGTCGTCCACGTTGTTGCCGTAGACGTTGAGCGGTGCGGAGACCCCGTCGCCCTTCAGGTAGATGTTGGCGCCGTCGACCGTGCCGACTTTCGGGACCGCGTTCTCGACGGTGCCGGGGTCGCCCTTCGGGCCGGCTGGGCCGGTGTCGCCGGTCGCGCCTTTCAGCGTTCCGATCGAGGAGCCCCAGCCGCTCGCGGTGCGCTGGTACAGGGCGCCGGACGTGGTGTTGAGGAGCATGTCGCCGGGCTTGGTGTCAGTGCTCGACGTCGAACCGGAGTTGACGTACCAGGCCGCGCCTCGCAGGTCGGTCCCGACCTTGGACCAGGTGCCGGCCGCCTTGACGTAGACGGCGACGGTCGCGCTGGTCACGCCCAGGAAGGTGTTCTCGGTCTTCTGGAGATAGACGTCGCCGTCCGCTCCGAGCGAGGCCGCGGGGACCTCGACGCCTTGGAGGACGGACTTGCCGGCCACTCCCTGAACGCCTTGCGCGCCGGTCGATCCGGTCGCGCCCTTCGCGCCGGTCGCGCCGGTCGCTCCCGTGTCGCCCTTGAGGCCGGCTGCTCCAGTGGGGCCGACGACGCCGGAATCCTCTGGGGCCGGCCATACGCTCAGTCCCACTTACACAACCTCCACTCCGCAGACGTGCAGGGTGCACGCCGAGCCGCTGCCTTGTATCTGGATCGTCTGGTTCTCGGAGATGACTTGGTTGATCTCCAGCGTGAGGACACCCTTCGCGGCGATGCTGACCGCCGGAAGGATCTCGACTCCGCCGAGCTTCACGACGACCGCACCCACGGCTGTACCGGGGTTCGCTGCGACGATGTTCGTGACGATCGCCGTGCCCGCCTCGGGGACGGTGTAGGCGGTCGTCAGGGTTGTCGGGGCCGTGCCCCGGAAGAAGCTGATGGGCGTAGCCATCACCACACCCCCATGATCGACATGATTTCTGATGTGCCGCCGGCCCCGGCGTCCGAGCGCTCCAGGTGTGAGACACGCTTCTCGGCGCTGGACAGCCGCTTGTTCAACGCGATGTCGAGGTTGAAGCCGGTCGCGTCACCGAGGACGGCGCCGACCTGGAAGCCGTTGGACCCTGCCTTCATCGCGATACCGGTCACGTTGGACAGAAGCTCTTGGTTGTCCACCACGACGGCGACACGGTCACCGAGGCCCCAGTCCTTGCCGAGGGTCATAGCCGTGTCTTCCATCGGCACGAGCTGCACGTCCACCTTCGTGAAACCAGCGTCCGCGATGGCCTCGTCCCCGGACTGCTGGAGTTCCTTCCAGTCGTCCGTGTTGCGCTGGTCGATCCACTGCTCGATGCGCCGCCCCCAGTCGCCTTCGGCTGTGACGCTCGTCGGCGAGGAGACTTGGAGGAGCTGCCTCTTGGTCAGCTCTCCCTGTCCGGCCACGATGGCGCGAGTCACGCCGGGGGCGGAGATCGTCGCGCGCTGGCCGGACAGCGTTCCGTTCAGAACGTCCAGCCGGATGAAGTCCGACCGGTCCGTCACCTCGTACGTCTCGAAGACGAGGTTGGACCCGCGCTGTATGACACGGAAACCGAGGTTCCCCAGAAGGGCCAGCTCGGTGAGCAGGTTGCCCAGCACGGGGAAGCGCGCACTCTTCACGACGTTCGGACCCCGACCGAGGTCGGTCCCCATCGTGAGCCCTGTCTTACGGCGTCCAACCGGGGCTGTTGGACCGATGTTCGCCTTGACGAACGAGTGCATGACGCTTTCCGCGGGGCCTTGTCTGACGTCGTGCGCCAGGGCCTGCGTCGCCCCGTCCGGGTTGGTCGGCTGAGGGAAGGCCAGCATGTCGGAGAGGACGATGTCGTCGGACACGCCCTCGAAGACGACCGAGCCGCCCGGATCTTCCGGTGTGGCTGCGTACTCGAACTTCGTGGTCGGGCCCGACAGCATGGTGTAGCTCGGGCCGGTCACGACCAGACCAGAGCCGGGGGTACGCAGGTGCGGGGTGAGGGGGTGCTCCGCACCGAGGGTGATCTTCCAGGAGCCGACGTTGTTGAACGTGTCCTGCATCTCGAAGATCAGCTCCTCGGGGCGGACCATGCCCACCCGAGTCAGCGCCTTGTCCCGTACCTCGACGGTGATGTCTTGCAGGCGCACTATCACACCACCATCCACTTGCGCGGCTGCCAGGAGCAGACGATGCGCGAGGCGCTCGTGATGTCCAGGAGGGAGGCTTCCGCCGTCGACAGGCCGGGCTTGACCGTCCAGAACCGGGGCGCCGTGTCGAGCAGGTTGTATCGGTTGGCGCCCGTCTGGTCGGTGACCGTGCCTCGCTTCGTGTCGATGGTGAGGATCTGGCCGGCGGTGAGGGTGCCGGTCCAGCGCAGCCGCTCACCCGTGGGCGAGACGGCGGTGAAGGTCTTGCCGGGGCCGTAGACCTTCCAGATCGGATACGCCTCGGCGTCCCCGCTGTTGTTGAGTTCGATCTCGCCGATCGCCTGCGAGGCCGCGACGTTCAGCTTGGACAGGGACTTCAGGAACGGCGCCGAGGTGGCGCCGGTAATCGTCCGTGCCTCGGCGACCGAGGAGGTCCAGTACGGGTCAGGCGCACGGAAGGAGACCACCGTCTCGAACTCGCGCTCGCCGATGGTCTCCACGCCGTACGTGTACTCACCCCCGCCCGAGCGGTAGACGTCGGTGAACCAGCTCGTTCCGTCATCGTTGAGGACGGTGAGGGTGCACCTCCCGGCCAGCGCGAGGGCCAGCCGGGAGATGCGCGCACTGAGGTCGTTGCGGTTCCTCGCCAGGATCTCGATGGGTATGTCGATGTCCCGCGCGAGGACGCGCCGACGCCGGTAGGTGGCACCGTCGCCGGCCCCTTCGAGCCACTGGATGTTGACGGCGGGGAGACCGAAGCCGGTCGTCCCCGCCTTGGCCTGGTAACCCAGGCCCTTGGTCGCGATCTCGTCGAGATCAAGAGTGTCTGCACCGCTGCTCAGAAGGAGCTTGGGCATCCCGAATCACCATCCCATCCTGGCTCGGTTGGCTGCGGCGAACAGGTCTTCCTCGGAGTCGAGGGAGTTGCCGGGTGCCGCGTAGTAGTTGAGGGTCTTGGTCGTGCCGCCCTGGCCTGCGCCCGCGAGGGCCGAGGTCACCGCGGCCGTGACTCCGCGAGATGCGCCGAACGCGCTGACCGTGGGAGCGCCGAACTCGGTGCCGGCCACGTCGTCGGTCAGTCCTCGAAGGGACTTCTTGACCGCGTCGTACCGGGACTCCAGGCCCTTGATGAACCCGTTGATGACGAGCTGGCCGGCGCCGACGAGGAGGACTCGGTCGAGGGACTCAGGGCCCTTCCAGCTCGTGAGCTTGTCCGTCAGGTTCCCGAGGGTGTCCTTGACGTCACCGAACATGCCGGTGATGCCGGTGATGAAGCCCTTGATCAACTGGATGCCGGCGTTCTTCAGCGTGGAGCCGAGGTCGCTCAGTGCTTCCCTGGCCTTGCCGGGCAGTTCCCGGACCTTGGCCACGGCCTTGCCGAGCCACTCCGCGACGGTCGAGACCATCGAGCTGAACTTCTCGCGCGTCGTCGAGACGACGTTTGACCATCCCTGCGTGAAGAAGTTCTTGATGCTCTGGAGCCCGCTCAGCGCCTTCGAGCCGAGGCCCGAGAAGAACCCGGTGAAGCCCTCGCTGATCGCCTTCCACGCGTCCGAGCCGAACTTCTGCACGGCCTTCCAGCCGGCCTTGAAGCCCTCACCGATAGCGGTGAGACCCTTCTTCGCAGCACCGAGAACACCGACAGAGAGCCACGTGATCAGGGCGCCGAGGATCACGTCCCACAGGCCCTTCAGGAACTGCCAGATGCCGTTCCAGAGATCCTTGAAGCCCTTCTGGAGAAGGTCCCAGTTGCCGGTGAAGATGCCCTTGAACAGGCCGATCCAGATCTCGAAGAAGCCCTTGATGATGTTCCAGACGCCCTTGAAGATCTCGACGAATCCCTCAAGGACGAGGGCCACGCCGTTGATCGCGGCGACCAGCGTTCCGATCAGCAGCTCGGCGATGAACTTGATGATCGGAGCCAAGATCGGCATCAGGAAGTCGACCACTGCCTTCAGCGCATCCAGGAACGGCATGAGCGCCTGGACCAGGCGATCGAAGGCATCCTTGAGCAGGGGCAGCATCGTCGCGGCGATCTCCTGGACCACCGGGATCAGCGGGAGGAGAACGGCCGAAAGGATCTGGAGGAGCACGTCGACCAGGGGCATCGCCGCCTGGACGACGCCGGACAGGAATTCGGCAACAACCGGCAGAATCGGGGCAAGGCCACTCAGAAGCGCCGAAATAATCGGAAGTACGGCAGCCAGGATCTGACCGAACAGTTGAGCGATTACCGGCAGGATGATGCTCAGTGCCTGGAAGGCCATGCCGAGCGCGTCCTGGACGATCGGGACGAGCTGCATGATCACGGGCGAAAGCATCGTAAAGGCGCTGGTCAGCGCACCGCCGAGCAGATCGATGATCGGCAGGATCGACGGAGCCAGCGCGGTGAAGGCGTTGGCCAGCGGAGTCAGCGCGGCGGCGACGAGCGGGCCGAGCTGGGCAGCGAGCGCACCGACGATCGTGAGAACGGCACCGAGCGCCTGACCCAGGGGGGCCATCGCGGGGGCCAGCGCCATCACGGCGAGCTGGAGCCCGTTGAACAGGTCCAGGACTCCGGAGAACACCTCGGGCTGGGCGAGTGCGCCGGCCATGGCACTGAGGGCCTGGCCGATGATCGCGCCGACCTGCGGCAGGATCGCCGTGAGCAGGTGGCCGAGCTGCTTGAACAGGGCCTCGACAGCTGGACCGGAGATGGTCGCGATCTGCTGCATGGCCATGTGCGCGGCCGAGAAGACGTTGATCAAGCCGTTCTGGAAACCGTCGCTGTCGACGATCCCGTGGATGCGCTCCAGGGTGTCGGCCATCATGCCGAGCGAGGAGCCGCCGGCCGCTTCGGCTGCACGGGCGATGCCCGCGAGGATGCCGCCGGTCTCGTACAGAACCTCGCCGAGATCCTTCAGGGCCTGGATGCCCGCGTCGATCTCCTCGCGGAGACCGGACTCGCCCTTCTGGTTCAGCCAGTTCGACGCCTTGGTGGCGACGTCCACGAACCACTGGGCGAGCTGGGGGAGGTAGCCGGCGCCGACCTCGCCGAGCACCTTGATGATGTTGGCGAAGGCTCCGGTGCCGGTGGTCGCGATGTCGATCGACTTGGAGAGGTCGTCGAACATGCCGCCCAGAGCGGGGGCGAGGGATGACTGGATCGAGGCGGCGAAGCCTCCGAAGAACTGGCCGAGCTGGGTTGCCGTCTGCTTGAACCCGTCGCGCAGCTCCGGGAGGACACTGTCGATCATGTCCCGGATGGGCTCTTTGGCTTCGGCCCAGAAGTTGTCACTGATCAGGTCCTGGAGGGCCGAGAACTGGCCCTTCACTTCCGGCAGAACCTTGTTGAAATCCTTGAACGCGGCGACGGTGGCACCAACGCCGATCGCCATGCCGCCGAGAATTCCGGGGAGGGCGAGGGATGTTGCGCCGATCTGCGCGAGCGAGGCGGACAACGTGAACAGGTTCGACGCGGCCGAGATGCCCCAGCCACCCAGGCCGGCTATCGCCGTGGCCAGCGTGCCGATGATGGGCGTGCTCTTGTCGAGGTTCTTGATCATGTTGCCGAGGCGCTCGAACACGTTGCCCAGCACGCGGGCGCCGGACAGCGCCTTGAGCATCGCCGTAGCCGTCGCGGCGGCAGACAGGGAGACCTTCGGGAACAGGTTGACCACGCGGTCACGCGTCAGCCTGGCCATCGCAGCCATCACCGCAGCCACTGCGCCCTTGCTGGTCTCGGGCTCGATCTCCGACTTCAGGTGATCGATCTTGTCCTGGAGGTCGTCGATCTCCCGCTCCACCTTGGCCTTGGCCATGGCGTCCATCTCGGGAGTGATCGTCGCCTTCAGGGCCTGCATCTGGGTGAAGGCCGCTTCGAGCTGACGCTTGAGCTTGGCGACTTCCTTCTCGTCCAGCTTCGGGTTGATCGAGATGTCGTCGAGAGTCTTCTGGATCTCGTCGTGGATGGCCTGGGCCTCGGCCATGTTCCAGTTCAGTTCAACCTCTGCCTGGAGGTCGAGCCGCTTCTGGAGTTCCTCGCGCGCCGCGCGGAGCGACGCTTCGTCGAGCCCGACTTCGAGATCGACTTCACGGATCTTGGCCAGCTCGGCTTCGATCTTCGCGATGGCCGAGCGGAGGGAGGCGTCGTCGTCCCAGTCGACCTTCAGATCCAGGCGCAGGTCGTCCGCCAGCATGTCGCGGGCGGCCTGGAGAGAAGCCTCGTCCAGGTGGACGTCCAGCTCGATCTCGCGCATCTTCGCCAGCTCGGCATCGATCTTCGCGATGGCCTGCTTGATGGACTCCTGGCTCGACTCGTCGATCCGGATCGTGACGGTCTGGATCTCGCCGAGCCGGTCATGGAACATGTCCAGCGCGGCGTTGAGATCGTCCTCGTTGAGGTCGACGGGGATGTCGACCTGGCCGAGCTTGTTCAGCTCGTTCTCGATGCGGGCGATGGCCGACTTGACGGAGTTCTCGTTGTCGAGGTTGACCTTGATCGAGATGTCACTGAGAGCCTGCTGGGCCTCGGCCCGGACCTTCTTGGCTTCCTCCTTGACGCCGTCACCGTCGAGGACGAGCTTGGCCTTGACCTCCAGGCCCTTCTCGGCTTCGGCCAGTTCCTTGCGGGCCTCCTCTTTGAACTTCGAGGTGTCCGGCAGGATCTTGACCGCTACGCGGCCGACTACCTGGGCATCTGACATAGACCTACCTCCGGGCGCTGAACTGCTTGTAGATCTCCGCCACGGAGCGGCGCTTCTTCTCGCCCTTCGTGGCCTTCTTCTTGACCTTGGGGCGGGGCCACTCGGGGAACTTGGGCGCCTTCTTGCCCCAGTTGCCGGTGGCTCGGGTGTTCTGGTTGATCGCGTCGAAGATGTCGGCTCGCATGTGGCGGTCCACGCCCCAGCCGAAGTGCTCCCGACCGCCCGACGCGAGGGCGTAGGTCAGGGAGGTGTCGGGCAGCCTCTGCACCATGAGGAGGACGAGGGCCGGCGAAGGGCCCCGACCTTCGATCACGTCCACGAGGTTGGTCCCGTAGTAGTGAAGGAGGTCGGGGTACAGGCCCTCGCCGTACTCATCTATGAGGTGCGCGAGGCTTAGGCTTCCCCCGCCTGAGTGCCCTTGCTGTAGGTGCTGAAGACCTGGGCCAGGAGGGCGAGGTCGCCGTCGATCTGCTCGATGAGCTTCTCGGCGATCTTCTTGTCCTTGGCCACCAGGCGGATCGCGTCGGCAAGGACGTCGGCCTGGTCGAGGGCCTCGTCACCGTCGAGCTTGTCCTGGAGGGAGCCCAGCTCGTCACGCTCGGCCTTGCTCAGGCGCAGCGGGTTGCGCAGGACGACCGTGGTCTTGTCGTCGATCTGGATGTCGGTCGAGCCGTACTTCGCGTCTGCGGCGGAGCGGATGTCGTCGAGAGAGAACGTGGCCATGAGGTGCGGACCTCCAAGGGTCGGGAGAAAGGGCGGGGGAGCGGACCATCGGGAGGGAGCCCCAGGGGGAGGGGCCCTCGGTGTGCAAGGAGGTCCGCACCACTTACACACCGAGGGAGTTGGAGAGGCTTAGGCGGCTTCGCCGGCCTCGAAGGAGTTGCCGTCCCAGAACGCGTGCGTCGCGTCGCCGAGGACCACGTGCTGACCGGAGGTCCACGCGGTAGCGGGGGAGGCGGTAACGCCGGTCAGGTCGGTCAGCCCGTAGGGGGCGTTCGAGCCGGCCGGGGTGAAGGTGCCGGGGGTGCCGGCCGTGGCGCCGGTCGCAGCCACGCCGCCGAGCGGGGTGATCGCGTAGGACCAACGGTTGGCGCCGTGCGGCATGGGCTTCACGCTGAGCGGGAGGCCGGCGAGGGACTCGGTGTCACCGAAGGACAGGTCATCGCCTCGGTAAACCTCAGCCTTGGGTGCGTAGAAGGCGAAGTGGTTCTCACCATCGACGAACACCGCCAGGAAGGCCGCGGTGGTCGGGATCGGGTCGGAGGGGACACCGACCGAACCGTCCGGCAGGATCGGGGCGTTGGAGCCGTAGTAGAGCTTCAGGCCGGGCACGTCGAACTGCTGGAGGGTGAATCCCATCGACTCCGTCCGCGCGCTGTACTTCGTGCGCAGGCTCTTGTTCTGGAGCGATCCGATGGTGGTCGCCTCGCCGCCCTCGGAAGTGATCGAGAAGATCTCTTCCAGGCTGGTGTGGCCTACGGCCTCCCAGGGCGAGAGCGGGGCCAGAAGGTCATCGGGCATCGCGGTGCCGGCCGGAGCGGTGAGGTAGTTGCCGCTGCCGATGACGAGGGTTGCGGCGTCGTTCAGTGCCACGAGGGGTCTCCTTACTCACCCCAGGCGTGTCCTACTATCACACCTAGGGCTGGGTGTTCGGGATGGGGAAGGGGCGAGAGCGCGGCTTGCGAATCTCGACGTCGTACTGGGTCTCGTAGCGCCAGACACCTGTCGGGAGGTCTGCGTACTGGACCGGGCCCGTGGCCGTCGCCCAGTCGGTAGCCCGGCGCGGGGCCGAGGCCATGTCCACGCGAGTGATGTGGCCGGCGGGGTAGACCTTCTGGTTCAGCCAGGCGTCGCGCATGACCACGCGTACGGCCTCGGCGAGGATGGCCGCGTCGGCGTCGCCGTCCGGGTCCTCACAGAAGGTCTGCACGGATACGCGGGCGTAGTCCGTGAAGCGGGCGTCTCCGGTCCATGCGCCGAAGCTCGGGTCTCGGCGGACCAGGACGAGAGGGAAGTCCTGGTCCTTCGCGATGAGCGAGCGGACAGCGATGCCCGGCAGGCCCTCGCGAAGCACGGCAAGGAGGAGGTCTTCAACGGGGCTGAGTTCGGCGAGCGCCTTAATCCCTGCGGGAAGGCCGGCCATACTTCACCCCCTTCTTGCGGCGGATCGTGACGTGACGCTTGGTCCTCGATCCGCCCTTGTTCTTCCTCGGGAGCTTGGCCGCGTTGGCGAGGATGTAGAGGCCCTCAAACCCGGCGACCGTGTACTCGCTGACGGTTTCGCCGTCCGGGCTCAGGAGGGTCACGTCGTAGGCACCGCGGCCTACCTCGATCGACATCGCCGAGTTCACGCTGGCCGAGTCGCTCTTGGTGATGTCCTGGAGGATCACGTACCGGTCGACCCGGCCGCGCTCGGTCTCGATGCTCGACTGACTGACCGAGCCCCGCGTCTTCGGGCTCGCCTTGACCCGCTGGAGGTTCTCCTCCGCGCGGACCTGCATCTCGAACTGCTGCACGTCGAGTTCGCCCTGGACGCCGTCCATGAGGGCGAGGAACTCTTCGAGCTTCTTGCCGTCGACAGATCTTTCCCACTCGATGCTCACGGCCGCTCCCGGATGTCGATGGACCAGTGCCGGGTCTTGCGGGTGCCGTGGTGGTAGGCCGGGGGCGTGACGACGTCCCAGTGGCGGCCGAGGCAGTCAACGCGCGACCAGAGGGTCACGTCGGGAAGCTCGGCGTCCACGATCATGCGGGTGATGTTGATCTGCTGCTGGCCGGGCACCTCGGCCTTCGAGGAGCGCTGGGGGATCAGTGCACAGCGCACCTCGATGGGGTGCTCCATGTCGGCGACCAGGACTTTGTTGCCTCGACCGTCGATGTGCTCGACGGTCCGGAAGATCTTGGCCGGCACCCCGCGCCTGCGCTGGAGGCTGCTCACCAGGGCTCCGTCTCGTCGGCGTAGAGCGGGAAGCCCTTCCAGCCGTTCTCGACGGGCACCAGGCCGGCAGTCACGGGGCGACGTACCGACTGCCAGGCGGTGACGCCTGCGGTGTAGAGGCCGGCCCTTCGGCCGGCCAGACCGGCGAGGAGCTTGATCTCCTCGTCGGTGAAGTAGACGGTCCCCGCGTTCTCCCCAGCGCTGTCGTTCCAGGCCAGGGTCTCGTCGCCTGCTCGCGACTGGGTGTATCCGTCCGGGTTGGACATGTACCGCTTGCACGCCTTCAGGACGAGCGTGCGCACCATGCGGGGGGCGGTGGCCTCGGGCCAGTCGCGGCCGTAGTGCGTGGCGAGGTCAGAGGCGTCCTCCAGCGCGTTCTCTGCGATCCGTTCCTCGTCCGCGTCCAGCGTCCAGTCCAGTCGCCCCTTCAGGTCTTCGAGGGTGGCGAAAGCCACGGGAGTCTCCTTGCTCGGTGGGGCGAGAAGGGGCAGAGTGCACGACTATCACACTCTGCCCCGACTCATCGACTGGCCTTAGACCGAGGCGCCGTCCGCGGTGCCACCGATACCGGTGATCTCGAACAGTTCCTTCTGCTTCGCGTCCGGACCGTCCGGGTCGGGCAGCACGTCAGCGGTCGCGTCGAGGTCCAGCTTGATCGCGCGCACGAAGTGCTCGTGCTCGGAGACGAAGCCCTGGCTCGGGTTCGCGTTGTCGCGGCCGATCAGGAAGTCGGACACGGTACGGAAGCCCTTGTACGTGTTGACGATCGACCGGTCCATGAGGCGGGTCGAGTCGTAGTCGCGAATCCAGCGCAGGGCCACGCCGTTGTAGCTGGCCGAGGCGCCGAAGGGAACGGACTGCGGGACGGACGGGGCGCCCGTCGCGAAGATGAACGCACTGGAGACCATCGCCACGGCGAAGTCGGCCGGCAGCTCGTCAGAGGTGACGATGTTGAAGCCGTACCGGCGGCCGAGAGTGGCCTCACGCAGGGCGGACACGGCCTCGGCCTCGCCGACGTTGGTCGCGAGGTTCAGGTCCGCGTCGGAGAGAAGCTCGTTCTCCCAGCCGGAACCGATCAGGAGGGTGCGGCCCTCCTTCGGGACGCGGAGCTTGTTCATGACCTCGCGCGCCCGGATCAGGGTCCGGCGCAGGCTGCGACCGGAGACCGCGCCACCGAGGGTGATCTCGTACGGGGCGTTCAGGAGGTAGTCGACGGCCTGGTACTCCAGGCCCTTGCCGACCGCTTCGGTCTGCTTGGCCATGAGCTTGGCCCAGCCCTGGAGATCCATCTCGTTCTGCTCGTCGGTGAGCTGCACACCCGAGTAGACGTCCCCACCGAAGTTGACCTGGACGGTCCGCTCGGCGTAGGTGTCGAACTGGATCTCGGTGCTGCGGTCGTTGCGCCATCCGTACGTGCGGTAGGGGAGGACTCCCTCGACCTTCACGTTGATGGCGTCGCCCTTGGCGCCCTTGAACTGGTCGATGCCCTCGCGCTGGAAGACGGCGGGGACGACGAGGCTCTCTTCGAGAGCGACCGCCGCAGTCGCGGCGATCTTGTCCGGCTTGACTACATCGTGTTCGGTGTAAGCCACGGGGTGGTTCTCCTGTCAGTTGGGAAGGGGGAGGCTGGGGCGTGAACGACTATCACACCGTGGCCGGAAGGAAGGCTCAGTAACCGCGCCTGCGCGCGGCGCGGGCGGCCTTGACCGGGTCGAAGGTGTCGTCCCCGTCAGCCGGGGTCAGACCTCCACCGAGGGACTCCGGGGCCTGCGGCGAGACGAGCTTCTGAAGCTCCTTCGCGTCGGCCTCCAGCTCCGCCGGGGTCGCGCCGGTAAGGCGCTTGGCCAGGGCCTCGGGCAGCTCGTACTTCGCAGCCACCGAGGAGAGCAGGATCTTCCGCTCCAGTGCCTCGTTCTGCGCCTTCAGCTCGGCGACCGCAGTCTCGAACTCCTCGGGCGTCTTGGCGCCAGCGAACCGGGCTTCGACCTCTCGGAGCTTGGTGCGGTAGTTCGCCGCCTCCGCGTTCGCGTCGGTCAGCTTCCGGCGCAGCACGTCCGCAGGGACCGACTCTTCGGCCGGCTCCTGGGTCTCCTGCTCCGTCGACTGCTCCCCTTCCGGGGGCGTCTCAACGGTCTCAGTCTCGGTGCTGGGGGTTTCCTGCTCGGGCACGCTCACGCCTCCTGGACGTCTGTGGTGGACTGCCGCGCCTCCTGGGCTGCGGCCTTCTGTTGCTGGCGGATGAACCGCCTCCAAGCGGACACAGCCGCCTTGCCGGACAGGCCCCGCGTCACCTTCGGCCACAGCTCCGCGTAGGAGCGGTTCAGGGTGTAAGCGGGGCTGTCGTACTGCTCGGGCGCGAACACGGGCTCGGCGTAGCAGTGGCAGTTGTCGTGGTACTTGTCGCCATCGGCGTACTCGCCTGAGTCCAGTTGGGCCAGGGTCGGCCCCGCGGCCTTCTGCGTGCGGTACGCGTCACTGCGGACGAAGCCGCGAGAGATGAGCATCGCGCACCACCCGCAGGGGGTACCGGTGCGCGAAAGTCTGACGTAGCCGAGGACTCGGCGGTCCTTCGACATGTGGTTCCACACCGCCGAGCGGCCACCGTTGTTCACGATGCGCTCAGCCGCCGCAGCCTGCCGGCCGCCGCTCTGCTGGTGCGCTTCCTCACGAGCCTTGTCGACGTCCGTCGCAGGCTTGCTCTCGTCGATAGCCGAGGTCTTACGGTCCAGGTTGGCCGGCCCGAGAAGTTCGAGGACGAGCCTCGTTTCCTCTTCGGCCTCGCGCTCGATCTGTTCCTCGTCCTCGCGCAGGTTCGGCAGCTCCTCGATCAGGATCTGATCGTCGTCCGCCTCCTGGGCAGGCGCTCCCTCGTCCGATACAGAATCTCGAGGTTTGGTTGAAGATTCAACAGAACCGGCTGCAGCCCGGTCGGGCTCAGGCGAAGACCCCTCCAGGGAGCCATCCTCTGAGTCACCGACCAGCGCGGCGAATTCGCGACGCAAGGTATCCAGAGTCACGTATGTGGGCTCCGGATGGTACGGATCGGCCACCGTCGTCCCAGTGCGCAGAGCGCGCACCAAGCGGTAGTACGCACGAGCCAGGTCACGGCTCATGCGGCGCCGGGTCATCACCATCGTGATGGCCCGCTTCAACCATGCCGATGACTGGGCAGCCCTCGCGGTCGCGGGGACTGCCTGCCACAGCTTCAACGCCTCCTCGACGGTCCCCGCCCCGATCTGGGTGAGGGCCACCTGGAAGGCGGCGGACGCCTGATCAGCCTCAGCCTGTTTGGCTGCGGACGTCACGCGGCGAGCACCTCGCTACCGGGCGATGATCCGATCGAGGTGACGGACGGAGTGGCCCGCGTCAGTGCGGACGCGAGCTGACCAACCGAGTCGTCGTCCTCGGCCGTCTCGACCCAGTCCTCGTACTCCTGCTGGGTCACGTTCGGCACACGCTTCCAGAGCGCGCGCTTCGGGATGCCGAGCGTCTCGGCGAGCTTGCCCAGGGCGTCAGCGGCCTGCGCCAGCGAACGGGACTCCATGTCGCGCCAGTTGACCTCGCCGTGGAAGTCGTCGGCGGCAGAGGTGTTGCCCTCCATCTCGGCGGCCAGGCGGAAGACTCTCTCCCAGGACTCGCCGAAGACGGACTGGAACTCGGCGACCTTGCGGGCAAGGGCCTGCTCGGCGGCCAGAAGCGCCTCCGCGGAAAGGTTGGCGATCTGCCCCAGCATGTGATGAGGCGGGGTCTGGGACGTTGCTGCCCAGTGCCGGATACTCATGTCGATCGAGTCGATGAATCCGCCGAGCGGAGTTTCGTCCAGGCTGCCGAAGCGGACATCGGGGTCCTCGGCGAAGAGGAAGCGACGAGCGTTGTGGTAGACCGGCGCGGGCATCGGGTTGCCGTTCGCGTCGAGCTTGACCTGACTGCCGACGACTTCGCCGTTCTCGACGACTGGCTCCGTCTGCATGGGCGGAGCCATGCCGGTGACTGTCCGGACCTTCACCGAGGCGTAAGTCTGGGCGACGAGGAGATCGAAGACGGTCTGGTTGATGCGGTTCTGGAGCGGGATCATAGGCTCGACGACACCGACCGTGCGACCTTCCAGGTCGACGGAGGCGGCGAACCTGGTGACCGGGCACTCGCTCGCGCCGTGCAACTTGCCGGCCCCGACGCGGATGCCCTCGGCATCGGTCTTCGTCCGGAACGTCACCGCGTATTCGCGCTTGCCGTCCCACAGCCGGGCCTTGCCGAGCTTCTCGTCCTTCGGCCAGGCCACGATGGTCAAGGCCGCATATGGGGTCTCATCGTTTGCGGGGTCCTCGTACAGGGCGGCTGTCCGCTGCGCGGACAGGCCCTTCGATATGACGCCCTTCGCGGTCTTCTCCGTCAGGACGAAGCTGTGACCGAACGCCAGAGCACCGCGATAGATCGCGGCCTGGCGGGCGTCGAGCCGAGAGCGCTGCCAGTGCGACCACTCCAGAGAGCGGGAGGCCGGCGCCTCGGGCAGGCTCGTACCGTCCGAGCCGGGCCGGAAGCCATCGACATACAGAGCCTGCGCCGGGGTGCCGATCAGGAGCGGCATCCAGTTGGACACCGCCCGCTTGGCCAGCATCCTGTACTCGTCGTCGGCCTGGGCCGGCATGTACGGGTCGTCGTGCTTGCCCTGGACGAAGCGATCGATCCGGGCCAGCCGGCCCTCGTCACGATCAAGGATGGCGAGGAGTTCCCGCGCCAGCGAAACCGGGCTGGTGTCGGCCATGCACTCACCACCTTTCTGTACCACTATCACAGTGTTAGATGAAGTAGCCGCGTCCAGTCCGCTGACGGACCTTCTTGCCACGGGCACGCAGGTCGTACAGGCACTCGTGCGCCAACATGAGCGCCGCGTACGCGTCGACCTTGCGGGGGGACTCGCGGGATTCCTTACCGAAGGACAGGCCGTAGTTGTTCGTGCGGCGCCGGGCGTTGAGCGTGTGCCGCTTCAGCGTCAGGTCACCGTCGTACTTCAGCTTCCGGTCGAAGATCGACCGCATGAGGCGCTCGTGCGCCATCGTCGAAGCCTTCAGGCTGGAACGCATGTCCCAGCCGATCCGGTCTTTCCCGGCCGGCGACTTCACGGCCAGGCCCTCGCCGTACGTCTCATCCCACTCGGAGATGTACGACTCCCAGAGGGCGACGTCCGCATACATGCCCTGCACCTTGAAGGTGCGGAACGCGTCGTGAACGGAGGAGTCGACCTCGGCCCGAGGGACGGACCAGCCGTCACCGCGCGGGCCGTCAGGCTTCTCCCACACCCCGAGGGTGAAGGCGCACATGTCGCGCACGCGGACCGCGACCAAACAAGTCGCATCGTCCGTCTTGCCGCCATCGAAGCCCATGACGATCTCGTCGCCGGGCGCCAGGACGGCGCCCTCATGGAGGATGTCGGCGAGCTGCTCGGGCCCATAGATCGCGTCCTCTTCGGCGACGATCTGGTTCAGCCACATGCGCCGTGACCGGCTGGCTGAGATCGTCGTGTCGAGAACGGACTGGATGATCGTGGCCGGCACCAGCCAGACCGCGTCACCGCGGATCTTCGGCAGAACGATCGTCAACGCCTCGGGCGTCAGGGGCGTCTTCGGGTGAGCCTCGATCGAGTCGTACAGGTAGCCGATGCCGACCGCGCGGCCCTCGACGATCTTGTTGAAGGACTCGCGCATCCGCTCGGCCACGGAGTCTTCACCGGGGAGGTAGGCGTTCGTGATCGCGAGATAGCGACTGTCCTGCTTGGTCGCGTTGCCGTCGATCGTCTCGTACATCTTGTGCCCGTTGTTGCCGAGCACCCAGTGATGCGTCTCGTTGAGCAGGGTAAAAACGTCGTCCTCTTGCCCTCAAGGGCACGGAACGACGACGTCACCGCCTCAAGCCGGCACTTGCCGCCGTTGGCTCGGATGAGGACCGCCCCGTCCTTGATGCCGTACTTCGCCTTGAAGTGGTCGGACATCAGCGACGGGATGAGCGCCATCGTGTTCGTGGTCTGTGACTGGTTGACGGCCGTGACCTGGACCCACGCGCGAGGGTGGGGAACGCCGACAGGTTCGCCGGCCTCGTCCCAGTGGGAGAAGCGCGACGGCCCACACAGCTCGACGAGGCACAGCACGGCGAGAAGCGGGTCCTTGCCCCAGCCCTTCATCCTCTGCAACACGCCCTTGCGGGCGGTGAACCGGCCGTTCTCGTCCACGGCGTACCAGTGAAGGACGAACCGGAGCTGCTCGCGCGTGAACTTCCAGGGACCGCCGTCCTCGGAGCGCAGGTACTCAGCAGCCCAGCCGGCGATCTGCCAGCCGAGCGTCTTGTCCGGCAGGACCCAGCGCCCGAAAGCGTCCTTCTGCCAGGTCGGCCCGATGAAGGTCGGGTCCAGGAGGTCGATCTCCTCCGGGGTGAGCATCGCGGTAGCCATAGCTCACCTCCCCGGAATCACTGCGCGAGCCCCAGCTCCTTCTTGTAGTCGGCGATAGCGACCACGGCAGCGGAGTCCTGTTCGTCCTCGGGCTCAGAAAGTTCGATCCGCACACGGCGCCGATCGCCCTCGGCGACAAGGAGCCGCTCGAAAGCTGAGTAGATGGTCTGGAGCATCTGACCGCTCCGCTTGCCCGACTTCTTGTAGTGGGACAAGTCCTCGCACAGCGAGTAGGCGAACGCCCAGTCGGAGTTCTGGTAGAAGTCCGCCTGGCCCGAGGACTTCAGTGAGTCCCACAGCCGGCGCGCGATCGGGTGCCACTCACGATCCGCGTTCGGGACCTTGACCGGCTTCATCTCGCCCTTGGTCACGGACTGCTGATCGGTGCCCTTGCGCGACCGAGGGCGCGCGAGGTCGTCTTCGCGATTCGGGACGGGGCCACGGTTGCCCATCGGGCACACCTCCTTCAGATCAGAAGAGGCCGCCCGTGAGGAAGTGCACGGACAGCCAGGCCATGAACGCCAGCAGGGCGAAACGCCGCAGCCGGACCAAGCCAGTCGGCTGGCCCTGGTGCTCGGCGGTCCGGGCCGTGGAGAACCACTTCCAGACGTGCTCGCTCAGGGTGTCGCCGGATGTCTTGTTGAAGAGGGCCTTGCCCTCGATAACCAGGAAGGCCGCGAGCCATCCGACCCACAACCAGGACCAGGTGGTCACCGCGGATTCCTTCCGTCGAAGTCGAGCCCCCTGGGGTAGCGAGCCAGGGGGCGAGGCACCGCCCGAGGGAGAGAGGGCCCTGGGGTGCCGGCTGACGCTCAACGAGTAGGGGAGGGACTCGGAGCTGTCAGGTCTACAGGAGGCCCGGATGGGCCTCGTTTCGCTGGAACCGCTTCCCCATCTGCCGGCGCTTCTTCGCGCTGGCTGCGGCTCCCTCTTGTGATGACTTGCGCTGGTGATGCCATCCGCAGAGTGCTCTTAGGTTGGCTTCTCGATGATCGTCACCAGCGATGATGTGGTCCACGTCCGTGGCCAGCTCGTTGCACCGCTTGCCGTACTGGTCTCGCGCAGTGCACTGGTGGCCGTCACGCCGAAGGACTCGGTTCCTGGTCCTTTCCCAGTCCTTCGGGAGCCGGCCTCGTCGGTCAGAGTCACGCCACTGGGGCATCGATCACCCCCGGCCGGCCGTGGAAGCTAGCCCCTCGACGACGTCCTACCTGAACAGGTAGCTGCTCGAAGCTGTCGACCCGAGGGGAAATCTGAGAAGTACGTGGCTACGCCAGTGGGCGCTTCGCGCCCCAACTGCCAAGCCTCAACTACGTCAGTAGGAGGCGACCGGGAGGCCCGAAGGGCCTTACCGCCTGGCGGTCTGTCCTGGCGCCTAACGCCTTACACATATATATACGGAAGATGATCTTGGTTTGTGTCCTGACCTCTTCAGTGACGCCAGTCACACGCCGCCTCGCGGCGGCGGGCAGGTCTGGACCCAGCGGCGAAGAGATGCCAGCGGGAGGGGTGCCCTACCGGGCACCACAGATTCAGCCACCTGACGAGCAGGGGCGGCAAAGCCGCCCGATGGGCGCTTCCCTCTACCTAAGCTCAGCTCATGGATTCACTTCTGGCTGAGCTGATCGCGGTACAGCGACTAGGCATCCTGGTGGGGGACTCCGATGGCGGCCACCTCGTTCGGGAGTTCCTCGTACGCCGTGCTGGCGCATCGGACCGGCTCGCCGATGTAGATGGTGGTCATCCCGGCGAGGCGGCGGCCACGTTGATGGACGCCATCCATTACGCCGAGGAGCTGCTTACGTACGACTTCCTGAACGAGGGCACCCTTGGGCCTTTGCCGGCGGATGCTCCATGCTGGAGCGGGAACGAACGAGGCTACGCCAGGCAGGAACACCGGGCCTGGATCACCAAGCACGAGATCTGAGGCAGACGTGTACGAGGACAGGTTCGCGCGGCCGGCGGTTGACCGTGAGGTCGCGGCGACGTTCCGCGCAGGTGCGGACGGTTTCGTGTCGCGCAGTCCCGGCGGGTTCGTTTCGTCTCCCCCGCACGTCATCGCCTCCTGCGCTGCCCGCCGCGTCCCGCCCGAGTCCCTGACGCTGCCTGACGGCTACGACCAGGAAGTACTCGACCAGATCATCGTGGCCGCGGGGTTCATCGACCAGGACGTACGGGTCACGGGCCGGCAAGCCGAGGAACTCGCGCAGATCGGCGCTCAGCTCCTGGAGCTGGACGACCAGGGCAAGGTCCAGCACCCGCTCGGACACTACGAGAGGCAGTCGGTCGCCCACCTTGTCCACGTCGTCTCGAAGTCGAACCGGAGCGGGCCGGCAACCCGGCCCTGACGCGTCGGCACGCAGGATCGTGGCGGTTTCGGCGGGCATCCGGCGCCCGTTCCCGCAGGTGGGGCGCCGGGCCGGCACCCCTGATCGACCCTGAAACCGTGGCACGATCTTGGCTGCTAAGACGAGGCGATCCGCAAAATCGCGCGTAAGGGGACCTCCCCCACCCCGCCTCTTACCTTCAGACCTAAAGCCTTCGAGCCTGCACCCTTGCGCCCGCAGGTAGGCGCCTGCTGGCCCGGCCCGGCACGGACGGACAGAGAGACAGGCAGAGAGGGAACGGGCGCGAGACAGCCACTCAGACCCCTTCTGACCAGCGCTTACGCAGCTATCCAGGGCCCGGAATCGGGCCAGTGTGTAAGTCGTGCCCGGACCAGCCTGGAAATACGGACAAGATGGGACACAGGGGAGGTCACTTTTAGATAACGAGGTGGGTGCAGAACGGGGTAACTCGGACATCGAAAGGCCGTGTGACCCACGTCACAAGACCTTGCATAACCACAGGTCAGAGCCCTGTTGGTCATGAGATTCCAACCCCGGATCGGGTCTGTGGGTTGTGTGATAGTCGTGCTGCATGGTTGAGTACTCACATCAACAGCACGACGGACGCAAGTAAGGGAGGCAGGACATGAACGCGAATCACTCGCACAACACATACGGGCCGGGCCCGTAGTGCGCACCACACACACCGTGTGGAGCGTGCGGGCCACTGAGTGAAGCAAGCGAGGGTTGTCGGGCCACCGACTAGCGGTCCCTTGTGCGTGTGATCAGAACGCCAGACGTAACCCACCGGGTGTGTCCCCGCTAGTGCCCGTGGATGCGGGACAACGGGACGCTACGGGAGCGTAGATGGACGGGTGAGCCCTGTCCGGAGTTCTTACGGCGCGACGTGTCTAGCGATGGACTGCACACCCCCCGTTCCCTTGGAACGGTCCCCCGGTAAGGGAAACCACACCGGATAGGAGGTAAGCAGGGGGGCCGCTCATACGTCGCACGCTTCACACACGCTGCGATACAGGGGAACGGGGGCGGGCCTAGTCCACCTGCCACCCAACGGACCGCAGTACCGCAGTACCAAACGAACAGACCGAAGTACCGCGCCCGGTAGGCGCACGCCGAAACTCGACCACTGCCCGGCATAGACACGAGCGCCGTCACTCCCCATCGGGGAGGTACCGCCGTGCCTAGTTCCTGGGGATACGTTCACACACCGGCTGATGTCGCCTACCGAGTGCACCCCGGACGGGGCGGAGAGACCAGGACGCATGAGCGTCGCTGCCTCCGCCCCCGTACCGGCCTGCCATCAGGCCGGCTGGACCGTCATGGGTCCGGCCTGCCCGATGGGGTGCCGTTACGCATCCCTCCCTACGTTCCTGGGAGGAACACCATGCCCGTTTCCCTCGACAAGGCGACGGATTACCTGTGTCTGGCCGA
The DNA here is from genome assembly GCF_042887545.1 of Streptomyces sp. NPDC057939. Classification (NCBI taxonomy): domain Bacteria; kingdom Bacillati; phylum Actinomycetota; class Actinomycetes; order Kitasatosporales; family Streptomycetaceae; genus Streptomyces; species Streptomyces sp. NPDC057939. The sequence goes on from NZ_JBHVPG010000012.1 coordinate 75,586, forward strand.
CATAGCCCGTGAGCTGGGCATCTCCCGTGCCACGGTCACCAACTGGCACCAGCGTCACGCGGACTTCCCGCACATCGAGACGCTCGGCGCCATGTCCTACGTCAAGCGCGGTGAGCTGTACGCCTGGCTTGACGCAACGAACCGCTGGGAGTCCATCCGTAAGGCGCGTGAGTCGCACAGTGCCGAGGTGCGCAAGCCTCGCGTACGCCGTGACGTCGCGGAGATCCGGCGGCTCATCGAGCGTCACGAGTCTGCCCTGAAGCGCTTGACCCGTGAGCTGGCAAGGGCGCTCGACTCGCAGTAAGTGTGATAGAGTGACAACGTCAGCAGCCACCACCGAAGCGAAAGAGAATCCCATGTGCCCGGCCTGCTGCACCTGCCCCCCGATGGAACCGTGGGAGCACTGCCCGCACGAGAACGATGACGTGTGCGCCTACCACCTCGCCGAGTTCCGGCGCGAGGAGTACCAGGACTACCTCGACGACATCCGTGCCGAGTGGGAGTCCGAGGTCCACGCCGCAGCAACGATGGACGACTACCTGTACGTGTAGTCGGTAGGGCGAGAGCAGCCACAACCCGAGTGCGAGTCCGGGTCGCCCGCTCAAAGTGTGATAGAGTGACTACTACGCCGGAGGAACCCCCAGTGATCCAGCACACCAGCTCTGCCCGCTACAAGGCCGCTCTCCGCTCGGCTCGCGTCGCATCCCCTCGGATCGCCGCCGCCACATCCAAGCCTGCGGAGATGCCCGACGACGCGATGTACTACCTCTCCGAGGACCTGATGTCGGGCTTCGGAGTGACCCCGGACGGCTGGGCCATCGGCCTGTTCTCCCGAGTCAAGGGACGCGGTCCCGAGATGGTGGCGGCAGCCCTCCGTGAGGGGGCCCACCTCCTCGACTGCTTTGACGGCTTCCTGCCGTCGTACTACGAACAGTTCGGGTTCATCGAGACCGAGCGCGTGCCCAACTGGACGCCCGGCGCTCCGGACGTCATCTTCATGAAGCTGGCCAGTGTGTGATAGAGTGACAACGTCACCGAGGGAGACCGGCAGGCATCAGGGGTTCGAGTCCCCAGACTCCCGCTTAGCTCTACACAGAGTGTGATAGAGTGACTGAGAGAGGCAAGAACATGACCGCAGTATCGCTTGAGAAGACCTTCACCGCCTCCGACGCCGTCAACGCGCTGGAGCGCCAGATAGGCGCCCTTCAGGCGCAGGTGTCTAACCTCCGGTCCGCCGTCGAGGAGCAGAGGCAGGAAGCGTTCAACGCTCGGGAGAAGTACGGGAAGCTGCGGGTCGAGGCCCGCGAACTCCTCCGCGACCTGATCGACGACTACGACCTGGACGACCACAAGGCTGCAATCTCCGACAAGGCCGAGGAGATCGGACTCGCCGCCCTTCAGTACGAGTACAACGGCACGGTCACCGTGAGCTTCAACTTCGAGGGCCTGCGCAAGGCGGACGGCTCGGACTTCAGCGAGGATGACGTGAAGTACTGGCTGGAGGCCAGCATCCGGGCCACCGGTGGCGGCTTCGAGCTGGACTACTTCGACGCGGACAACACCGACGTCGAGCTTGAGCTTCAGTGACCGGCCAGAGTGTGTAAGTAGTGCAGTGTGATAGAGTGACGACAAGTCGCTAGGGAGACAGGCAGACACCGGGGGTTCGAGTCCCCGGCTCCCGCCGGGACGGCAGGCAAGGCCGCCAGTCCCCACCACCCACCCACACCACCCGACAAGGGGATGCCCATGATCAGCTACGCCCTCGACGACGACACCCTGTACGAGATCGCGGTCAAGAGCCTCACCCCGCCGTCCAACGCCTACTTCTGGGACGACCGCCTGTACGACACGCACGGCGCGTTCGTGAGCTGGGCCGAGCGAGGGGATGACCTGCTCGAAGAGTCCAACTACCACTCGGCCCTGGCGTTGATCCAGGGGGCGGCCGGCGATTCCGCGGAGGACCATGTCATCGACGGGACGTCGAGCCACTGGGCCTTCGGCAGCCTGCGCACCATCTACGTCCAGATCCGCGAGACGCCCGAGCCCTGCGACTTCCAGGGGTGCGACGGGGAATCCCGCTGGTGGCGTGAGGGCGTCGAGACGCACACCCAGTTCTGCGACGACCACCGCGACGACTACGAGGCCGAGGGCCTCTCGTACGAGCCGCTCATCGCCCCCTTCGCCGAAGCCTTCCTGGAGGCGGCCGGGATCGTGTCGGCCCTCCTGGACTACCCGGTCGTGGACGAGTCCGACCACTCCGACCGCGAGTCCGCACGGTTCGAGGCGAACCTGGAGGAGGCCGTCGACCAGGCGCACAAGCTCAACTGGGAGGACACGGACGCCGACCGCGAGGCGATCCTGGAGCGCGCTTACCCGGAACTCGGCGAGCTGTACGGACAGCAGGCGAACGCCGAAGTCTCCTGGGAGAGCGTCCGAGAGATCTGGGAAGAGGCGCGGGACGCGCACTTCTCCGAGCTGGGGAACCTCCACCTGAACGCACCGATCGAAGGACAGCTCTTGCTTACCGCTGCGTGATAGTCGTGCAGCTCGGGCGGACGGCATACCCCAGGGGTTCGAGTCCCCGGCGCCCACCATCGCGGACTCCCCGCGAGCAGTGAAACCCAGGAGAGACACAGCATGAGCATCACCCTGCACGAGAACGCCCCCGCAGCCATAGCCGAGCTGTCCACCGTGTTCGGCGACGGCATGACCGCGCACGACACCGGCTCCAAGTTCACCTGCACCGAGGCCGACGTCATCGCCCGAGTCCTGTACCTGACCGGCCAGGAAGAGGCGGCCGTCACGTGGCTGCTGGGCCACGTCGAGGGCGAGGACTGGGACGACACCCACGCCCACGAGTACGACGTCGAGAAGGACGGCGACAACCGCTCGCCCCGTCCCTTCAACGAGGCCGACATCCGGGGCCACCTCGCAGCCATCGCCTAACCACCACTCGTAGGGGCGGGGCCGAAGTGAAGTCGGCCCCGTCCCGCCCAACCCGAAAGCGCGACCATGCTCAAGCCCGGATACACCAACCTTGACCCTGACTGGCTGGCCCCCCTACGGGAGCGCATAGCCACCGAGGTACCCGAGGTCACCACGTGGATTCATGTGGACTCGGTCGGCCACCTCGTCCTCTCGAAGATCGTCGTACCGCGTGACCTGCGGTCGCAGGGTCTCGGCACCCGAGTGATGGAACTGCTCATCGCGGAAGCCGACAGGCAGGCCGTGACGATGACCCTCTCCCCGACGCGCGAGTTCGGCTCCGGCCTTCACCGTCTGCGCGCCTTCTATCGACGTTTCGGATTCAGCGTGAACGGCGGCCGGATCAAGGACTACACCACCGCCCAGTCGATGATCCGCCTCCCCCTCACCCACCCCCAGCCCTGAAGGAGAAGCACATGCCCATGTACCGAGTGACCGTCATTGAAGAGGTCAAGTACGAGGTCGACGTCGAGGCCGAGGACCGCGACGAGGCGGAAGAGGCAGCCGTCGAGCTGGTCTGCGAGGACCCGGACGAGTACTACACGGACACCCTCGACCGCACCACGACCGACACCGTCCGACTCCGTCAGGTGGTAGCCGCATGACCGCCACACTGACCAGCCGCGTGACCGAAGCCGTGACCGACGACAACGTCCAGGACATCATCGACATCGCCTCGTACGGAGGGATCACGTACTGGGCCGACGAACCGACCCCCGCGGAATTCGCCGGCCTGCCCTTCGACAAGGAGTACACGATCGTCGATGCCGCCGAGGGGTTCGAGGCCGACCGTGAGACGCACTACCTGAGCAAGGACGACATACGCCGGGCGTACGCCCTGCTCCTGGACCTGAATCAGGAGCTGGTGAACCGCGAGTACCACGGTTACATCGTGCAGTCCTGGCTTGAGCGGGACTGGCAGGGCATCGATGCCGGACACATCGACGCGGGCACGGCGGACGTGATCGTCCAGGTGGCCATCTTCGGAGAGGTCCGCTTCGGCTAACCTTAGTGTGTAAGTCGTGCACCGTGATAGTGTGACGACAGGCGGGGTGAGCGGCACACGCCACAGGTTCGAGTCCTGGGCACCCACCCATCCGACGCAGGTAGCAACCACCAACAGAGAAGAGAGAACCGTGACCGACGACCAGCGCGAGACGTACGAGTACGAGATCGCGGACGGCAAGGTCTACATCCAGATCCGCCAGGCCGAGCGCAAGACCTACAGCCAGTACAACGGCCGCTCCAGCTCGCCGGCCGAGGAGATCCAGGGGCGCGTCTGGGTCAGCACCGACCCGCAGTTCGAGGGGGACACCAACCTGGGCTTCGTCAAGGTTCGAGGTCGCAAGTACGCCATCGAGCACGTGGTGAAGCGCCTTCGGGACGGGGAGGGGCGGCTCGCCCTCGGCGAGAAGCGTCTGACGATGCACTGGTCGTCCGAGTCCTCGTACCGAGGCGGATTCCGCAACGACCAGGGCGGTCGGGTCAAGTACGAGGCCAAGGCGTACGGCGTGCTGGGTGAGATCGAGCAAGAGGCGCTGAACCGCTTCGAGGCGGAGCACCCGGACTGGCAGCTCGAAAGCGCCCGCTACCTCTTCGAGAACGAGCGGGACCGCGCCCTCGGTAAGGCCCGCAGTCTCCGTGAGGAGGCGGCCAAGGAAGAACACCTGGCGCGTCAGTGGGAAGCGCGCATCCCCGCGCCGCTCGCCGTCTGATCTGACACCCGCAGCACGGGGCGGGGCCGAAGTGAAGTCGGCCCCGTCCCGCCCCACCACCATACGGAAGGAATCTGATGAGTCGCATGGGAGAGCTGGTCATCGACATGATCAGCTACGAGTCGGGCGAGCTGGACAGCGACGACGCGATGGACCTGTTCGCCACGCTGATCAAGAGCGGCATGGCGTGGACCCTCCAGGGTGACTACGGGCGGACGGCCCGAGCCCTGATCGACCGGGGCCTGATCGACGAGGACGGCGACATCACCCCGCTGGTGCTTGAGGTGGACTGGCTGTGACCGCACCGAAGCAGCTCGCCGCGCGAGTCGACGCCGAACTGGCCCGAGCCATCGAGACCCTCGCCCCCACGGGCCTGACCTACAGCGAGATCGTCAAGCGGGCAGTCGCCCAGTTCGCCGAGGTCTACCGCGTAGCGGTCGACAACAAGGTGGCCGAGCCGCACGAGGTTCCCATCCTGACCGCCTACCGGTACCAGTTGCCGCCCCGTTGGCAGCCGCCGCGTACCGGCTCCATCAACCTCCCCCGCCTGACCACTCAGAAGGACTGAATCATGAAGATCGCCGTCATCATCGCCGCCTCCCTCGTCGTCGCCCCCCTCGCAAGCGTCATGGCCGACTCCCCGAAGCCCACGACTTCCATCACGGCGGGGTCGTCCGTCGTCCTGGCCTCCACCGCGGCCCCTCTCCCGAAGCTCCCGACCAAGGCTTGCAAGGACGACGACAGCAGCTCGGTCAACTGCTACTGGGACGCGGCGAAGCGCGGCAACGGCAAGGGCTACTCGTACTACGTGACTGCCAAGGGTCAGGTGGTCTACCTCAACCCGAAGCTGAACGACGAGGCCGCCCGTACGAAGTTCGCCCGCGCCAAGAAGGCGGCCGGCTGGGAGAACTGGGGCGAGGTCTTCGGTCACCGGCTGTGCTGGGCGAAGGTCGGCGACACCTCGTACATCCAGTGCTTCGACGGATTCCGCGAGACTTCTTGATCTCGGTGTGATAGTGCGACAAGGGTGACCGGCAGACACCAGGCGTTCGAGTCCCTGGCACCCGCTCAGCTCCGCCCCACGTGAGAGGACCGCAACAGTGAAGTGCTATGTGACCAGCAGCCAGGGCGTGCAGTGCAAGAACGAGGCCCGGACAAAGCTCGGGCTGTGCATGGCGCACAAGACCCGCATCGCCCGATGGGGCCACGTCGGTAAGGACATCCCGATCCGGGAGTACATCCGGGTGGCCGAGGTCGCGGCCCCGAGGTTCCTGGAGGGCTCGACCGACGAAGAGAAGTTTTGGTCCGGAGTGAGTCGGACCAACGATCACTGGCTCTGGACCGGCGGAATCTGCAAGAGCAGTGGCCTGGGCCAGCTCAGCTACGACGGCTACAACCAGACCGCCGGCCGGGTCGCCTGGCTCATAGCGTTCGGCGAGCTGCCGAAGGGCACGCGAGTTTCCCCAACCTGTGGAGAGAAGCTCTGTGTCCGGATCTCCCACCTTCAGGTGACGCTCGGCGGTGAGCCGTACGTGGACCTGTCCCCGATCGAGCTTGAAGAACTGGCAGGTGTGTGACCGATGACTGACGCGCTACTGGTAGGACTCGCGGGCTTCGCCCGGTCCGGCAAGGACTCGGCGGCCCAGGCCCTCGTCGAGGGAGGCTGGAGGCGGGACGCCTTCGCTGACCGACTGAAGGACTTCCTGCTCCGCCAGAACCCCCTCGTCCCGGCCCACCCCGACACCCCGCCCTACCGCCTGGTGAACCTGATCGCCGCGTACGGGTGGGAGGGGGCGAAGGAGAAGTTCCCCGAGGTGCGGCGCCTGCTGCACACCACCGGGTCCGACGCCGGTCGCGTGACACTGGGCGAAGACGTCTGGGTGAACGCCCTCTTCAAGGACCACGAGCCCGAGCGTGAGGCCCTGGTCGTGAGTGACGTCCGCTTCCCCAACGAGGCGCGAGCCATCCAAAGCCGCGGTGGTGTGGTCATCTGGATCGACCGCCCCGGAGTCGGGCCCGCGAAGGATCAGCACGGCCTTCCGTACGTCTCGGAGATCGGTCTCCGGAACTGGAAGTTCGACGCCACCCTGATGAACGACGGCACGTTGGAAGACCTGCGTGACCGGCTGCTGGGCGTCACCACGCTGGCAGATCGCTACTACGCTGCGGCGTGAGTGTGATAGACGTACTGACTGAGAGGGGAACGGCAAGTGAGCGTCGAGTATGGCGTCTTCGAGGATGGCGAGTGCTTCTATGACCGGCTGCACGGCGAGGCCGGTCGGCGGATCGGGGAGGGGATCGCGCAGGAGATGCGCGAGGACCCCGAAGGTGAGGGCCACACCTACGAGGTGACGGTGATCTGCCCGGCCCACCCGAACCGACCGCGTCACTCCTGCCCCGAGTGCACTGCATGAGGATCACCCCTCGGAAGCACGAGTACCAGGCGGTCGTCGACATCCTGGTGGACCCGACCTTCGAGTCTCCCGACCAGATGGCCAAGGCCCTGCTGAAGGAGATGGGGGCCATCCTCCAGATGCGAGACCTCTGGGTCCTCACGCACCGATGGGCAGACGGATCGAAGGGCCTGAATTACGGGCCCTTCGGTTCCACCGCTGAAGCGGAAGCCTTCGCCAAGAAGATGAGCTTCGGCGGTACGGGGCGAGTCATCCCCCTGACGTCCTCGGGCATCGCCCTCGCCAACCACGACGGAAAGGCCGGCTGGCCCGGCTACTGCTACAACCCGCGGTGTGGTCACCCCCCGTTCATGCACTCATCGGTTGGCGCCAGTCGTGGCCAGTGCCACCTCGACGGATGCGCCTGCGACAAGTTCGTGAAGGACGCACCGAAGACCAAGAGCAAGAAGTAAGGAGCATGACCGAGATGAGCTTCAAGACCGTCGACTGGACGCACTGCAACTGCGGCCAGAAGCGTGGGTTCGACTCCCGAGGCGACGCCGAGAAGGCCATGGGCCGGGCGCAGGCGAAGCGGACCCGCCGGGCTGACGTCAGGGGCACGCGTCGCGGCCTGAAGGTCGAGGGTCGCGTCTACGAGTGCGACTTCAGTGCGTGGCACATGACGAGCATGTCCCGCCGCGCCTACGAAGAGGTGCTCACGGCATGAGTGTGATAGTCGGACGGAGCGCCTGTTGGGTCTCCATGGTCCTTGCCCTTGCCCTGCTGTTCGTTCTGCTGCTCGCCTCGCCCGCTCAGGCGCCGGCCCTCAAGACTCCCGCCGCACACCACACGAAGGACGTCGCACCGTGATCACCATCCGCTCAGATGTCACCGTCAAGGCCGTACGCACCAGCGCCATGGACTACGACGTCACCCAGGCCGCGAGAGTGAGCACGCTCGGAGCGGAGGCCGTAGACGCGCAAGGCTCGACCAGGGGCCTGATCAACTTCCTGATGCGGGACCGGCACGGGAGCCCGTTCGAGCACAACTCGTTCAGCTTCTACATCGAGGCGCCGATCTTCGTGGCGAGGGAGTTCTTCCGCCACCGGGCGGGCTGGAGCTACAACGAAGAGTCCGGGCGCTACAAAGAGCTGAACCCCGTGTTCTACCTGCCGCCGCCTGAACGGAAGCTGGTCCAGACGGGCAAGCCCGGCGCCTACACCTTCGAGGCCGGCACTGACCTTCAGTGGATGGTCGCCTCGGGTGTGGCGAAGGAGTCTTACCGTCACGCCTGGTCCTCGTACCAGGTCCAGCTTCGCGCCGGCGTCGCCCGCGAGGTGGCGCGCAACGTTCTGCCGGTAGGCATCTACACCTCGTTCTTCGCCACCTGTAACGCCCGCTCGCTGATGCACTTCCTGAGCCTGCGGACGAGCAAGGAGAACTCCAAGGTCCCGAGCTTCCCGCTCCGGGAGATCGAGATGGTGGCCGAGCAGATGGAGGCTCACTTCGCCGAGCAGATGCCCGTGACTCACGCCGCCTTTGAAAAGCATGGGCGGGTGGCTCCGTGAGTACTTCATCCAGGTGGCGGAAGGTCGAGTGGTCAGACGCTGAGCGAGCACGACTTGCACGCTTGTTGATTAGCTCGTTGCCCAAGAAAGACTGAACGACTTACACTCATACTTACACGCAGCGCAAGACCCCCGAGCTGGTGCTCGGGGGTTTCTTGTATCTAAGGAGCATGTGATGGTGCGGCGGACCCTGCCCCGACAGAAGACCTTTCAGAACGTCCTTCGGGTAGCTATCTACCTGCGCGTTTCCACGGCTCAGCAGCTCGAAGGCTACGGCCTGAAGGCGCAGGAGGAGCAGTGCCGCAACTGGCTCTCCGCCTACCTTCGTCACATCCCGCACGTGATAGTCGACCTGTACGTGGACGGTGGTGTGTCCGGCAAGCTGGCTAATCGTGAAGATGTCGACCGCATGACTGACGACATCATGGCCGGCGGGATCGACCTGGTGATCTTCGGCAAGCTGGACCGCATCGGCCGCACGATGAAGAACATCCACCGCTGGGTCTACGACGTCAGCGACAAGGGCGTCCGGATCGTCACCGCGGATGGCCGCCTCGACTCCAACGACGACATGTTCGGCATCCAGCTCTCCCTTCTTGCCTACATGGCCGAGGTCGAGCACGCCTTGATCCTTGAGCGGACCATGGGCGGTCGGATGGCGAAGCTCGCGGCCGGTGGCTGGCCGCTGGGCGAGCCCCCCTTCGGTGTGAAGCTCAACGAGGACGGCGAGCCCGTCCTGAACCCGGCCGAGGTCAAGCAGGTCGAAGCCTTCGCCGACTATGTCCTTGACTCGCCTGAGCCCGTGACTCGCGAGGATGCGGCCCGCCACCTGAACTCGCAGGGCTTCCTCACCCGACAGGGCAAGCCCTGGGAGGGCGGCAACCTCTCGGGCCGGATTAAGGCCAGCCTGAAGGGCTACGTCGAGTTCAACTTCGCCGGCCAGAACGAGGACGGCGAGGAGATCACCACCACCTTCCGCATCGACGTCCCCAAGGTTCTGGAGGACGAGCGCGCGGAAGCCGTGCTCGCCTACCTGAAGCGCTCCTCCCGTACGCGGAGCGCGGCGGCCTCGAAGTACCTGCTCTCCAACCGTCTGATCTCCGTGTGTGGCGCACATCGGACCGGCGCGTCTGTCACGGAAGGCCGTGCCATCAACACGGCAGGCCGCTACTACCGGTGCATGGCCGGAAGGCAGGGCAACCAGCTCACCGACCGACACGAGGACTGCTGGGAACTGCCGGTCGATGAGGTCGACGCCGCTGTCTGGTCCGAGATCGAGGGCCTGCTGAACAACAAGGCCAAGCTGTATGAGCTGGTAGAGAGCTGGCTGGGCACCGTCCCCGACCGTGCCGCGTCCTACCGTCGCCGCCTGTCCGAGCTGGACATGCAGATCGAGAAGAAGCGCAAGGTGCGTAAGAAGAAGATCGCCCTGCTCCTCGCCTCGGTGGATGAGGACGACTTCGACCAGGACGACGCGAAGCTGGTCGAGGAGCTGAAGGCGGAGCTGACGGCCCAGGAAGACGAGCTGGCGGAGGAGAAGGAGCGCGTCGCCGAGTGGCTGGAGGAGGCGGAGGCCCAGGAGGACCGCGCCAGGGATCTCCTCAAGGCCGTGGAGAACATCGACACCGCCCGCGACTTCACCATGACGCAGAAGCTCGACCTGATGGACCTCCTCGACATCCAGGTGCACATCACCGACAAGGGAGTGCCCCGGCACAAGGGCCTGGTCGACCCGATCACGGAGTGGCACCGCGAGACCGGCACTCCGGTGCCTACGGACCTGACGGACGAGATGTGGGACAAGGTCAAGAACATCCTGTCGGGGACTCGACAGTGGAAGGACGTACGCGGCGCCTTCGACGTGATGCTGGAGAAGCTGCGCACCGCGAAGCCGTGGAACGAGTACAGCGGGTCCGAGAGGATCGACGGACGGGGCTACACGACGCTGTACCGGCGCGTGCACCACTGGCAGAGCGTGGGGGAGTACCAAGCCGCCCTGGAGGCACTGAAGGGCTACCCGGCTGCGCCTGTGCCGCCCTCCTACCGGCTCCCTCACATGCTGGTGACCGGGGCGGTCGACCCGGAGTTCACTGCCTCTGACCTGGGAGAACGTGGCGATGGCGCGAGCTGCAAGAGTGACGACATGGCTGGATCAGCTTCCCCGAGATGATCATCTTCGGCGTGATCCAGCCGGTGATGTTCGTCGTCCTGTTCAGCTACGTGTTCGGCGGCTCGATCAGCGTCGGCGGCAGCACCTCCCCGGCGGACTACCGCGAATTCCTGATGGCGGGCATCTTCGCCCAGACCGTCACCTTCGCCACGGCCGGCGCGGGCGCGGGCATCGCGGACGACATGCACAAGGGCCTGATCGACCGCTTCCGCTCACTGCCGATGGCCCGCGGCGCGGTCCTCACCGGCCGCACCCTCGCCGACCTCGTCCAGACCACGCTCACCCTCGTCGTCCTGGCGGTCGTGGCCCTGCTGGTCGGCTGGCGCACCCACACCAACATCGGCGAGGTCCTCGCCGGCTTCGGCCTGCTGCTCCTGCTCGGCTACGCCTTCTCCTGGATCGGCGCCCTGATCGGCCTGTCGGTGCGCACCCCGGAAGCGGCCACCTCGGGCGGACTGATCTGGCTCTTCCCGTTGACGTTCATCTCGAACGCCTTCGTCCCCTCCGACAACATGCCGACCTTCCTGCGGCACATCGCGGAGTGGAACCCCTTCAGCGCCACCGTCCAGGCGTCCCGGGAACTGTTCGGCAACCTGCCGGAGGGCTACCCCGTCGCGGACGCCTGGCCGATGCAGAACCCGGTGCTGGCGTCCGTCCTCTGGTCGGTGCTGATCATCGTGGTCTTCCGCACCCTCGCGGTCCGCAAGTACCGCTCGGCGACCGTCTGAGGCCGCCGCACGTGCGGGAGCCCCCGTCCGGACCGTTCCGGGCGGGGGCTCTCGCGCGCGTGCGCGTGCGGGGGACTCAGCCGTTGAAGGGCTTGACCGCCAGGATCCGGACGGTCGCCTGCTTGCCGTTCGGCAGCTCGTACTGGGCGTCCTCGCCGATCTTCTTGCCGTTCACGCCACTGCCCAGCGGGGACTGCGGGGAGTAGGTCTCGAAGTCGGACGACGCGTACTCGCGGGAGGCGAGCAGGAACTCCAGGGTGTCGTCCTCGTCGCCGTCGAACGCGATCGTGATCAGGGTTCCGGGAGCGGCCACGCCGTCGGACGCGGGAGCGGTGCCGACCTTGGCCTTCTCCAGGAGCTGCGTGAGCTGGCGCACGCGGAGCTCCTGCTTGCCCTGCTCCTCCTTGGCCGCGTGGTAACCGCCGTTCTCGCGCAGGTCGCCCTCCTCGCGGGCGGCTGCGATCTTCGTGGCGATCTCCGTGCGTGCGGGACCAGAGAGGTAGTCCAGCTCGGCCTTCAGCTGGTCATACGCCGCCTGCGTCAGCCAGGTGACGTTATCGCTCGTCTGGGTCACGGGTGCTCCTCGTCGGTACAGGGGAATACAAGCCGCCGGCGGCGGGCGAAACCACGAGCCTAACAATTCGGGAAGAAAAGGGGGAGGACACCCGGTGGGTGAAGTGTGTCATCGCGTTCCGGATACCCGCCGGGCATCCGGTCCCGAAGGCGGGGCGTTCGAGCGGGCCCGGGTCAGCCGGCAGGGGTCGCGGCGGTCTGGCAGCCGACCAGTTCGACCGCGGTCGCGCGCCCCGTCGTCCGCAGGGTGACGACCTCGTCCACGCGCGTGTCGCGCTGCGGGAACGTGAAATCGGCGCGGCCCACCTCGCCGTGCTCCTCGTCCTGGGAGCTGAGGGTGCAGACACCGGTCACCCCGGCGTCCTTGCGGACCTCCAGGTGCACCTTGACCTCGGTGTCCGACAGGATCTGGAACTTGATCATCTCGGCGCTGACGCTCTGCCCGCCGACGTAGTCCCAGCCGATCCAGCCGACCACGGCCAGCAGCCCGACGCCCAGCACCGAACCGACCACCTTGAGCCTGCGGTCCGCACGCTCGTCCTCGGACCGGCCGTACCGGCCTTCGGGGAGCCCTTCGCGCACCGCGCCCATGATCGTTCCTCTCAGTGGGGAGGGTGAGGCACCCGTTGGAATTTTCCGACCCCCCGTTCGGTCACTATAGAAGCCGACCGTCGCGCCGAATCACAGAGGATCCCGCCTTGACCGAGCAGCTCCGACTGATGGCCGTCCACGCCCACCCCGACGACGAGTCGAGCAAGGGCGCGGCCACCATGGCCAAGTACGTGTCCGAGGGGGTGCCCGTCCTCGTCGTGACCTGCACCGGCGGCGAGCGCGGCTCCGTCCTGAACCCCAAGCTCCAGGGCGACAAGTACATCGAGGAGAACATCCACGAGGTGCGCGCCAAGGAGATGGACGAGGCCCGCGAGATCCTCGGCATCGACCAGGAGTGGCTCGGCTACGTCGACTCGGGCCTGCCCGAGGGCGACCCGCTGCCGCCGCTCCCCGAGGGCTGCTTCGCCCTCGCGGACGTCGAGGAGGCCGCCGGCGAGCTGGTGAAGAAGATCCGCGCCTTCAAGCCGCAGGTCATCACCACCTACGACGAGAACGGCGGCTACCCGCACCCCGACCACATCATGACCCACAAGATCACGATGGTGGCCTTCGACGGCGCGGCCGACACCGAGAAGTTCCCGGAGGCCGAGTACGGCGCCGCGTACCAGCCGCAGAAGCTCTACTACAACCAGGGCTTCAACAAGCCGCGCACCGTCGCCCTCCACGAGGCCCTCCTCTCGCGCGGCCTGGAATCGCCGTACGGGGAGTGGCTGGAGCGCTGGAAGGAGTTCGAGCGCACCGAGCGGACCCTGACCACGCACGTGCCCTGCGCGGACTTCTTCGAGATCCGTGACAAGGCCCTCATCGCGCACGCCACCCAGATCGACCCGGACGGCGGCTGGTTCCGCGTCCCGATGGAGGTCCAGAAGGAGGTCTGGCCCACCGAGGAGTACGAGCTGGCGAAGTCGTTCGTCGACACCTCCCTCCCCGAGTCCGACCTCTTCGCGGGCATCCGGGAGAATGCGTAGCTATGAGCGCTACGCAGTCAGCCCTGACCCAGCTCCTCCCCCTGGCCGGCGACACCTTCGACAAGAACAAGGTGACCCCCGGAATCCTCGGCTTCATCGTGTTCGCGGCCCTCGCCCTCGGCGTGTGGTTCCTGATGAAGTCGATGAACCGCCACATGGGCCGGGTGGACTTCCAGGAGACCCCGGAGCCGGCCGCCGCGGGCCCGAAGGCCACGCCGACGGCCAAGCCGGACAGCACGGGCTGACACCCGCACACGAACGCCGCCCCGCCCGGAGCAACCGGTGGGGCGGCGCGTCCCGCGCGGCGGTGGGCCGGCGCGTCCCGGTCGGCATGACATCCGCCGACGGGGTGCGGCCGTACGGACCCGCTCGTGCGGGCGGGGCCGGTCGGTTCCGCTTCCGTGCGGCCGGGCGGTCGCGGTCGGCGGCTGTCACGCCGGCGGTGGGACCGGGACCCCCATGACCTCGCGCGAGCGCAGGTTCGGGACCATGCCCAACCGCCACGCCTGCCAGCCCTCCGCCGGGTCCACGCCCCGCCCCAGGATCACCCCGTACGTCTCCAGGCAGTCGTCCAGCCGCCCGTCGCGCAGCGGATGCGGGGCCGCCACCAGGCCGGACAGCTCGGCCCGCGCCTCGTCCGGGTCCGCGGGGTCCGCGTACGGCAGTAGCGTGCACCGCAGGAAGCGGGCCCAGTCCTCGCCGCGCAGGTCCCCGTACGAGACGAACAGGCGGGCCGCCTCCTCGCACAGGCCCACCGCCTGCGAGGTCCGCGCGTTGCCCGCGTCCACCACCGCCAGCTCCAGGCAGGTCCACGCCTCGCCGTGGGCGAGCCCGATCCGCCGGAAATCGGCCCGCGCGTCCATCAGCAGCTGACGGGCGAAGCCCGAGTTCCGCAGGTTCCCCGTCTGCGCCGCCCGCTGGTCGCGGGTGACCCGGCCCGAGTGGTGCCGGGCGTGCGCCAGCCCGTACACGTCCCGCATCCGCGAGAACATCGTCCGCGCCCGCTCCAGCTCCCGGACCGCCCGGTCCCGCTCACCGCCCTCCTCCAGCGCCTGCCCGAGGTAGTACAGCGTCCACGCCTCCCCGCGCGTGTCCTCCGCCAGCCGGTGCCGGGCCAGGGCGTCGCGCAGCCGCTCCTGCGCCGGACCGGGATCCCCGTCGACCACCCGGGCCCGGCCCAGCTGGGTCAGCGCCCACGCCCGGCCCCGGTCGTCCCTGGTGCGCCCGTACAGGTCCAGGGCCCGGCTCAGTTCCGCCTCGGCCCGCGGCACGTCACCGAGCCGCAGGTGCACCTGCCCCAGCTGGAAGTGCGCCCACGCCTCGCCGTGCACGCTCTCGTTCTCCCGGTGCAGCACGAGCGAACGCTCCAGCAGGGCCAGCGCCTCCGCCAGGTGCGCCCGGTCGCGCTCCACCGCCGCCAGCGCGTGCAGCCCCCACGCCCGGTCGCCCGCCAGCTCCGGCGCCTCCTGCAGGGCCAGCGCCTCCCGGATGCGGGTCGCCGCCTCCGGCAGGTTGCCCTGGTGGTGCAGGGTGATCCCGAGCGAGACCAGGGCCATTCCCGCCCCCGCCTCCTGCCGGGCCTCCCGGTACTGGTCGACCAGCGAGGTCAGCGTCGTGCGCGACTTGTCCAGCTCGCCGAGCTGACGCGCCGCGATACCGGTGCGCCACTGCACCGAGCGCGCCACCCGCCCCTCGTCCACGGCCCGCGTCAGCTCGTTGATCTCCCCGAGCCGGTACAGGTCCCCGCGCAGCAGACAGAAGTCGCACAGCGCGCCCAACAGGTCCAGGACCGCCTGCTGGTCCACGTCCTGCGCGTGCCGCAGGGCCGCCGTGATGAAGCTGGACTCCTCGTCCAGCCAGCGCAGCGCCGCGTCCAGGGAGGCGAAGCCGTGCCCACCGAAGTGGTTCGCCCGGGTCGACATCTTCCCGTCGACCATCCGGATCACCGAGTCCGCGAGCTGCGCGTAGTCCCGGATCAGCCGCTCCTGGGCGGCTGCCGCCTCCGCCCTGTCCTCGTCCGCTGCCAGCCGCGCCGCCGCGAACGCGCGCACCGCGTCGTGCATCCGGTACCGCTCCCCGCGCACGAGGTCCAGCAGGCCCGCCTGCGCCAGCTCGCGCAGCAGCCGCCCGGCCTCCGCCCGGTCCGAGCCCGTCAGGGCCGCCGCGGCGGACGCGCCGAGCGAGGTCCGCCCGGCCAGCGTGAGCCGCCGCAGCAGCCGGCGCCGCTCCTGCGGCAACCGTACGTAGGCCAGGTCCAGGGCGTGCTCCAGAGAGCCGTCCCCGCTGTCGGAGGCCCGCGCCGCCCCCAGCGGGGCCAGCACGCGCAGCGCCAGGGGCAGCCCCGCCCCCAGTTCCAACAGCCCCGCCTCCGCCTCCGGGCCCGGCGCGGCCTCGCCCGCCGCCCGCGCCCCCTCCCGCAGCACCTGGGCCGCCTCCGGCCCCGCCAGCCGCGCCACCGGCAGCTGGTGCACCCACGCGGACAGGTCCTCGGGCAGCTCCAGCGGCTCCCGCGCCGTGACCAGCACCAGGCTCTCGGAGCGCTCCGGCACGAGCGTGCGCACCTGCGCCGCGTCCACCGCGTCGTCCAGCACCACCGTCACCGGCAGCCCCCGCAGGTGCTGGTGGTAGAGCTCGCCGAGCCGGCGCACCTGCTGGTCCGCGGAGGCCCCCTCCCGGAAGAGCAGCTGCTCGCGCGGGGCGCCGAGCCGGTTCAGCAGGTGCAGCAGGGCCTCCCGGGTGGGCAGCGGGGCCTCCGGCGCCGCCGATCCGCCCCGCAGGTCCACCAGGCACGCACCCCGGAACTGGTCCCGCAGCGCGTGCGCCGCCCGCAGCGCCAGGGCCGTGCGTCCCGATCCGGGCTCGCCGTGCAGCACCACGACCACCGGCCGGGTCTCGGTGCTCGCGCGGGCCGCCTGCACCCACTGCGCGATCCGGGTCAGCTCCGCGCGCCGGCCCGTGAACAGCGCCCCGGAGTCGGGGAGCTGCCCGAACGACTGCTCCAGCATGCTGCGCCGGCGGGCCTCCGCGCTGCGGTCCGTGCCGCGCAGCGGGGCGACCCCGCCGGCGGGCTGCTTGCCGAGGGACGCCCCGACCCCGAGGCCCGTGCGGCCGACTCCCGAACCGGCTCCCGTACCCGGTCCGGTGCTCGGGCCGGTGCCGGTGCCGGAGCCGTTCGCCCCCGCCGCCGAGCCGGCCCCGGCCGCGGTTCCGGCGCCGATCGTGGCCCGGCCGCGCGGGGGGACCCGTACGGCCGCCGCCGCGGCGCGCTCCCGCTCCAGGAAGGGACGTACCCCGCGCACCTCCAGCACCGACAGCCACTGGAGCCGCAGCTGCTCAGGGCCGCCCGGGCGGCCCGCGGCGCCGGCGCGCCGGTTCGCGGCCGGTACGTGCAGCGCCGTCACCTTCGCCACGGTCGTGGCCGCCCCCGCGACGCCCACGACGAGTCCCGCGCTCAGCGCCGTCCCGGACGGGACCCCGAGGGCCAGGTCCGCGCCCGCGGCGGCAACGGCGGCGACCGCCGTCACCAGCAGCGCCGTCGAGGTGTTGCCCCGCCGGAAGGCCTCCCCCAGGGACAGGTCACCGGCCGCGGCCTCGTCCAGCGCGCGGACGTACGCCCCGTACTCCTCGGCCGCCACCGCGGCCATCCCGTCCAGCGCCTCCAGCCCGCGCGCCAACAGCGCCTCCTTGTCGGCCGGCGGCAGCGGCGTGCCCGCCACGCCGCGCCGGGCCTCCTCGTCGACGGCCCGGGCCAGCAGGCCCTCGGCCTCGACACGATGGCTGTCCCGCATCGGCATCCTCCTCGGAGAGCTCCGCAAACGTGCGCCAAGTGTCCTGCGCGACGATCCCGAACGCGAGTGAATCTGAGCTAGTTCAGAGGGAGTTGGCGTACAACCGATCACACCGGTGGGCAACCGTCCCGTCCGCCCCGCCCGTCCCCTCCGCCCCGCCGTCCCCTCGTGGCACCCGCGCGGGGCGCGGTGGGGTGCGTAAGGATGTGCACATGTCCAACCGACTCGCGCACGCCACGTCCCCGTACCTCCTCCAGCACGCCGACAACCCCGTCGACTGGCGGCCCTGGGAGCCGGAGGCGTTCGAAGAGGCACGCCGGCGCGACGTGCCCGTGTTCCTGAGCGTGGGCTACAGCTCCTGCCACTGGTGCCAGTGAACTTACACAACCAGGTAGTCCTGACCTGGTGTGTTGCCAGGGGGTAGTCACATGGACACGTACGATGAGGAACTGAACGCAAGTATCGACGCTTGGGTGGAGGCCGAACTAGCCGCCTCGCCCGAGTGGGGGCCAGAGAAGTACGCCGCGATCCGCCAGCGCTTGGAGGACAGCGCATCTGCTGTCGCCGCTGAGGATTAGGGGCTGCGGAGCCGACGACGGCTCACACACCAGTGCCGGGGGGGGGGGGGCGGGCGGGGAGCCCCCCCCCCCCCGGGGGTGAACGGGGGGGGGCGCGCCCCCCGCCCCCCCCCCCCGCGGGGGGGGGGGGCCACCACCACCAC